>JBOGYJ010000211.1:0-4433 GCA_050696795.1 Solirubrobacteraceae bacterium | reverse complement strand
GCTGTGGGATCGCCGCGCCGAGCGTCGCGGCCAAGCTCAGGCCCGACGCCTGCAGGTAGCTGTAGTGCCGGTCCAGCACGAAGTACGGGATCGCAGCCGGGACGGCGCCCTGGAAGAAGTCGATGGCCGTGTGCGCCATCGCCCACATCCGTATACGCGACCAGTCCGAGCTCGCGGTCGGCTCTGGACTCCCGTAGCGCTGGGCGTTTACCACTGACATCGGCGATCACGCTAGCTCCCATGTGCTCGTCTGGCTACCGATAATCTGCCCAGTTATGTCGGCAGCCCGCCACGACCTTCCGAGCGCGATCCGGCGTCCGCTCCAGGCCAACGAAAGAATCGACTGGCATTACCACGACCGCCCGCAGCTGGTCTACCCGGGGCGGGGGGTGCTCCAAGTCTTCACGGGGTCGGGCTCGTGGATCGTCCCACCGCTGCGTGGCGTTTGGATTCCGCCGGGGGTCGCTCACTCGCACCGCGCCCGCGGCGCCACCGAGCTGCTGTCAGTGGGCTTCGCCGCCTCCGTGAACCCGTTTGCCGAGCCTGGACCCGCCGTCGTCGAAGTCTCGCCCCTTTTGCGAGAGGTGATCCTCTCGCTGACGAGCGGCAACGAGATGCCCTCCCCCGCGCGCACGCGGCTGCGCCAGGTCGCGCTAGATCAGCTGCGCCGGCTACCGATCCTGCCGTTGCGCCTGCCGCGCCCGCACGACGACCGACTGGTCCGGATCGTCGATCTGCTCGCCGCCGACCCGTCGGATCCGCGCACCCTGCCAGAGCTCGGGCGGAGGGTCGGAGCCAGCGAGCGTACGCTCAGCCGCCTGTTCCGCCGCGAGACCGGCATGTCGTTCCCGCAGTGGCGGGCCCAGTTGCGCCTGCACCAGGCGCAACTCCTGCTCGCCGGCGGCGAGTCGGTCACCAACACCGCCCACGCCTGCGGCTACCGCAGCACGAGCGCCTTCATCGACGCCTTCCGCGCGGCGTTCGGATCCACGCCGGGCAGGCGCACCGAGTCCTAGTCCTCGTCGCTCACGAGCGCGAGCGCGAGCGGGTAGATAGCCCTTGACTCTGTACGCAGGTACAGGGTTAGGCTGCGTTCATGCGCAGCTCCGAACTGGCCGAGCAGGCCGGCGTGAACGTCCAGACCCTCCGCTATTACGAGCGGCGCGGGCTGCTGCCCGAACCGGAGCGGCTCGACTCGGGGTATCGCGCCTACGGCGCCGACGCTGTACGGATCGTGCGGTTTGTACGCCACGCGCAGAAGCTCGGGTTCAGCCTGGAGGAGATCGATACGTTGCTCGACCTGTCCGCCGGTGGGCCGGCGAGCTGTGAGGCGGCGCGCGAGCTCGCGACCGCGAAGGTCGCTGAGCTCGATCAGAAGCTCGCCAGCGTCACCGCGATGCGCGACTCGCTGCTGCGGCTGATCGATACCTGCGTGCTTCCGCGCGACCGGCGCGAGTGCCCACTACTGCATGCGATCGAAGCCGACGACAAGTAGGGGATGCCGACCATGAATGACGAACTGCTCTGCGGTGATATCCCGACCTTCGTATCGGAGCTGCCGGGATACGAGGTCATCCCCTACCTGGTGTGCATGATCGCGAAGGGCGCTCCCGTCTCGATCCAGGAGCTCGCCGATGTCGCGTCGCTACCGGTTGGCGATGTCGAGCGGATGCTGCGGGCTCAACCCGGTACCGACTGGGACGAGGACGGGAGGCTCGCTGGCTTCGGCCTGACGCTGCGGCGGACCGGCCATCGCTACACCGTCGCCGGTCGTGTCCTGTACACGTTCTGCGCCACCGACGCGCTGCTGTTCACGCACCTCCTCGGAGAAGCGGCGGTCGCCGACTCCGTGTGCCCCGCCACTTCGACCCCGGTTCGGATCGAGCTGACACCAAGCGCGATTGTAACTGTTCAGGTGGTTTGAGCGTCTGAGCAGGGACATGCTGGTTTGCAGGGAACTTTGCATCGATGCCAGATGCAGGGGATGTTTCAGAGCGGCTGGGTCGTGACGAGCTGGTTGCGTTGGTGATCGAGTTGCGGGTGGTAGTTGAGGCGCAGCGGGCGCAGATCGTTGAGCTGAACGCGCGGTTGTCGGCGAACTCGCGGAACAGTTCGCGGCCGGGGTCGATGGACGGGTTCTCCAAGCCGGCGTCGGATTCGGCGCAGAGTCGTAAGCGGAGCTTGCGTCGCTCGTCGGGGAAGAAGCAGGGCGGCCAGGACGGGCATGACGGCACACGTCTTGAATGTGTCCAGATCCCGGATCGTGTGGTCGAGCACCCGCCCGTGCGTTGTGATGGTTGTGGCCGGGATCTGGCTGGTGCTGAGAGCGTCGAGGGTGGCGAGTCCCGCCAGGTCTTCGATGTTCCGCCGGTCCGGGCGCTTGTGACGGTCGAGCACGTCAGCACTTCGCGGCGCTGCGAGTGTGGGCAGGTGTCGTGCGGCTCCTTTCCGGTGGGGGTCAGCGCGCCGACGCAGTATGGGCCCGGGGTCAGGGCGCTTGGCGTGTATCTGCACGTCTTTCAGCATCTGCCCTATGACCGCGCCTGCCAGGCGCTGTCGGACATGATCGGCGCAGCGGTGTCGAGCGGCACGCTGGCCGGCTGGGTCAGTGCTGCCGCTGGAGGGTTGACGGACTTTGACGAGCGGTTGCGTCTGCTGCTCGTGAGCCAGCCGGTCTGCCATTTTGATGAGACGGGCGCGAGGATCGCCGGGCGGCTGGGGTGGGTTCACAGCGCCTCGACCGCGACGCTGACGCGCTACACCGCGCACAAGCGCCGCGGCCAGGAAGCGATCGATCACGCTGGCGTGCTGAGCGGCTTTCGTGGTATCGCGGTGCATGATGGGTGGGCGCCCTACCGCAACTACACCGAGTGTGAGCATGGCCTGTGCAACGTTCATCATCTCCGCGAGCTGCAGGCCGCGATCGAGGCTGGACACTTGTGGCCTGTGGCGATGAGCTGTCTGCTGATGGACACCAAAACGCTCGTTGAGGCAGCTGTCGCTGCCAGCCGGAACCGGCTCAGCGAGAAGGCTCTCTGTGAGCTTGCCGACAGCTATCAGACGATCATCGGCATGGGACATGACGAGCACCCCGCCACCACCGCCAAGAAGACCAAGGCGCATAACCTGCTGCTGCGCCTCGAACGCCATCAGGGCGACGTGCTGCGGTTCGCTTACGACTTCCACGCACCGTTTTCAAACAACCAGGCTGAGCAGGACATCCGGATGGTCAAGCTGCAACAGAAGATCTCCGGCTGCTGGCGCACCCAAGACGGCGCTACGCGGTTTCTCACGATCCGCTCCTACCTCTCCACCGCCCGCAAGCACGGGCTGCGCCCGATCGACGTGCTCTCCCGGCTCGCCGCCGGGCAGCCGTGGCTGCCGGCACCCGCACCAGGCTGATCAGTCCGGCCCGCCCGCGATGCTTCCCGGCGGATGAGCAAACGCTCCCGCCGACAACAGCCTCGCCGAGCGCCCGCCAACCCCGCCGCGCCGATCCACGCGGCGACAGCGTCGGTCGAGCCTGAGCGGCTGCTGCTGGACCAGATCGCCGATGGCGCACTGGACCAGCACCTGACCGCGATCGCTGAGGCGATCCGCGGCCGCTACGAGCTGCTGCACACAATCAACACCCACAAGGCGCTCGCGATGCTCAACGTCGGCGACCGGGTGCGGATCAACCACCAAGCCACCCCGCGCTACCTGCACGGCATCCACGGCGTCATCACCGAGCTCGACGAGAACATCGCGGTGGTGTGCGTGCACCGCCCGATCGGCCGCTTCAAAAGCGGCGAGATCCGCTGCCCACCACTCGTCCTTGAGCGCCTCAACCTCGCCGCCTGACAACGGAGGACTCCGATGGCACCAGCCCAACACGCCAACACCGAACTCGACGCGCTGATCGAGGAGATCACCATCGACGCACACGACCAGGACGAGCAACTGATGGGCTTCGAGAACGCCTTCGACGAGGACGCCAACCTCCCATGCCACGGCACCGTCATCGGCGAACAAGTAGAGGTGCTATCCGTCAGCCGAGCGAACAACCGCCACGAGCTGACCGCCACCTGCCAACGCAACGGACAACGCTACGAGATCGCGCTGCTCGACATCAACCTCAACACCGATCCCGACACCACGCGCCTGATCGCCGCCTACCACCGCTGGCTCAGAGCCTGAACCAAGCCACCGACACCTGAACAGTTACCACATAGGTTCGGTCGAGAGGAATCCGAGGTGATCCCTGTGTTCATCCGAGCCCATTATCTGAGCAATGGTCGCGGAACCCTCACGAGTAGGCGCGGATTCGACCGCAGCCGCAGCGATACCTGCCTTCGCGTGCTGACGCGTCTTCTCCACTCGTTCATCGCCGCACACGCTTCGCGCGGTGGCTGTCGCACAAACCAGCGCACCTGATGGGTTCTTGTGCGTTC
>JBOGYJ010000210.1:0-28954 GCA_050696795.1 Solirubrobacteraceae bacterium | reverse complement strand
GCCGTAGAGGCCGTGCCACTGGGCCTCACCGGTGACGCGGACCAGCGGCTCGGCCTCGCGCAGCCGCTGGCGCGCGAGCTCCTCGTCGCCCGCGCCGAGCGCGAGCTCGGCGTCGCGCAGCAGCCGGAACATCAGCGCCACGCCGGCCAGCGAGCCGATCGGGGGTCCGACGTTCGCGCGCGCGCCATCCCAGTCGCCGGCCTCGAAGGCGAGCGACGAGAGCGTCATCGTCATCCAGCCGAAGGCCTGACCGTGGGCCTGGCGCAACTCGCTGACGCCCTCCTCGATCACGCCCAGGGCGTCGCGGGTGCGCCCCGCCAGGTTGAGGAACTCCGCCAGGTTGCTGTAGGCCGTGCCCAGGTCGTCGAGGTCGTCCTGCTCGCGCGCCAGCGTGATCGCCTCCCGCAGCAGTGCCTCGCCGGCCTCGACCTCGCCGAGGGCGATGTTGGCCATGCCCAGCGTGTTCAGCACCTCGCCGACGACGACCGGCAGCCCGGCGGCCTCGGCCACCACGCGGGCGCGCTCGCCCTCGTGGATCGCCTCGCGATAGTGGCCGCGCAGCGTGCGCGTGCGCGCGATCCAGGACAGCAGTCGAGCGCGCTCGAGGCTCGGTTCGTCCGGCAGCAGCGTCAGCGCGCGCTCCAGGTCCTCGCTTCCGGACTGGGCCTGGTTCAGCCGCCAGCGCGAGCGCCCGCGCCGCACCAGCAGGCGCCCGTAACGCACCGGATCCTGCTCGGGGTCGAGCAGCTTGAGGCCGTGCTCGGCGAGCATCTCGCTGTGGCGCATATCGCCGTTGAGCGCATAGGCGCCCGCGGCCTCCTCGAGCAGCTCGACCTCGTCGATGCCGGCCACCGCCTCGGCGTCGGAGACGCGTGCCCACAGCCCGTGTGCGCGCTCGTAGAGGTCGGCCATCTCGCCGTAGGCGTGCACGCGCCGTGCCTCTCGCGCCGCGCGGATCGTCGCTCGCAGTGCCGCCGACTGATCGCCGGCCGCCGCGTAGTGGGTTGCGATCACCGCCACGCGACCCGCCTCGTCCTCGGCGCAGGCGAGCTCTCCGGTGGCCTCGAGCTCGCGCGCCAGCTGCAGGTGCATAGCGTTGCGCTCTCCGGGGAGCAGGTCGTCGTAGACCACCTCCCGCAGCAGCGCGTGGCGGAAGCTGAAGCGTCCCTCACCGCCGGCCACGAGCACGTGCTCCGCCAAGGCCTCGCGCAGGGCGTCGCGTAGCGCGGCGGAATCGATGCCGGTGAGCCGTGAGATCATCGACTCGTCCATCGAGCGCCCGACCGCGACCGCGC
The DNA here is from genome assembly GCA_050696795.1 of Solirubrobacteraceae bacterium. Lineage (GTDB taxonomy): Bacteria > Actinomycetota > Thermoleophilia > Solirubrobacterales > Solirubrobacteraceae > Palsa-465. The sequence continues at coordinate 27,659 of JBOGYJ010000210.1, read as the reverse complement.
GCGCCGTCTGGCCGGCGTCGGCGCTCATCCGCTCGATCCGCAGCATGAAGGCGTCGCGCAGGCTCTGGGGTGTCGCGCCACGTCCGTCGAGTGCCGCGGCCAGCAGCTCCTCGACGTACAGCGCATTCCCGTCGGTGCGCGTGAGCAGCCGGTCGATCAGGTCGTCGTCCGGTTGCTCGCCGAGGATGTCGGCGAGCGCCTCGGCGAGCTCGTCGCGGTCGAATGGCTCGAGCTCGATCAGGCGCGCCGAGTCGAGTCGCACCAGCTCCGCCAGCAGCGGTCGCAGCGGGTGCTTGCGGTGCAGCTCGTCGCTGCGGTAGCTGAGCAGTAGGAGCACGCGCTCGTCGATCAGGCTGCGCGCGAGAAATGCGGCGAAGGCGCGGGTCGAGCGGTCGGCCCAGTGCATGTCCTCGAGCGCCAGCACCAGCGGTTGGCGCACGCTCAGCACGTGCAGCAGCTCCAGCAGGCTCTCGAACAGCCGCATCTGCCCGTCGGCGCCGCCCCCGTCGCCGGGCGTTGCCGGGCCTAGGGTTGGCAGCAGCGTAGCCAGGTGCGCGCGGCTACCGGGGCTGAGCTCGTCGATCACCGGGTCCTGGTCGCGCACCAGCGGGCGCAGCGCGCCAAGCAGTGGCGCATAGGGGAGCTCGAGCTCGCCCTGCTCCAGACACTGCCCGAACAACACCCGGCCACCGTCGAACGAGCTTCGGGCCTCCGACAGTAGCCGCGTCTTACCGACGCCGGAGTCGCCTGCGATCAGCAGCAGGCGCGGCGTTCCCTCAAGCGCTTCGCGGTACGCAAGATCGAGCTCCGCCAGTTGGCTCTGGCGTCCCACGAAGCGGCTGCTGGTGAGTCTTCCGCGCACGTAGGAAGTATTGCCTGCGCGCCCGTCGGGGAAGCTGCTGGTGATGCTCGGCGTCGTTGCGGAGCTCTGTGATACGGGCCTGGCTGAGCTGGTAGCTGAGTGCGGGGTACATTTCTCGGTCCTCTCGTCGATCTCTTGCATGGCGTAGAGACCAGAATCGACTAAGACGCGTAACCCCACATCGGCAGTTCGCAGCGATGTGGGCCTTACGGGGCCTTACGCCCGGCCCCGCATCGCTGATTGGCCTGCAACAAGGCCCGTAAGGGCCCCATAAAAGCCGGATCCCGCCGAGCGTTCAGCCCGACGGGATCCGGCCAGCGCCGCTCCCAGGTGTCCCTACGATGCAGGCGGCAGCGAACTGATGGGTGCCACTCCGCTGACCGTCAGCGGCAGCGTCGAGGAGACACCGCCGACGTTCCAGGGACCGCCGGTGATCTGCACGCGCAGGTTGAACGTGCCGGTCATGCCGGGGGTGTAGCCGAACGCGAACGTCGAGGCCGCGCTCAGGGAGCGGGCCTTCACGTCGACCCACTGGCCGGCGGAGCTCTGCTCCTGCAGGTACAGCAGGTGACCACCGTGATCTGGTGTGACAGTGCCCGTGACCTTCACCGTCTGCCCAGCTGCGAGGCTCGAGGCAGTCAGCGAGGCAGTGACCACGTCCTGCACACCCACGAACCACCGCGCGGTCTTCTCCCTGTGGCCCGCGGAGACGTAGTACACCGTGTTGTGCAACGGCATGGTGGTGAACGAGTAGTTGCCGGAGCTGTCGGTCGGCGTACTCTGCAGCGCGCGGAAGGCGCCGGTGCCGTGCCTGCCGTAGAGCGTCACCGACACATTCGGCGCGGCCGCGGTGGTGGAGCCGTAGGAGTGCAGCGTGCCCGTGATCGTCACCGACTGCCCGTTGGCGATTGCCTGGGCCGAGCCGTTGATCGTAAACGACGGGTTCTGCTGCTGCTGAACGGTCAGGCCGATGCTCGCCGACTGACCCGGGATGTTGCGCGGATCGTCGGGGAAGAAGGCACGCAGCGTGTAGCTGCCGGCCGTCCGGAAGTGGTGCGCGATCGAGAAGGCCGAGTGACCGTTGGTGTACCCGGCATCGATCGTCTTCCAGCCGTTGCCGTTGGTGCTCTCCTGTTCCTGCAGCGCCACCCGCTGGTGGTGGTGTGCCGGGAACACCGAGCCGGTGAAGTTGACCGTGTCCGCGGTCGTCGCGGTCGCCGTGCTCGCGCTCAGCGTCACGTCCGAGGAGACCTTTTCGTGGACCGTGTGGCTGTGCGTGTTGCCGGGGCCGAGCACGAACCAGTTGCGGTTCGACTTGACGACGCCGTCGGCGCGGATGAACTCGTAGAAGCCGGAGGAGTTCGTGCGCCTGACGCCCACCGGGGTGAAGCGGTGCGCCGGAGCGATCCGGTGGAACAGCCAGACGCGCTTGTGGGCGTTGCCCGGGCCCGCGAGCCGGCCATAGATGAGGATGCCCTCACCGGCGGTGATCGGGTTCTCGCTGGTCGCGATCGTGAGCCCGTGGTTGTGATGTGGATGCCGTGCGGCGCGCGCCGTCGCCGGCAGCGCCATCAGCATTGCCACGGCCAACGCGATCAGCGCCAGGAGAATCGAGAGACCTACTCCGATCGGAGACCTTCGGTGGATGTGCATGTCTCCAACTCCCTCCCAGAAAGTGAAAGCTGACGCCCGTCTTATGTGACGGCTGCCCCAGAAACAGCTCATCTGGGATGGAGTTGCGCCCCATCTGTTGCGTCACTGTTAGCGACCGGTTTCTGGCAAATGAGCTGGTCGCGACCGTGATTCGAACCGGTGAGAGTGGGTATCTGGGCCGCGCTGATCCACCCGGCGCCGGACGTCGGCCTGATCAGTAGCGCAGGATCGCGCCGACGCCGCTGAAAGCAGCGATCTCGGGCCGGTCGTCGTAGTCGCCGAGCACGATCACCTCGGCGTCCTGCCGCACCGCGCTGCGGATCATCGCGCTGCGCAGACTGTGCACGGGACGCAGTTCGGCGCCGTCGGCTTCGCAGCGGCTGCCTTTGTCAGCGACGAACAGCTGCCCGCACTGCGGGCACGCGCAGCCCTCGGCATCGGCTCGTGGGCCCAGCACCAGCGAGCCCACCTGGCGCCTACCGAGTGCGGCGAGGGTGTCGGGGATCCCCACCGACGTGCCGTCGCGAACGTCCATCGTCGAGAGCAGCCGCTGTAGCGCATCCCATTGCGCCAGCTCCCGCCAGCGCTGGCGTAGCGGCATCAGCGCCTCGTCTATCTCGGGAGCCGAGGCCGTGTTGACGTCCAGCGCGATCTCCGCTTCATCGAGCACGCCACGCACGTCGGGATGCAGCTCCAAGGTGAATCGCGTCACGAGCTCGTGTGGGCCACCGAGCACCAGCCGGTCGAACTTCGCGCTCCGCCAGAGCTCGTACAGGCGTGATGCGCAGCGACGCAGGTGCGCGTCGACATCGGCCTCGATGCTGCGCTCGTAGTTGGCCTCCGACCAGCCGCCCTGCCGGTGCTGACCGTGCACCTCGTCATGGAGCTGCTCCTCGAGGTGATGCTCGCCGACCTTCGAGCCGCCGCGCGGGATGAAGAAGCGCGCGTCTCGGCGGTTGACCAGCGTCACGCATACGCAAGCAGGTTCCGGAGGCGGCAGCAGCGGCTCGAGCCTGGGGATCGTCTCGATCACGATCTCGCTGGCCACGGGATTTGACAGGCGGATCGTCTCGAACAGCGACTCCCGGCTCGAGCAGTAGATGGCCACCCCGTGGGCGCCGGAGGGATCGAGCTCAGCGGTGAGGTAACCGGCGATGCGCTTGATGTCCTGCTCCAACGCCAGCCGGTCCTGGTGCTCGAGCGGCTGCGCATGTAACAGCTGCTGTGCCTGGTCCAGCAGCGAGTTGATCTCGGTGGCGCGGGCGGGGCCGGTGGCAAAGCGCGCTGGATCGAGGTCGAGGAAGGCGCTGATCAGCGGACGCTCGAAGCGACGTTGTGCAAGTTGCCGGGTCGCGGTCAGCTCTGCGGCGATCAACGTTCCGCCTCCTGTCCGGATCCGGTCGTGCCCGAGACACGGTCGGTGTCTGCTGCCGGTGGTCCGCCACCCTCATCGGTCTCGTGTAAGTCGTTTACATTTGCCTTCGGCTCGAGCGGCCGGTTGACCGCCTCCGCGGGGTCGGCGGCACGTTCATGGATTCGCTCGGGCTCGTGCCGAGCGCCTGTAAGTGGGCCATCTCCGGTCATGGTTCCTCCTCACGGAGTTGGTTTTGAGTCACGAGTCAAAGGCTCTGCTGGAGCATCGACGCGCTGGGCTCAGGCGCGGGCCTTCAGCCCGACGTAGACGAACTGCAACATGTCGCCGATCGCCAAAGACGCGTAGAGCGCGGCGATCAGGCGCGTGACGCGCGGGGCATGCACCAGGCCGACGATCAGGCCCGAAGCGACCCACTGTCCGGTGCATTCGGGGCAGGAGAGCAGCTCACCGACCGATCGCCACAGACCGCTGCCGCGGGGATGCTTGCGAATCGAGTTGCTCCCGCTCTTCTCCTCGGCGAGAGCTGAGCCCAGGCGATCCGTCAACGAGTCCAGGCGTTCCGGCATCATCCGGACACTTCCCCCGCGGGGCTGCGCGCAACCGCCGCGCCCGTCCCGGTCCCGCGCTGACAACGCCGCCGGTGCCCGCAAACCGTTTACGGGCGCCGGTGAGACGTATACGATCGCGGTCGTGGCTGTGGTCTGCGTCCGGGCGCCGCTGCGCACACTCGCGGGTGGGCGCGGCGAGCACGAGCTCCAGGGAGTGACGGTGGTCGAGCTGCTGCGCGGCTTCGAGTTCGCCAACCCCGATGCGGCCGGCTGGATTCTCGACGAGCGCGGCCTGATCCGCCGCCACATCAACGTGTTCGTCAACGGTGAGCGCGGAGCCGAGCACACGGCGGTGGGCGCCGGCGACCGCGTCGATGTCATACCTGCGATTACGGGAGGCTGAGATGACGGAGCTGGTCGTCGGAACGAAGAAGGGGCTGTTCCTGCTCGAGGGCGAGGCGCAGGGCGGCTCGACCGAGCGGTTCGAGATCACCAGTCGGTCGTTCGCGGGACAGCCCGTCGACTACGCGCTGCGAGACCCGCGAAGCGGGCGGCTGTTCGCGGCCGTGACCTCGCCCTTCTACGGACCGAAGCTGTTCTTCACCGACGGCGATCCCAGCTCCGAGACCGGCTGGCAGCAGGCCGATGGTGTTGCTCTGCCGGAGGGCGGCGACGATACGCTCGAGCGCATCTGGGTGATCGCCCCCGGCGAGGCGCCGGACACCCTGTACATGGGCGCCGATCCCGGAGTGCTGTTCGAGAGTCACGACGGCGGCGCCAGCTGGGAGATCAACGCCGGGCTCTGGAATCAGCCCTCTCGCCGTGACTGGCGGCCGGGCGGTGGCGGCCTGTGCCTGCACTCGATCAGCACCTGGCCCGGTGATCCCGATCGTCTTGCCGTCGCGATCTCGGCCGCGGGCATGTGGCTGAGCGACGACGGTGGCGCGAGCTGGCGCCGCGGCAACCGCGGCCTGACGCCGCGCTACCTGCCGGAGGCGGACATCGATCCCGACACGACGGCGCTCTGCGTGCACCACGTCGAGCGCTCGCCCAGCCGACCCGAGCGCATGTTCATGCAGTTCCACGGCGGCGTCTACCGCTCCGACGACGCCGGCGAGAGCTGGGGCCAGATCGGCGCGGGTCTGCCCTCGGACTTCGGCTTCCCGCTCAAGGTCGACCCGCTCGACCCCGACAGTGCCTTCGTGATCCCGCTGGTGGCGGACATGGACCGCGTCACGCCCGAGGGTCGCGTGCGCGTCTATGAGACCCGTGATGGCGGCGCAAGCTGGGCGCCGCGCGGCGACGGACTGCCCGCCGAGCACGCCTACCTCACTGTGCTGCGCCAGGCATTCACCAGCACGGGGCACAGCGATGGCCTGCAGCTCTACTTCGGCGCGACCTCGGGCGACATCTTCGGCTCCGGCGATGCCGGCGCGACCTGGTGCACCGCGGCCACGCGGCTGCCGCCCGTGTTCTCGATCAGCATCGGCCGTTAGGCAGGCGAAGGGCGGTCCCGCTGGACCGCCCTCATGCCAGGCGTGGTGGCCTGAGACGTCCCGATTGCGTCAGTCGCCGGAGGCGACGGTCTGGCGCTGGATCCACTTCGACGTGCAGGGGATCTTCGAGAGGTCGCAGCGGCTCGCGTAGGCCCTGGCGATCTCCGTGACCTCGCTCAGCAGGTCGTCGCGCAGCGTCGTGGGCTTGAGACCGAGCTCCAGGAAGTTGTCGTTGGCGACGAACAGCTCGGTCTCGGCGTCCTCCTTGCGCGGGTTGTCGACATAGTCGATCTCCGCGCCGGTCAGCTCGGCGACGAGCTTGGCCAGGTCGCGCACGCGGTGGCACTCGGTCATCTGGTTGAAGACCTGGACGCGCTCGCCGCGGGCGGGCGGGTTCTCGATCGCCAGCTGGATACAGCGGACGGTGTCCTGGATGTGGATGAAGGCGCGGGTCTGGCCGCCGGTGCCGTGCACGGTCAGCGGGTAGTCGACCGCCGCCTGCATCAGGAAGCGGTTCAGCACCGTGCCGAAGTCACCGTCATAGTCGAAGCGGTTGATCAGGCGCGAGTCGAGCCGTGTCTCCTTGGTCTGCGTGCCCCAGACGATGCCCTGGTGCAGGTCGGTGACCCGGACCTGGTCGTTCTTCGCGTAGTACGCGAACATCAGCTGGTCCAGGGTCTTGGTCATGTGGTAGACGCTGCCCGGGTTGGCCGGGTACAGGATCTCCTGCTCGATGTGACTGCCGTCGTCGGTCTCGACCTTGATCGGCAGGTAGCCCTCGGGGATCTGCATGCCGGCGGTGCCGTAGCCGTAGACGCCCATCGTCCCGAGGTGGACGATGTGGATGTCGAGGTCGGCCTCGACCGCCGCGGCCAGCACGTTGTGCGTCGCGTTGACGTTGTTGTCGACCGTGTAGCGCTTGTGGTCCGCGTCCTTCATCGAATACGGCGCGGCGCGCTGCTCGGCGAAGTGCACAACCGCGTCGGGACGGAACTCGCGGTAGAGCTGGAGCAGGCGCGCATAGTGTTTGGAGACGTCGAGGCGATGGAAGGGGATCTCGTTGCCGCTGATCTCCTGCCAGGCGGCCAGGCGGGTGCCCAGCGGCGCGATCGGAGTCAGCGACTCAGCCTCGAGCTCGATGTCCATCTCTCGACGCGCCAGGTTGTCGACGATCCCGACCTCGTGGCCCTGGGCTGATAGATGAAGGGCTGTCGGCCAACCACAGAAGCCGTCTCCACCCAGAATCAAGATGCGCAAGGAAACTCCTTTTGAGTCGTCAGAACGGGCCGGCTACGCCTTCGGTACGGCCGTAGATCGGGTAGCGGGCCAGCCGCGCGCTGTTGGCCGTAGTTCCAGCCACCGAAATCAGCTGACAAACATAGCGCTCGCATGTGATATGGGCGCAATCTCTTCCCCCGAGACCTTATGCTGACCTTATACCTGGCTTCGGGTGGTTCATCAGCCCGTGAGCACGGTAGAACTGAAGCCAACGACTCAGAGCTTCTCGAGAAGGAGATCGATATGGCGCAGGCGGTTGCCGCTGCCAGCGGCACCTTTGACATCGGCGGTGACCTGACCGTCAACCGGCTTGGCTTCGGCTCGATGCAGCTGACCGGGCCCGGTGTGTGGGGTGATCCCAAGGATCCGGATGAGGCGGTGCGCGTTCTGCGGCGTGCGGTCGAGCTTGGCGTGAATCTGATCGACACCGCCGACTCCTACGGGCCGGTCGTGGCCGAGCAGTTGATCCGCAGGGCATTGCATCCCTACAACGACGACATCGTCATCGCGACCAAGGCTGGGCTCACCCGGCAGGGGCCGAACGTCTGGACCGCGGTGGGCCGACCCGCCTACCTGCGTCAGCAGTGCGAACTCAGTCTGCGTAACCTCGGGCTCGACCGGATCGGGCTGTTCCAGCTCCACCGGATCGATCCGGAAGTCCCGCTCGAGGACCAGGTCGGCGAGCTGAAGGGCCTGCAGGACGAGGGGAAGATCGCCCACATCGGCCTCTCCGAGGTCAGCGTCGAGGAACTCCAGGCGGCGCAGGAGGTCGCGCCGATCGCAGCCGTGCAGAACCTCTACAACGTCTCGCACCGCAAGGCCGAGGCGCTGCTCGACCATTGCGAGCGCAGCCAGATCGGCTTCATCCCCTGGTTCCCGCTGGCCACCGGCAAGCTCTCACAGCCCGGCGGGTCGCTGGCGGAGATGTCCGAGCGCACCGGCCACTCACCCTCGCAACTGGCGCTCGCCTGGTTGCTGCAGCGTTCGCCGGTCATGCTGCCGATTCCCGGCACCTCATCGGTTGCGCACCTCGAGGAGAACACCGCCGCCGCCGGGATCGCGCTCAGCGACGAGGACTTCGAGGCGCTGGCCGAGGCTGCGGGCTGAGCGCAATGACCGTCGGGGTCCGGGTAGTCATAGCCGATCGATCGCCGGAACCGGTACGGGGAAGATGGGCTGCTGGCGCATCACGAAGGTTCCGTCGGGCTCACGCATAACCAGGCCCTGCTCGGTGAGGCTGCGGAAGGCGGTCGTGACCGACGGTCGCTGCGCGCCGAGGATCTCGCTCAGGACCTCGTGGGTGATCCGGAAGGGGATTCGGGTGCCGCGTGGGGTGACCCTGCCCCACGTGCTCGCCAGGTACCAGAGCGTCTCCATCAGCCGGTCCTCGACGCGAGTCTGGTGGCTCACAGCCATCAGATAGGCGGCGGAGCGTACGCGGCGCAGGAGTCGCGATGAGAAGTTGACGACCAGTTGTGGACGGCGCCCGATCAGTGTCGTCACGTCGCGACCGAGCACGGCAAGTCGCGCGGGCTGGAACACGCGCCATTCGAGCGTTGGCTCACTCAAACCCCACAGCGGCTCCTCTTCCCAGGGGCGGAGGATGTCTCCGCTGCTGAGCAACTCCGTCGCCACCGCTCGTCCGACCCGCAGGCGCCGGCCGAGCAACCCGTCGAGGATCAGCAGCCCGTAGCTGGTCCGGGGGTCGTAGGCCGGTGGCTCCCAGCGCGATCCACTGATCTCCATCACGGGCGCGACCAGCGCCCGCGTGGCGGCGGCGAGATCCTCCTCGCACAGCCCCGCACCGAGGTCGGGATCCTCCTCGAGGATCCGCACCTGGGTCGGAACGCCGCGACTTCTCGCACCGAGGCCATGCGATTGGCCGATATACGGTTCTGTGGGTCTGTCCACGGTTGAGGACACTACTTCGTCAATCCCCGTGCGCCCAGCAGCCGAAACCAGCGCGTCAGTTGTCAGGCGCCACTGGTCGCCGGCTTTGCGGCCGCATCGGTTCACGCGAGCGGTGTCTCCGCGAGCCGCTTGCGCAGCTCGTCAATCGAAGCGAACACGTTGACCGCCCCGGCGCCGCGCAGCTCGTCGGTGGAGAAGCCCCCGGTCAGCACGGCGACCGTGGGCACGCCGGCCTCGGTGGCGGCCTTCACGTCCCAGGGCGTGTCGCCGATCATCACCCCGTCCGTTTGCTCGAGCTTCGCGAGTGCAGCCTGCACCAGATCGGGATGGGGTTTGGTCCGTTCGACGTCATCGGCCGTCGTCCAGGCATCGACGAGCTCGCGAGCGTCGAGTAGGTCCAGGTAATGATCGACCTCCCGGGCTTTGGCCGAGGAGGCAAGCACGACCGGATGGCCACGGCGCTTCAGGTCCTCGATCAGCTCGCGGGCACCGTCGAGTGTGGAGACGGACTGGATCGACGCCAGGTAGAGAGCGTCATGGGCCGCGCGGACCTCGTCGCCGGACTCGCTGTCGAACTCGTTCCCCGCGAGCTTGGCGACGAGCTGGTCGCCTCCCATCCCCAGGTGCCGGTGGATGCGCCACACCGGCAGGAACACGTTGTGTTGGCGGAAGGCCATGTACCAGGCGACGGCGTGCTGGTAATTGGTGTCGACCAGCGTGCCGTCGATGTCGAGGATCGCCGTGCGCTTTGCGTTCATCTATCTGAGATGCTCTCCCCGTGACCGTGGCAAACAGCCAGGCGGCGGCGTACCCTGACAACGTGACATCGGAGGAGCTCGCGAACCTCGTCCACCTGCGCCGCGCTCGCGACCTGATGGACCGCGAGTACTCGCAACCACTGGAGGTGGCGCAGCTGGCCCGCGCCGCGCTGATGTCGACGGCGCACTTCTCGCGGCAGTTCGGTGCGGCCTACGGCGAGACTCCCTACTCGTATCTGATGACGCGCCGCATCGAACGCGCCAAGGCGCTGCTGCGTCGCGGTGACCTGACGGTCACGGAGGTGTGCCTCGAGGTCGGCTGTTCGTCGCTGGGCTCATTCAGCGCCAGCTTCACCCAGATCGCGGGCGAGACGCCGACCGCCTATCGGGCGCGCGACCATCGAGCGCTCGAGCGCGTGCCCGGTTGCATCGTCAGGGACCTGACCCGCCCCGGTCGCAAGCGGGCAAGCGGCCGTGAGAAGGGCAGCGCCAAGCAGAGCAGGATTCGAGAAGCGGCAGGCGTATTGGCCGCATAGGCTTGCGGCAATGAACCTCACCCTCTCCACCTGCTTCGTCCTCGTCAACGATCCCGACGAGGCGCTTGCCTTCTATCGCGACATCCTCGGGATGGAGGTGCGCAACGATGTCGCTCGCGACGCCTTCCGCTGGATCACCGTCGGCTCGGCCTCCCAGCCGGATGTCTCGATCGTGCTCACCAACTATGTCAACGGCAGCCCCGAGGACAACGACGCCGTGGCGGCGATGATCGCCAAGGGCGCGCTGTACGGCGTCCATCTCCAGGCCGATGACCTCGACGGCGCCTTCCAGCAGTTGCGTAGCGGCGGTGCCGAGATCGTCCAGGAGCCGGCCGATCAGCCCTGGGGCGTGCGGGACGGCGCCGTGCGCGATCCATCCGGCAACCTGATCCGAATCCAGCAACCCCCGGCTGCTGCCTAGGCGTGGCCAGCGCTGAGCCCAAGGCCTGGCCAGCGCCGAGCCCAAGGCGTGGCCAGCGCTGAGCCTGCCCCGCGGTTGACGGTAAGCCGCGGGGCGGGGCTGCTTGCGAGGGGCTGCGCGGGAGCTCAGCTCGCGGACAGCGCCTCGTGCCCGTGGGTCACGGCGCTCAGTCGTCGGCCTGGAGGTAGGCCAGCACGGCGAGCACGCGGCGATGGTCGCTCGATGACTGCGGCAGGTCGAGCTTCGCGAGGATGCTCTGCACGTGCTTCTCGACGGCGCCGATGCTGAGCACCAGGGCAGTGGCGATACCGGCGTTCGAGCGGCCCTCGGCCATCATCGCCAGCACCTCGCGCTCACGGGGCGTGAGCCGCTCGAGCGGCTCGTCGTGACGGCGTCGTGAGAACAGCTGCGCCACCACCTCGGGATCGAGCGCGGTGCCGCCGTCGGCCACGCGCCTGACCGCCTCGAGGAACTCGGTCACGTGCATCACCCGGTCCTTGAGCAGATAGCCGACGCCGCCCGCGCGGTCGGCCAACAGCTCCTCGGCGTAGGTCGGCTCGACGTATTGCGAGATCACCAGCACGGCGGTGCCAGGCAGCTGCCGGCGCAGCTCGAGCGCCGCCCGTAGGCCCTCGTCGCGGTAGCCCGGCGGCAGCCGCACATCGACGACCGCCAGGTCGGGTCCCGTGGCCAGGACCTCGCGCACCAGCGACTCGCCGTCGGCGACGGCCGCCACGACCTCGATCTCGTTGTCGCGCAGCAGCCTGGTCAGGCCATCGCGCAGGAGCGCCAGGTCCTCGGCAATGACTACGCGCACGGCAGCTCAGCGTAGACCGTCGTCGGGCCGCCCGGCGGGCTCGTGATCTCGAGCCCGCCGTCGAGCGCCTCGACGCGGTGTCGCAGCCCCAGCAGGCCGCTTCCGCCCGGATCGGCGCCGCCCGCGCCGTCGTCGGTGATCTCGAGCTCCAGGTGGTGGCCGATGGTCGCGATGCGGATGTCGAGCCAATCGGAGCCCGAGTGCTTGGCGGCGTTGGCGAGCGCCTCCGCGACCACGAAGTAGGCGGCGCTCTCGACCGTCGAGGATGGCCGGCGGGGAACGTCGACCGACAGCGCCACGTGCATGTGCGTTGAATTGGCGAGCGCAGCGATGGCCGCCTCGAGCCCGCGGTCGGTCAGCACCGGCGGATGGATCCCGCGGGCCAGGTCGCGCAACTCGCGCAGTGCCGCCTCCGCTCCGGCGCGCGCCTCGGCCAGCAGCTCGCCGGCGCGCTCGGGGTCATCGGCCAGCTTCTGCTCCGCCATCCCGAGGCTCATGCCGAGTGCCACCAGGCGCGCCTGGGCGCCGTCGTGCAGGTCGCGCTCGATACGGCGCAGGTCGCTCTCCTGCACGTTGACCGCTCCGGCGCGGCTCGCGGTCAGCGACTCGATCCGCTCCGTCAGCTGCTGCGGGGCCGCCAGTAGCACGACAGCGGTCTGCGCGGCGACCACGATCCCCAGGCCGAGCAGCGGCCAGATCGGCCAGAAGTAGCCGTCGCTCGTGACCGCCCAGATCGCGACCGTGAACAGCCAGAAGCTGGCGGCCACCCCGGCGGTGCCTGCCAGCGAGGCACTTCCGCGAAAGCGCCGCACAAGCGCGGGGCTGCGCCCGACCTGATACAGCCAGGCGTGCATCGCGAGCGCCGTTGCGAGCGGGATGATCACCCAGATCGGCCAGAAGTAGCCGAGCGACGTGACGGCCCAGATCACGAGGAGGAGCGAGACGATCCCGCCCTCGACGGCGGCGTGGGCCACCAGCCCGCGGGGCGTGGGGCCGGCCAAAGCAAGGCCGGCCCGAGCGGAACCCGCTGCGCCGAAGCTCGCGCCCCCGGCACCCACGGCCCAGTGTCCGTCCTGCTCGCGCAGCAGCCGGCTGGCCAGCGGCACGAAGGCCCCGCCGAGCGGACGTGCGAGCGCGACGCTCAGCGGCAGCAGCACCAACCCGACCGGCATCAGCACGAGTGACTGCAGGAACGTGTGGACGCGCCAGATGCCGAAGTCCCCGGCGCCGTGGACGAATGGGATCCACAGCGGCGCGACGAGCATCCCGATCGCGCTGCCGAGCAGCGCCACCATCAGTACCGCGGCTGGGAAGCCCAGGAACCACCTCGACCAGAGGTAGCCCTGAGCGCGCCAGAAGCCGGGCCCGAAGAGGCCGCGGCCCCGCTCGCGCCAACCGCGTCCGGCGATCGAGATGGTCGGGACGCCCGCGTCGACCCCGAGCAATCCGCGCGTGATCTGCGTCTCCACCGTCGCGCACCAGCGGGTGCCGTAGGCGAGCGCGATCGCGGCCGGGATCACGATCGGCGTGACGAACACACCGATCGTGAGGTTCCAGAGCGTCACCAGGATCACGAACCAGGCCGTCCCCAGCGGCAGGCCGAGCAGGAGGTAGCCCAGGCGCCGGTAGGTGACCGGGTCGGCGAGGGTGCGCAGCAGCGCGCTCATCAGGCCGTTTCCGTCCGGCCGAGCATCGCCGGCTCAGCGGTGGCAACGCGGCCCGCTGCCGGTCGCGGCAGCCAGCTCAGGCCCTTCGGCAGATACCAGTTCCAGTCGCCCAGCATCTTCATGGTCGCCGGCAGCAGGATCCCCCGGATCACGGTGGCGTCGAGCAGCACGGCGACTGCCAGACCGACCCCCATTTGCTTGATGTCGAGTGTAGGTAGCCAGGCGAAGATCGCAAACACCGCGACCATCACCGCGGCCGCTGCCGTGACCGTGCCGGCGGTCGCGCTGATGCCCTGCGAGACGGCCTCGGAGGTCGGCAGCCCCTTGTCGTGCAGCTCCTTGATGCGGCTGACGATGAAGACGTGGTAATCCATCGACAGGCCGAACAGGACCGCGAACAGGAACAGCGGGAGCCAGGTGACCACGGCGCCGTTGGATTGGAAGCCGAGCAGGCTCTGGAGGTGTCCGTCCTGGAAGATCCAGACGAGCACGCCGTAGGCCGCCCCCACCGACAGCAGGTTCAGCACGATCGAGGTCAGCGGGATCACCAGCGAGCGGAACGTCACCAGCAGCAGCAGGAACGCGAGCCCCAGCACGAACCCGAAGACCAGCGGGAAATGGCTCTTGATCAGCGAGTTGAAGTCGTAGCTGCCGGCGGTCTGGCCGGTCACCGCGAACCTACTGCCCGGTAACGCGCCGATGGTCTCGGGCAGCAGCGTCTTGCGCAATATCTCGAGCGCGTTCATCGACGCCGCATTGCTGCCGCTGCCGACCAGTGGCACCAGGATCTGCGCGGTCGTGCGCGTGTGGTTGAAACTGACCTCGATCGGCGGCTTGACCTGACCGCTGGCGAGCGCGGCCCGCTCGAACTTCGCAAAGGCCGCATGCGCGCTGCGGGAGTCGAGCTTGGTGCCGCGCACGGCCACCACCGCGGGCACCTCGGTACCGGGGAATGCCTTCTGGATCTTCTCGTAGTTCTTGACCAATGCGACGTTGTGAGGCAGGTCGCCGGGACCGAGCAGGGTCGTGTGCAGCCCGAGTGTTGGCAAGGCCAGCAGCACGAGCAGCGCGGTGGTCGCCAGCGCTGCGGGCAGCGGGAAGCGCAGGACCGGTGTCAACACCATGTTCCAGACGCGCGACTGCGGGCGCGGGCGTCGCACGCGGCCCCGGTCGACCTTGTCACCGAGGCGACCGAGCAGCGCGGGCAGCACCGTAAGCGAGCCGACCATCGCCGTGAACACGACGAGCATCGCGCCGACGCCGAGTGAGTCGAAGATCCTGCTGCCGGTCAGCAGCATGCCCGCCATCGCGATGATCACGGTGATGCCGGAGGTGAGTACCGCGTGTCCGGAGGTTGCCGCGGCCCGGCCGAGCGCCTCACGGTGCCCGTAGCCGGCCCGGCGCTCCTCGCGCTCGCGCTTGAGATAGAAGAGCGAGTAGTCGACGCCGACCGCCATGCCCATCAGCAGCATTACCGCGCCGGTGGAGCCCGAGGCGTGCACGACGTGGCTTGCGACCGCCGCCAGGCCGCCCGCGCCGATCACGGCCGAGAAGCCGAGCAGCACCGGGATCCCGGCGGCGACCACCGCGCCGAAGCCGATCAGCAGGATCAGGAACGTGATCGGCACTGACAGCTCCTCGGCCTTGGCGATGCCGCTGTTGACCGAATTCTGTGAGGCGAGGGAGCCGCTTGCATCCCCGAACTCGGCGACGGTGAAGCCGGCGCTCGAGCGCTCGAGCGCCCCGACCGCGTTCAGCACCGGCTGTACGCGGTTCTGGGCGGTGTCGGGATTGCCACGGATGTTGAACGTCACCTCCGCGGCGTGCCCGCTCTTCGCGATCTGCCCGGCGTTGCCGGCCGCCAGCGGCGACTGCAGCACCGTTACCTCCGGCAGTGCCCGCAGGCGCCCGGCGACCGTCCTCAGCTCGTCGCGGAAGCGCGGGCTCGAGACGTTCAGCTTGTCGTTCTGCACCAACACGGTCTCACCGGCGTAGTTGGGGAAGCCGTGGTCGTTCAGCATCCGCTGCGCCAGCGCGGACTGGCCGCTGCCCTGCTCGGAGTCGGTGAGGTTCACCGTGCCCGCGAGATGTCCGCCGACCGTGGCGCCGACCACCACCAGCAGCCACACCAGCGTTGCCGTCTTCCAGTGCGCCGCGCTCCAGCGCCCGGCGCGGTATGCGATGTTCATCGTGCCTTCCTCTCGTTGACTTGCGGTCATCTCGAGGAAGGGTCGTCGCGGGCGCCCGCCGCGCCAATGGGGCGTTCCGGCGTGTGGGGGTGGGGCCAGCTGGTGTGTTGAGGGTGGGTTGGGTGCGTGGTCGATGCGGTACCGGCTCAAGCCGACAAATCAGCCGCATCGGGCGCAGATATACGAAATCAGGCTGATTTTGGGGACGATTTGGAATATCTGGCCCAGAGGCCTCCAGATATTCGGTTTGAGCCGCCCCTACAGCCAGAACGGGTTTGAGCCGCCCCTAGAGCCGGAACGCGGCGCGCGGGATCTCGCCGACGAGCGCGCGTGCGATGGCGTGCGCCTCATCCTCGGCGAGCTGATGGTCGAGCACCAGCTCCGCCAGGTACCCCGCGTCGAGCCGGCGGCTCATGTCGTGGCGGGTCGGGATCGAGCAGAGGGCGCGCGTGTCATCGACGAACCCCGAGGTCTTGTAGAAGCCCGCGGTCTCGGTCACCGCCGCGCGGAAGCGGCGCACGGCGGCGGGCGCGTCGAGGAACCACCAGGGCGCGCCGATATAGACGCTCGGGTAGAAGCCGGCCAGTGGCGCGATCTCGCGTGAGAAGGCGGTTTCGTCGACGGTGAACAGCACGATCCGGAAGCCGGGGCTGGTGCCGACCTCGTTCAGCAGTTGACGCAGCGGCTCGGCGAAGCTGGTCGGCGCCGGGATGTCGTGACCGGTGTCGGGCCCGAAGCGGGCGAAGCTCTCGGCGTGATGGTTGCGCGCGACCCCGGCGTGCAGCTGCATCACCAGCCCGTCCTCGGCTGACATCAACCCGAACTGGAAGAGCAGGTTGCGGCGGTAGGCGACGGACTCCCGTCTGCTGAGCCCGCCCGCCAGGCCGAGTTTGTGGATGCGCTCGGCCTCCGCGTCGCTGATCGGTGTCGCCCAGGCGTCGTCGACGCCCGCATCGGTGGCGGTGGCGCCGTGGCGCTTGAAGTACTGGCGGCGGCTGCGCAGCGCCTCGAGCAGCCCGGCGTAGCTACCGCAATCCACACCGCTGACGACTGACAGCTGCTCCAGACGCTCGCGCCAGTCGCGCCGGGCCGGCGACATGTAGGCGTCCGCGCGGAAGGTCGGGATCACCCGCACGGGGAACTCGGTCATCTTGGCCAGCGCGGCGTGATGCTCGAGCGAGTCGGCCGGGTCGTCGGTCGTGGCCAGCACCTCGAGGCCGAAGCGCGTGAGCAGCTCACGCGGGCGGTAGCCGGGCTCGGCGAGCCGCTCCGCCAGGTGGTCGTAGACCACGTCGGCGTTCTGCGCCGCCGGAGTCAGCTGCAGATCGAAGACGCGTGCCAGCGAGTCCTCGAGCCAGTAGCGCACCGGCGTGCCCGCAAATAGGTGCCAGTGCTCACAGAGCGTCCGCCAGATCGCTCGAGGGTCCTGTCCCGAGCCGCCCACGCCGAGCGTATCGAGCGGGATCCCACTGCTGTGCAGCAGCCGCGTGACGTAGTGGTCGGGCGTGACGAACAGCGCGGCCGGATCCGGGAACGGGGCGCCCGACGCAAGCAACGCGGGGCTGACGTGCCCGTGCGGGGAGATGATCGGCGTGGCGGCGACGCTCTCGTAGAGCTCGCGTGCCAGGGCGCGAACCGACGCATCGACCCCCAGCAGTCGGTCAGGATGGGGACGCATGGATAAACCCTAACCAAACTCGCAGGACTAGAGTTGCTATGAGAGTCAGCGCCGCTACCGGCGCCCCCCGCCTCGATCGCTCGAGCTGGCCCGCCCCACCGCGCCCGGTGCGGATCGTGCACATCGGCATCGGGAACTTCAGCCGTGCGCATCAGGCCTGGTACACGATGGCCGCCGACGGCGCCGGCGAGTGGGGCATCTGCGCGTTCACCGGGCGGCGCCCCGACGCGGCACAGGCGCTCGCCCCGCAGCAGGGTCTGTACACGCTGATCGAGCGCAGCAGCGCGACCGACAGCCTGAGCGTGATCGAGGTTCTCAGCGAGGTGCGTCCCGGCTCCGACCTCGACGGCTTCGTCACGGCCGTGGCCGCGCCACAGACTGCGATCGTGACGCTGACGGTCACCGAGGCCGGCTACCGGCCGACGGCGGCGGCAGAGCGGGGGTCCTCCGGAGCAGGGCGCGCCGCCGCCGGGCCAGAGCACGGCAGCCCAAGTCCTCCGGAGCGGCTCGCCACGGCGCTGGTCGAGCGCTGCCGCCGCGGAGCCCCTCCGCTCGCGATCGTCAGCTGCGACAACCTGCACGAGAACGGACGGGTGCTGCGAGAACGTACGATCGCGGTCGCCGAGCGGCTGGACGCCAAAGCCGCCGACTGGATCAGCCGCGAGGTTTCGTTCGTCAACACCTCGGTCGACCGCATCACGCCGCGCATCACCGATGCCGACCGCGCGCTGGTGACACGCGAGCTCGGGCTGGTCGACGTCTCGCCGGTCGTCACCGAGCCCTTCAGCGACTGGATCCTGAGCGGCGAGTTCCCGGCCGGGCGACCGCGGTGGGAGAGTGCCGGCGCGCGCTTCGTGGCCGAGATCGAGCCCTGGGAGCTGCGCAAGCTGTGGATCCTCAACGGCGCGCACTCGCTGCTGGCCTTCCTCGGGCTGCTGCGCGGGTATCAGACCGTGCTCGACGCGATCCGCGACCCGGAGCTGGTGCAGGCGATGGAGGAGTTCTGGGATCTGGCGCAGCGCCACCTGCCGAACGCCGCCGAGCTCGACCTCAGCGCCTACCGCAGCGAGACGCACGCACGCTTTGCCAACGCCCGCATGGGCTATCCGCTCAGGCAGATCGCGGGCGACGGACGCGACAAGCTGCGCCAGCGGGTCGTGCCCGTGATCGAGGCGGCGCTCGACGCCGGCGACTGCGCCGAGCCGGCGCTGAGGGTGGTGCGCGCCTGGGCACAGTGGCTGCTCGCGGACGCGGCGCGCGTGGAGACGGATCAGAATGCCGAGCTGCTGCGCAGCGTGTTGCACGCCGGCGGCGGTGAGGACCGAACGCGCGGGCTGCTCGGGCTGCTGACGCCGAGGCTCGCAGGCATCGACCCATGAGAGGGACACTTGAAGATCGCATCCGCTGAGGTCGTGGTGACGAGCCCGAGCCGCAACTTCGTCACGCTCGAGCTGAGGACCGACGAGGGCATCACCGGGCTCGGCGACGCGACGCTGAACGGCCGCGAGCTGTCCGTCGCTGCCTACCTGCGCGAGCACGTCGCGCCGCTGCTGCTCGAGCGCGACCCGCACCGCATCGAGGACACCTGGCAGTATCTCTATCGCGGGGCCTACTGGCGGCGCGGACCGGTCACGATGGCCGCGATCGCCGCCGTCGACATGGCCCTCTGGGACATCAAGGGCAAGGTCGCGGGGCTGCCTCTCTACCAGCTGCTCGGCGGCGCCTCACGCAGCGGGTTGCTGGCCTACGGGCACGCCTCCGGGACGACGCTGGAGTCGCTCTCGGAGTCGATTCACGCGCACCTCGAGCGCGGCTACCGGGCGATCCGGGTGCAGACGGCGGTGCCCGGCATCAAGACGCTCTACGGCGTCGCCGCCCAGCCGCAGGCCTCGGGCCAGCGCTACGACTACGAGCCCGCCGGGCGCGGCGCGGCGCCGGTGCAGGAGGACTGGGACACGCGCGCCTACCTGCGCCACGTGCCCAAGGTCTTCGAGCACGTGCGCCAGGAGTTCGGTCCCGAGCTGCCGCTGCTGCACGACGCGCACCACCGCCTGCGCCCGATCGAGGCGGCGAAACTGGGCAAGACCCTCGAGCCCTACGATCTCTTCTGGCTGGAGGACTGCACCCCGGGCGAGAACCAGCAGGGCCTACGGATCGTGCGCCAGCACACGACCACGCCGCTGGCGATCGGCGAGGTCTTCAACACCGTCTTCGACTTCCAGACGCTGATCTCAGAGCAGCTGATCGACTACGTGCGTGCCGCCGCGACGCACTTCGGCGGGGTCACGCCGCTGCGCAAGGTGATGGACTTCGCCGCCGCCTACCAGATCCGCTCCGGCTTCCATGGGCCCACCGACGTCTCGCCCGTCGGCCTCGCGGCGCAGCTGCACGTCGGTCTCGCGATCCACAACTTCGGCATCCAGGAGTACATGGAGCACAGCGCCGCGACCAACTCGGTGTTCCATCAGAGCATGAGCTTCCGCGACGGCTACCTGCACCCGGGCGACGCGCCGGGGCTGGGGGTGGAGCTCGACGAGACCGCCGCCGCGAGCTTCCCGTATGAGCCGGCGTACCTGCCGGTGAGCCGTCTCAAGGACGGCACCATGCACGATTGGTGAGTCGCGCCGGTTGCACCGGTCCCGCTGGACCGGTGCTTTCCTGGCTCGCGCGGGGGCTCAGTACTCGCCCTTGATCACGAAGAACGAGCCGCGGATCTCACCGGCCAGCTTCGAGCGCTGGCGTGCGAACTTGAAGCCGGCGGCGTCGAGTTCCTCGGGGACGTCCATGCCCTCGGAGAGCTTGAAGCCGACCGCGCGCTTGCCGCCGTCCGCGATCGCGTACATGACGTTGATGACCAGGCCGGACTCGTAGATCACGTACGTCATGCGCAGGCCGCCGGCCTCGAAGTCCGTCGCCTCCAGCGGCCGGCTGGCGATGTGCAGGTTCCGCTCGGTGGCGAGGATGTGGTTCATGCGCTCGAGCGCCTGTCGAGCTTCGGCGGCAGGGCTGACCGTGAACATGTGGTCGTACTTGTTCTTCCAGTACCGCGCCTCGTTGGCTCGCAGCCCGGCGAGCGCGTCGGCGACCGGACTCGATTCCAGGCCGATGGTGGAGACGTTCTCAAAGTCGACGACGTAGGTCATGCCATCTCCATCATTGCGCGGTTTCCGGGGGTTCGTCGAGGCCGTCGCGATCGGCCCACCGCAGCAGCGGCGTGATGTCGAAGCTGGTGTCGTCGATCTTGGCATGCAGGTCGCCGAGCTCGGCGAAGCGCGCGGGCACGCTCGCGATCGTGAACTGCGATGGGTCGAGCTCGTCGAGCTCATCCCAGCTGATGGGCGTCGAGACGCGCGCGTCGGGGGTGCCCCTGACGCTGTAGGCCGAGGCGATCGTGTGGTCGCGGGCGTTCTGGTTGAAGTCGACGAAGACCTTCTCGGGGTCGCGGTCCTTACGCCACCAGACGGTGGTGGCGTCGTGCGGCGCACGGCGCTCGACCTCACACGCGAAGGCGAGCGCAGCGCGTCTGAGCTCGCCGAAGCTCCAGCGTGGCGGGATGCGCACGTAGACGTGCAGGCCGCCGCCGCCGCTGGTCTTGGCGAACCCGGTGGCGCCGAGCTCGTCGAGCAGCTCCTTGACCGTGTGCGCGACGCGCTTGACGCGCTGCAGCGTGCAGTCCGGCATCGGGTCGATGTCGATCCGCCACTCGTCGGGCTTCTCGACGTCAGCGCGGCGTGAGTTCCACGGGTGGAATTCGACGGTCGACATCTGCACCGCCCAGACCACGCTGGCCAGCTCGGTCACACACAGCTCGTCGGCAGTACGGCCAAAGCGCGGGAAGTGGATCTCGACCGTCTGCACCCACTCGGGCGCGCCCTTCGGCAGCCGCTTCTGGTGGACCTTCTCGCCGCCCACGCCGGTGGGGAAGCGGTGCAGCATGCAGGGCCGCTCGCGCAGCGCTCGCACGATTCCCTCACCGACGCTGATGTAGTACCGCGCCAGGTCGAGCTTGGTCTGGCCGGTGTCGGGAAAGTAGACGCGGTCCGGGTTGCTGACGCGTACGACGCGCTCGCCAACCTCCAGCTCAACCGCGTCGCTCATCGGAGTCCTCGCACGGGGAAAGCATCCCAGAGCGAGGCTCCGGTGAGCGGGCGCGGGCCGTCAGGGTTCGATGTTCTCCAGGTCCTCGAGCAGGCGCGGGCGCTTCGGCTGCCAGCCGAGCCTCGCGCGGGTGTGGGCACTCGACGACGGCTGGTCGGTGGCGAAGATCGAGCCGAGTGGTCCGTAGGTCTCCGGCGGCACCGACTCGACCGGCAGGTTCAGCCGCCGGCCGATGACGGTGGCGATGTCACGGACCGCGTCGCCCTCGTCGTCCACGGCATGCCACGAGGTACCCGCGTCCGCGCCTTCCAGCGCGAGCCGGAAGAGCGTCGCGGCATCTAGCGCGTGCACGGCCGGCCAGCGCTGGCTGCCATCACCCGGGTAGCCGGACACCCCGGACTGGCGCGCGATGCTGGTCAGCAGACCGGCGAACCCGCCGGTTCCGTTGTTGTGCACCGTGCGCGGCAGCCGCACCGCGCTGCTGCGCACCCCGCCCGAGGCCAGCTCCAAGATGGCGGTGACGGTGCGGCCGCGACCGGCGACCGGCCCCTCCGTCGGCAGCGGATCGGACTCGGTGGAGGCGCGCCCCGGCATTGCCGGCGTGCCGGAGCACGTGACCAGTGGGCGGTCGCTGCCGAGGAGCTCCTCACCGATGGCCGTCAGCGCGCCGCTCTCCTCCGCGATCGCCTTGGCCAGTGCCTCGGGACTCGAGAAGTCGTTGGCGAAGGCCAGGTGGATAACGCCGTCGGCCTGCGCGGCGCCGGCACGGATGGCGTCGAGATCAGCGAGACCTCCGCGGACGGCCTCGGCCCCGACCGACTCGAGCTTCTGTGCGGAGCTATCGGAGCGCGCGAGGCCGAGGACCGTGTGATCGCTGCTCAGCAGTTCGGCGACGACGGCGGAGCCGATCAGGCCGGTGGCGCCGGTGACGAAGACTTTCATGTGGGTTCTCCTGGAAGGTGATGGGACCTTTATCGCATCACCATACCAGACTGATGCGACAAAGGTCCCATCAAATAGAATGCGGATGTATGGCCAGATGGGAACCAGGCGCACGTGAACGGCTCGTCGTGGCTGCCGTCGATCTGTTCACCGAGCAGGGCTACGACGCCACCACCGTGGCGCAGATCGCCGAGCGCGCCGGGGTCACCAAGAGCACGCTCTTCCGCTACTTCCCCGACAAGCGCGAGATCCTCGTGGCCGGGCAGGAGGCCCTGAGCGCGCTGCTCACCGAGGGGATCGCCGAGGCGCCCGCCGGCGCCAGTCCACTCACGGCCGTCGCTGCCGGGCTCGAGCGGGTTTCGGACGCGATGGGCCAGATGAACCGCGACCTGGGACCGCGGATGAAGGCGGCGATCGCCGCCAGCGCGGTTCTTCAGGAGCGGGATGCGCTCAAGAGCGTCGGACTCGCGGAGGCGATGCGGACCGCGCTGACCGCGCGTGGTGTGGCCGACCCCACCGCTCAGCTCGCCGCCGAGCTCGGTGTGCTCGCGTTCAAGCGCGGCTACACGCAGTGGTCGATCGATGACCGCCACAGCGAGCACGGGCTCGCGCATTACACGCTGGCGGCGCTTCACGAGCTGCGGGCCGCGAGCGCCGCGCTCGGCTGAGCGGCCGCGCAGCCCGGCCCCCATGAGCCGGCGCGGTCCTAAACTCCCTGTGAGCGCTCCCAGAGATCGAGGAACGACCGTGTCCGTCAGCATCCAAGATGTCGTCAAGCTCGACGCCACCGATCCGGTGGGGCTGGCCTGTGCCGACCTCGAGCCGGGCGCTTCGGTGGATGTCGACGGTGAGAGTCTGACCGTCCGCGCGGCGGTGCCACGCGGGCACAAGCTGGCACTGCGCGACCTGCCGGCCGGCACCGAGGTGCGCAAGTACGGGCAGCCGATCGGACTGGCGCTGCGTGACATCGCTGCCGGTGAGCATGTGCACGACCACAACCTGCGCTCGCTGAGTCGCGCGGGCGCCTCGCACGCCGTCGGGGAGAGCTCGCCGCGGGCCGGCGCTGTGGAGGTGGAGCTGGCGGGAGGCGTCGCGGACACGCACACTTTCGACGGGATCGTCCGGGCCGGCGGACGCGTCGGCACCCGCAACTACGTCGGCATTCTCAGCTCCGTCAACTGCTCGGCCACCGTGGTCAAGCGGATCGCTGCGGCGTTCGCGGCGCCGGGCGCGCTCGACGAGTACCCGGGCGTCGACGGCGTGATCGCGATCACACACGGCACCGGCTGCGGTATGGCGGCCGACGGCGAGGGCCTCGCGCTGCTGCGCCGCACGCTGGCCGGGTACGCGCGTCATCCCAACATCGGCGCCGTGGTGCTCGTCGGACTCGGCTGTGAGGTCAACCAGATCTCGGCGCTGACCGAGGACCTCGGCCTGCTCGACCCATTGGTGATCCAGGACCTGGGTGGGTCGATGGCGACGGTGCGCGCGGGCGTGGATCAGATCCGCGAGCTGCTGCCGGCCGTTGCCGCGTCGGGCAAGCGTGTCCCGGTAGCGGCCCGCGAGCTGATGCTCGGCCTCAACTGTGGGGGCTCCGATGCCTGGTCGGGGGTGACCGCCAACCCGGTGCTCGGGGTGGCCGCCGACCGGCTCGTCGCCGCCGGCGGCACCGCCGTGCTGGCGGAGACGCCGGAGATCCAGGGCGCCACGCATCTGTTGACGCGCCGCGCCGCCTCGCCCGCGGTCGCGCGCGCGCTGCTCGAGCGGGTCGCGTGGTGGGAGCGTTACGCCTCCGCGGAGGGCGGCAGCCTCGACAACAACCCCTCGCCCGGTAACCGCGCCGGCGGGATCACGACAATCGAGGAGAAGGCGCTCGGGGCGGTGGCCAAGGGCGGCTCCTCGCCGCTGCGCGCCGTCTACCGCTACGCCGAGCCGATCACCGAGCACGGCCTCGTGTTCATGGACACCCCCGGCTATGACCCCGTGTCGGTCACCGGGATCGTCGCCGGTGGCGCGAACGTCGTCTGCTTCACCACGGGGCGCGGCTCGGTCTTCGGCTGCCGGCCGACGCCCAGCCTCAAGCTCGCCACGACCAGCGCGCTCTATCAGCGCATGGTCGATGACATGGACTTCGACTGCGGTCCGGTGATCGACGGTGAGGTGAGCGTGGCGGAGCTGGGGGAGGCGCTGTTCGAGGAGATCCTCGAGGTCGCTTCCGGCCGGCGCACCAAGAGCGAGGAGTTCGGCTTCGGCGACGAGGAGTTCGTGCCCTGGCAGCTTGGTGCGGTGCTGTGAGCGAAGTGGACAGGAGCCCCGCCGCCGGGCTGGTGACGCTCGGCGAGACGATGGGCCTGCTCGTGCAGAGCACTCCGGGGGTGCCGCGCAACGGCGAGCCGATGTCGTTCGGGATCGGCGGCTCCGAGTCGAACGTGGCCATCGGCGTGCGCCGCCTCGGCGTGCCCGCGACCTGGATCGGGCGGATCGGCGATGATCCGGCCGGGGCGATGATCGTACGCGAGCTGCGCGCAGAGCGGGTCGAGGCCATTGCCACCGTCGGCCCGGCGCCGACCGGGCTGATGATCCGCTGGCGTCCCGCCGCGCAGCGCGGGCGCGTCGAGTACTACCGGCGCGCGAGCGCCGGCGCGCATCTGTGCGAGGACGACATCCCGGATGAGCTCATCAGGCGGGCAGCGGTGTTCCATGCGAGCGGGATCACGCTAGCGCTCGGCCCCGATCCGGCCGCTGCAGTGGCCCGCGGGCTGGCGGTGGCCCGCGAGGCGGGCGTCCCCGTCAGCTTCGACCTCAACTTCCGCGGCGCGCTATGGAGCGAGAGCGCGGCGGCGCCGGCGCTGAGGGAAGCCGTGGGCTGGTCGGACATCGTCTTCGCCGGGCTCGAGGAGGCCACGATCGTGACCGGGATCCGCGACCCGCTCGCGGCTGCGCTGGCGCTCGAGCAGCTCGGGCCCCGCCAGGTGCTGATCAAGCTCGGGGCCGACGGCTGCCTGGCGCGGATCGACGGTGCCACACACGAGCTTGCCGCGCCGCGGGTGACGGTGCTCGACACGGTCGGCGCCGGCGACGCGTTCGCGGCGGGCTATCTGGCCGAGTTGATCGGTGGCGCCGCGCCGAAACGGCGGCTTAGGACCGCAGTCGCGGCCGGCGCTTGGGCGGTGACCGTCTCCGGTGACTGGGAGGGCATGCCTGACCGGCGGGCGCTCGATCTGTTCGAGCAGACCGAGCCCGTCGTCCGCTGACACGTCGGGCGTCTGCTGACGCGCGCGTGTCCTGCTGGTGGATCAGCTCCCGCTCACCCACCAGCAGAGAACTGCCTCAGGCGCCCGCCTCGCGGGTCGCTTCGATCGTGCGCCGGTAGCTCGAGACCATCAGCTCGGTCATTTCCTCGAGTGATGTCTCGTGCACGTTCTTGTCGATCGTGATCTTGCCGCCCTGCATGACGTTGAGGCGGTCGCACAGCTCGAACAGGTGCGCGTAGTTGTGGTCGATCACGACGATCGAAACCTTGCCGCTCGCGGCCAGGTCCTTGACGAGATCGATGATCAGCCGCGATTCGCGCGCACCCATCGCCGCCAGCGGCTCGTCCAGCAGCAGGATCTTGCTGGCCGACCGCACCGCGCGCGCCACCGCGATCGCCTGGCGCTGGCCGCCCGAAAGCTGATCGGTGTCGGCGTTGACGCTCGGCACGTTGACGTGGATCTCGTCCAGGTAGTGGCGTGCCAGCTTTCGCATCTTGCGCTTGTCGAGCACGCGCAGCGGCCCGAGCGTGGTGAGCTCATGGCCCAGGAACAGGTTCTGGTAGACCGACAACTGCGGGATCAGCGCCAGGTCCTGGTAGACGGTCTCCACTCCCTGAGAGCGGGCCGACTCGACCGAGCTGAAGCTCACGCTCTCGCCGTCGATCAGGACCTGGCCCTCGTCGTGCGGATGGAAGCCGCTGAGGATCTTGACCAGTGTGCTCTTGCCCGCGCCGTTATCACCGACCAGCCCGAGTACCTCGCCCGGGCGCAGCACGAGGTCGATCCCGCGCAGCACCACGAGCGCGCCGAAGCGCTTGGTCACGCCGCGTACCTCGAGCGCGGGCGTGCCGCCTGCGGGTGGAACAGGGGTGGCTTCGCTGGGCGTTGTATCTGTGCTCATCTGGCCTTCCCTCTATCTCGCCCGCGAGCGGGCGACGAGCCGGTCGAACTGAACGTTGAGCGCCATCGCGACGACGATTACGACCCCAACATAGATGTAGAAATCGTTGGTGCTGATACCCGCCACGGTGAGCCCGTCCTCGAGCACCCCGAGCAGGATCGCGCCGATGAGCGCGCCGACGACCGTGCCGCGCCCACCGGTGAGTGCGGTCCCGCCGATCACGCAGGCGCCGACCGCGTAGAGGATGTAGCTGATCCCCTCGTTGCCGGGGTCGAGCGTTCCGTACTTGACCGCGTCGACGATGCCGACCAGGCCGGCGAAGAAGGCGGAGAGCACGAACGCCCAGACCTTCACGCGCTTGATCGGCACACCGGCCTCGGCGGCGCCCAGCAGGTTGCCGCCGGTGGCGATGATGCGCGTGCCGAAGCGCGTCTGCGTGAGCACGAAGGCGAGCAGTAGCGTGATCACCGCGACCCAGATGATCTCCGACCAGTTCGAGTTGCCCATGAAGTTGCTGGCGAAGCTCGACTGGCCGCTCAGCGGGATCGGGCTGCCCTCGGCCTCTTTTGAGCCGACCAGCACGACGCCGTACAGGATGAAGTTCATCGCCAGCGTGGTGACGAACGACGGCACATTCAGCAGCACAGTGATCAGGCCGTTGACCGCGCCGACGAGGCAGACCACCGCGAGTGCGATCAGGATCGCCAGGACGATAGGGACACCCGCGTTATGAAGCCAGTACTCCACCCAGGGGCAGAACAGGAACATCTGGCCGGCGGAGAGGTCGATCTCGGCGAGCACGAGCAGCAGCACCTGCCCGACGGCGATTGCGGCGATTGGCCCGGCAAAGCCAGCGGCGGACGCCAGGCTGAGCGTGCCGGTGAACGACGAACCGGACGTGATGCCGAAGTAGATGAATAGCCCGATCGTGATGACGATCGGGGTGAGCTCGCGCTGATAGAGGAAGAGACGCAGGATCCGAACCGGCAGTGCGGGGGTCCTGCCCTCCTGCTCCGGCGGCGTCGCCGCCGGAGCAGGAGCAGGCTGTGAAGCGGCTGACGTCACAGTCGCGCAGACTACCGGCTAGACCTTGCTGGGCGTCTTCAACGACTTCGCCGTCGCCGATGTGCCTTCGAACCTGTTCTTGTTCAGATAGGGCCCGACGTTTGCCTTGGTGACGATGCCGAGGCCCGTGTCGGTGTTGGTCGGCTTCATCAGCCCGCCCGAGACGTTCCACAGGAACAGCTGCATGATCGTGTCGAAGCCCTGCAGGTA
>JBOGYJ010000209.1:0-3473 GCA_050696795.1 Solirubrobacteraceae bacterium | reverse complement strand
AAGCGGTGCACGTCATGGCTGTAGCCGTCGAGCAGCGCCTGAAAAGGGGGCAGGTTCATCCGCACGTCAAACGTAACCGCTGGGGCGGTTGTGAGATCGCGGTGGACCGACGGGCCAGATGCCGCCGATAGCCGGTATTTGGCTCGTCGGACCGATCAGCGGTTGCGTGGTCGCTCACCCCGCTGCCGCGCGGTCCTCGCCCACGCAGCCCTTCGGGGTTTCTTACGCTCCTTAAGCCCGGCGGCCAAAACCGGTAACTTGTTAGCGGTAGGTTCCGCTGCATTCCCTCCCTCTTCGCCCGTCCCTCGCGGGGACCTCTCTCCTATATGACCCACGCACCCGCAGCTCCGGGGCCCACCGGCCTCTACGACCCCACCACCGAGCACGATGCCTGTGGCGTCGCACTGGTCGCCAAGCTCTGGGGTGAGGCGACCCACGCAGTCATCGAGAAGGGGCTCGAGGCCCTTGGCAACCTCGAGCATCGCGGCGCAGCCGGCGCCGACCCCAATACGGGCGACGGCGCGGGCATCCTGCTGCAGATTCCCGATGCGTTCTTCCGCGGCGCGGTCGCCGGGGTCGAGCTGCCGGCCGCCGGGCGTTACGCCGTCGGTGTGGTTTTCCTGCCCACCGAGCCCGAGCGCCGCGCCCAGCTCGAGCAGCTGATCGAGGACACGGTGCGAAACGAGGGGCAGCGCGTGATCTGGTGGCGCGACGTCCCCGTTGACGACCGCTACGCGGGTGACACGGCGCGCGCCTCGCAGCCCTACATCCGCCAGGTGCTGGTGGCAGCCGCTGAGGACGTGCCCGATCAGGATGCGTTCGAACGCAAGCTCTACGTGATCCGGCGCCTGATCGAGATCGAGGCCGGCAACGAGCTCGCGATCGCCAGCTTCTCGAGCCGCACGCTGGTCTACAAGGGCATGCTGACGGCGCCGCAGCTTCCGCGCTACTTCACGGATCTGCGCGACCCGCGGCTGGCCAGCAGGCTGGCGCTGGTGCACTCGCGCTTCAGCACCAACACCTTCCCGAGTTGGACGCTCGCGCACCCCTTCCGCATGGTCGCCCACAACGGCGAGATCAACACGCTGCGCGGTAACGCCAACTGGATGCGCGCGCGCGAGTCGCAGCTGGCCTCCGAGCTGTTCGGCGACGACCTCCAAAAAATCATGCCCGTGATCCAGCCGGGCGCGTCGGACTCGGCAGCGCTCGACAACGTACTCGAGCTGCTGGTGCTGAGCGGCCGCTCGATTCCGCACGCGATGATGATGATGATTCCCGAGGCCTACCGCACCCGCAGGGATCTCGACCCCGATGTCAAGGGCTTCTACGACTTCCACTCCTGTCTGCTCGAGCCGTGGGACGGGCCGGCGGTGGTGGTCTTCACCGATGGCAAGATCGCGGGCGCCACGCTCGACCGCAACGGTCTCAGGCCAGGCCGCTGGATCCAGGACACCGAGGGCTACGTCGTGCTCGCTTCCGAGGCGGGCGTGCTGACCGTTGCCCCCGAGCACATCCAGCGCAAGGGCCGCCTCGCGCCCGGCAAGATGTTCCTGCTCGACCTCGAGCAGGGCAAGATCATCGAGGACGAGGAGCTCAAACGCCAGGTCGCCCGCCGCCAGCCCTACGGCGACTGGTATCAGCAGGCGGTCGTGCACATCGACGACCTGCCCGAGCGGGAGCCGCGAACGCCGCGGATCGAGCCGCTGCGCTCCAAGCAGCTGGCCTTCGGCTACTCGCAGGAGGACCTGCGGATGGTGATCGCGCCGATGGCGGCCAACGGCGAGGAGCCGATCGGCTCGATGGGCAATGACGCCGCTCCGGCGGTGCTCTCGGATCGCCAGCCGTCGCTGTTCGCCTACTTCAAGCAGCTGTTCGCGCAGGTCACCAACCCGCCGATCGACCCGATCCGTGAGCAGTTGGTGATGAGCCTGCAGGTCGGCGTCGGTCGCGAGCGCAACCTGCTGGCCGAGGAAGCCGAGCAGGCCCACCAGCTCGTGATGGATCAGCCGATCCTGCACAACCACCAGCTGGAGAAGCTGCGCCAGGTCTCACACGAGATCTTTGACGCCGCCACGCTCGACATCACCTGGCCGATCGAGCGCGGCGCCGACGGCATGTCCGAGCGCCTCGACGCGCTCTGCGAGGAGGCCGCCGGCTACGTCGAGGCCGGCGCCAATATCCTGATCCTGTCCGACCGCAACCTCGGCGCCGAGCGCGTCGCAATTCCGTCGCTGCTGGCCGTTGCGGCTGTACACCAGCACCTGGTGCGCCGCGGCACGCGCCTGTCGACCGGCCTCGTGATCGAGTCCGGCGAGCCACGCCAGATTCATGACATGGCGACGCTGATCGGCTTCGGGGCTTCCGCGATCAACCCCTACGTGATGTTCGAGTCGCTCGACGAGCTGGCCGACCGCTCGCTGCTGCCCGAGGACCTCGACCGCGAGCAGGCCGAGAACCGGATCGTCAAGGCGATCGGCAAGGGCCTGCTGAAGACGATCTCCAAGATGGGGATCTCCACGATTCAGTCGTACTGTGGCGCGCAGATCTTCGAGGCGGTCGGTCTCGAGCAGGGCGTCGTCGAGCGCTGCTTCACAGGCACCGCGTCGCGGATCGGGGGCATCGGCCTCGAGGTGCTGGCGGCCGAGGCGCTGGGGCGCCACTTCCGCGCCTACCCACGCACCGACCGCGAGGTGCTTCCTGTCGGCGGCGTGCTCCAGTGGCGGCGCAACGGCGAGCGCCACATCTGGAATCACGACACGATCGCCAGCCTCCAGCACGCGGCCCGCGCGCGCACACGCAACGGCAACGGTGGTGGCTCCGGCGACGACCGCGACCAGGTCGCGGGCGACCCTCAGGAGGTCTACGACGAGTTCGCCCGACAGGTCAACGACGAGGCGACCCGGACCGCCGCGCTGCGCGGGCTGTTGCGTCTGCGACTCGCGGCCTCACCGACCCCGCTCGAGGAGGTCGAGCCGGCGACCGAGATCGTCAAGCGCTTCAGCACCGGCGCGATGAGCCTCGGATCGCTTTCCCGCGAGGCCCACGAGACGCTGGCGATCGCGATGAACCGGCTCGAGGCCAAGTCCAACACCGGCGAGGGGGGAGAGGATCCGACGCGATTCGTCGCGGACGCCAACGGCGACGACCGCCGCTCGGCGATCAAGCAGATCGCCTCGGGACGGTTTGGCGTGACCGTCGACTACCTCGTCAACGCCGATCAGCTGCAGATCAAGATGGCACAGGGGGCCAAGCCCGGCGAGGGAGGCCAGTTGCCGGGACACAAGGTCGACGGCTACATCGCCCGGATCCGCTACTCCACCCCGGGGGTCGGGCTGATCTCGCCGCCGCCGCACCACGACATCTACTCGATCGAGGATCTCAAGCAGCTGATCTACGACATGCGCTGCGCCAACCCGTCGGCGTCGGTCTCCGTCAAGCTCGTGTCCGAGATCGGGGTCGGCACGGTCGCCGCG
>JBOGYJ010000208.1:0-4160 GCA_050696795.1 Solirubrobacteraceae bacterium | reverse complement strand
CCCAGTCGAAGATGTCGGCCGAGTTGTTCAGCACCGACAGCGCGTTGGCCTCGACGTTGGAGTTGACCTTCCACGCGAACGAGGTGTGCGCCGCCGGGATGCCCGGAAGCGCCTTCCAGTTGGGGTTCGGGACGACGTTGAAGGAGACCTGCGGGTTGATGTTGTTGACCATGAACGGTCCATCGCCGGCCGGCGGGTTGGAGGCCTGCACCTTGAACGGCTGTGGCGCGGTCTTCGGATCGAGCAGGCCCAGCGCCGGGAAGGCGATGACGTTCTCGAACGGGCCGTAGGCCTTGGTCAGGTGGATGACGATCTTGCCGCTGGCGTCGTTGGCCTTGACGCCCGAGACGCCGTGGGCCTTGTGCGTGGCATAGGCCGTCGCGCCCGCGATGTAGGGCGTCATGAACGTCGAGGCGCCACCCCAGGGAACGCTCAGCGTGCGCTCGAGCGTGTAGGTGAAGTCGCTGGCGACGACAGGATCGCCGTTGGAGAACTTCTGGCCCTTGCGCAGCGTGAACGTGTAGGTCTTGCCGTGGTTTGAGATCTTCGGCAGGCCGGTGGCCAGGCCGGGGATCACCTTGGCGCCGGCGGCGCCGTTGGCGTGGGCATAGGTGAGCAGACCGGTGTAGACCTCCCAGTTGATCTCGGAGCCCTGGGTGGTGTAGTCCAGGCCGGGATCGAGCGACTGCGGCGGTGTGCCCTCGACGAAGTTGATGGTGCTGCTCGCGGCGGCATGGGCCTTGGTTGCCTTAGCCGTCGCGGTGGCCGCGATCGCTGCTGCGATCGCCGCGATACCAACCACGGCCAGGATCACTGACCAGGTGGTTCGCTTTAGATGGTTACGCACTGTGGCGTCCTCCTCCAGATTTAGACAGTTGGCCAAAATGCTATTGCCAACCCGCTTTATTTGCCGTCAACCTAATCGACTCGCAACACGGCGGCAAGGGCCGCTTAGCGCGCGACCGTGCGGGCGGCTCGCTCCGAGGCCCGGCGCTTTGGCCTTATGTCCCCTTAAGACGCCGAGGCCTGACGGGATCGCGGAAGGGACCCGCGAACAGGTGAGGGAAGAACGAGCGGCCCGTGAGCACGGCCCGTGCCGGCGCCGTCAGCGAGAAGAAGACGCCGACCGACAGCTTCATATCTCCTTGCGGTCTGATGACCGATCCTTATCCTTCAGCTATGGAGACCGACGCGCGACTGACCCAGGCGGACCTCGTCCGCCAGCTCGACCTGGACACGCTGCCAGCCGAGCTGCGAGTCGTCCTGGGCCGTTTGATGCGCCGCTTGCGCCGCGAGCATCGGTTCCCGCTGACGCAGGCCTCGGTGCTCGGCCGCCTCGATCGCGATGGGCCACGCAGCATCGGCGAGCTGGCGGCGATCGAATCGGTCCGGCCGCAATCGATGAGTCAGACGATCTGCGAGCTCGAGACCGACGGCCTGATCGGACGCCGTTCCGACGAGCGTGACGGCCGCCGCACGCAGATCGCGATCACCCCCCGTGGCCGCAAGGCGCTGGATGCTGACCGCGCCGCCCGCGAGGGCTGGCTCGGCAAGGAGATCGGGGAGTTCACCCCCGAGGAGCAGGAGATCCTGCGCGAGGCCACCCGGCTGCTGAACCGGCTGGCTGACGCCAGCTGAGACCACCTGTCCTGACGGCGCCGAGCGCTCGACGAGGCGCTGGCCTCAGTCCATGCCGTAGACGGCGCGGCGAGCCCAGGCCAGGCTCTCGCCGTACGCCGCCGAGTTCTCGATCAGCAGCGAGCTCAGGCTGGGCGCCAGGAACTCACCCTGCTCGTAGGCGACCACCGACTTCAGGATCTCGCCCGCGGGTCCGGTGCGTTGGACCAGGGCCTGGAGCACCGACTCGTCGAGCGGCAGCTCGGTGATCACCTGCTGCATCGGCATGCGGAAGACCGCGTCGGCGGTTGACAGCAGACCGATGGTGAAGAGCTCGTCGCGGTCCAGCGTCGGGTCGCGCTCGGCGCCGACGAGCTCGCACGCGCGGGCGCGCGTCAGCCCGGTCAGCGCGAGCTCGCGCGAGACGGGGTTCGATTCGCCGAAGGCGGCTGCGATCAGTGCCCAGCGCGAGAGGCCGTGGGTGCCGAGCATCGTCGCTGCCTGGTTGATCGACTTCACGCGCCCGGCGAAGCCGAAGTAGGCGGAGTTCATGTACTTGAGCAGGCGCACCCCGAGCCCGAGGTCCTGCTCGATCACCGCGGTGAGGTCCTCGAGCGACGCCTCGCCGGTCCGCAGCCGGCACAGCTCCACGACCGTGTGCAGGTCGCCGACGGACATCTGCTCCCCGCCGAGCATGTTCGGCGTGCAGAAGTACGGCCCGGTGAACCACTCGAAGCCGATGCGCTTGGCCGCCTCGCGCTGTTCGTGCGTGCTGACGCTGGTGGCCAGCGCCAGCACGTTGCGGTAGCCGAAGTGCGGGAGCACGGCGGCGGCGTCGTCGAGGCTCCACTTCTCGAGGTCGATCGCGACGGCGTCGAACAGCCGGAGCAGATCGAAATTGATGGCGCGGCCGGGCAGGTGGTCGAGCTCGAGCTTGTAGCCGCGGTTGTTGGCATCGACCACGATCGGCAGCAGCGCCGGTGCGATCGCGTCCTCGTAGCGGACCCGCAGCACGACCGCGGCGGGGTCGACCGGCGGGATCTCCCGGCGCTCGAGCATCTCCCGGGTGAGCGGGAGGTGCGCCATGTTGCCGAGCGCGCGCTCGTCGTCGTCGATGACGGCGAGCACCTCGTCGACGATCTCGGTCGTCTCCAGCGGCGTCGGCATCACCGGGATGCCATTGTTCAGCAGCGAGTAGGAGATGCGGTAGCCCACCACGCGATCACGCGCGTCGAGCACGGGCTGGCGCGAGACCAGCACCGGAGGAGGTGCGTGCAGATGATCGGCGGCGAGAGAGACAGACATGCGTCACCCCTGGTGCTCGGCCACAACGGGGCAAGCTTGAAGTCATAGCGCCGATTTCTAGTACGTCCGTCCGGTGATAGTTCGCTACCCTAACTGTGTGGCAGCCGAACTACCAGCCGGCCGGTCGGCGTGCGCGCCGACGCACCCCGGACACACGCTGGCGCGCGTGGCGCGACAGGTCGAGCTCGCCGTCACCACAGTCAACCTGACGCTTGCCCAGTACCGCGTCATGGCAATTCTCGGCGACGGCTGCGAGGCGTCCTCGGTGCTCGCCGACAAGCTGGCGGTCAGCCGCCCCAGCATCACCGGCGTGGTCGACGGGCTGGCCTCGCGCGGGCTCGTGCGCCGCGATCACACCGAGGATGACCGCCGCCGCGTCGACGTCGGGCTCACCGACGCGGGGCGCGTGCTCCTGGCCGCGGCCGACGCAGCGGTGCAGCAGCGCATGGAGCGCATCGATCAGCTCCTGCTGGAGCTGCCGCGGTGAGTGCCGTCGCCGAGCCCGCCCCGGGCGAACGCCTCGTCCCCAGCGGCAACCGCTCGCGCTACAACCCGCCCCGCGCCTGGATCGACCCCGACCACGACAAGAGCTGGCTGCGACGCGCGCTGCCGATCGTGCTGGCGCGTAAGCGGACGCTGTTCTCCGCGCTGGGGCTCTCGTTCGTCTCGCTGATGCTGCAGGTGCAGATCCCCAACCTGTTGAACAGCGCCGCCAACCACTCGCTGGAGCCTCCGTACGCGACGCCACTCTCCCACTACGTGCGGATCGTCTTCGCGCTGGCCGTCGCGGCCGGCATCAGCTCCTACTTCGCGCGGTTGCTGCTGATGCGCACCGCCTACGGGATCGAGGCCGATCTGCGCAACATGATCTACACGCATCTGACGCGGATGAGCTTCGGCTTCTATGACCGCGTCCAGTCCGGCCAGCTGATCTCGCGCGCGAACTCGGACATCCGCTCGGTGCAGATGTACCTGACCTTCGGCCCGAACATCCTGGTGCAGTGCTCGATCGCGGTGGTCGCGTTCATCTACATGCTGACGATCGACGTGCCGCTCGCCTTCGTGGCGATGTGCACGCTGCCGTTCGTCTTCCTCATGGGCCTGCGCATGCGCCGCAGCCTGTTCCCGGTCTCGTGGCTGATCCAGGCGCGCCTGGCCGAGATCGCGACGATCGTCGACGAGAACATCAACGGCGTGCGCGTCGTCAAGTCGTTCGTGGGCGAGCAGCGCGAGCTGCA
>JBOGYJ010000207.1:0-4994 GCA_050696795.1 Solirubrobacteraceae bacterium | reverse complement strand
ACGCGTTCGCGACGCTCTCAGGGTGCTGCCCTCCCAGCCGGACGAGAATCGCCACCAACCTGCTGAGCTACCACCGAGTCTGTCCTGAAGGCTCCGAGCCGGTCGATGCGGATACCGAGAGTGCCGGGGTTCCGTTGCAAGCGGAAGATGGCCGTTACGGGGAAGTCTTTGATCCGGACGATGTAGCGCGGGCGGCTGCCAGAGCTCGAGGGCCGGGGATCATTTGACCGGCGGTACCCATCGTTCAGCGCTACGAAGACCATCGGGGTGCGCCAGGAAGATCCGCTCGATCGCGTCCACGAGCGAGGCGGTGTTGAGCGCCGCTGGGTTTGGTCACCGGCGGGGGTGATGGTGTCGTTCATCGTGGTCACGGGCTTGGCAGGCTTCGCGCGTTCCTGAACGCGTGAGAGCCCTCCCGGTCTTCTTGGTAGATCGTCGGGAGGGCTCTCTTGGATGCCGGAGGTGGCACCCGATGTTGAGCGTATGTGTTGAGCAGGCGCGGGTCGAGAGTGAGCTGGTCGGCGGGCTGCTGGGCTGCCCGTCGTGTCGGGCGGTGTTGGGGCCGTGGGGGTTCGCGAGGGAGCGGGTGCTGAGGTGCCGGGGTGGGGATCGGTTGCTGCGGCCGCGGCGGGCGCGGTGCCGGGGGTGCGCGGGCACGCATGTGCTGTTGCCGGAGATCGCGTTGGCGCGCCGCCAGGACGAGGTGGCGGTGATCGGCGCGGCGATCGAGGCGAAGGTGGTGGCCGGGGAGGGGTTCCGGCGGATCGCGGCACGGTTGGGGGCGTATCCGGAGACGGTGCGTGGCTGGTTGCGGCGGTACGCCGGGCGGGCTGAGCTGATCCGCGCGCATTTCACGCGGTGTGCGGTGGCGCTGGATCCGGAGCTCGGGCCGGTGGGGCCGGCCGGGAGCGGCGCCGCGGATGCGTTGGAGGCGATCGCGGTCGCCGCCAGGGCGTGGGTGCTGCGGTTCGGGCCGGCGGATCCGTGGCATGTCGCGTCGCGGCTGTCGGCCGGGCTGCTCTTGCAACACGAACCGACCCTTGGAGGGCGTCTCGTGAGTTGAGAGGGTCTCGCGCTCGTGAACGAGAGCGTGGGAGGCATCGATGGATGAAGACAGACGCCGGGAGGTCGGCTTGTTCCGGTACGCGCTCGTGCGCGACGCCGCCGATCCGGCGTTGTCGAAGGCCGAGCGTGGCCGGCTGGTCCGGGCGCTTTGTGATCGTGAGCACCTGGGCCCGGACGGGCGGCTGGTGCGGGTCAGCCGCACGACGCTGGGCCGGTGGATCCGCGCTTACCGTCATGGCGGTTTTGAGGCGCTTGTTTCCCGACCGCGGGTGACTCCGCTGCGGACACCGGCCGAGACGCTGGAGTTGGCGTTCTCGCTCAAGCGGGAGCGGCCGGAGCGGACCGCGGCGCAGGTTCGGGAGATCATGCTCGCCGCCGTCGGCGAGGCGGCGGTGCCGGGGTTGCGGACGTTGCAGACGCATCTCGCCCGCGCCGGCTTGAACGTCCGGGCGGACGGCCGCTCGTCTGGGAAGGTTTATGGCCGCTTCGAGGCCTCGGTGCGCAACGAGCTCTGGACCGGGGACGGGTTGCACGGCCCCAAGCTCGCCGACAGCGCTGCCCGTGCGGTGCTGGTGGCGTTCATCGATGATCACTCTCGGCTGCTGGTCGGGTGGCGGTGGGGCACTGGCGAGGACGTGTTCCGGCTGGAGGCCGCGCTCCGCGCCGGGTTGATGTCGCGTGGCGTTCCGGAAGGAATCCTGGTTGACCGCGGGTCGGCGTTTGTGTCCTTGCAGCTGCTGCGGGCGTGCGCTGTGTTGGGCGTGAAGCTGGTTCACGCCTCGCCCCGGGCAGCCACGACGAAGGGCAAGATCGAAAGATTCTGGAGGACCGTGCGCGACCAGTTCCTGGTCGAGATCGACGACGGCATCGAGCTCGCCGAGCTCAACCGGCTGTTCTCCGCCTGGCTTGAGGTTGTCTATCACCGGCGCGTGCATTCGGAGACCGGGCAGACGCCGCTTGCGCGGTTCGACGCGGCCGGCGCGCCGCCGCTGCCGACCCCGCCGCTGCTCAGGGAGGCGTTCCTGTGGTCGGTGGAGCGGACCGTCACGAAGACCGCGACGGTGTCGCTGCACTCAAACCAGTACGAGGTCGACGCGGCGCTGGTCGCCCGGAAGGTCGAGCTGGTGTTCGACCCATTCGATCTCACCAGGATCGAGGTTCGCTACCAGCACCGCCCGTTCGGTGAAGCGGTCCCGCTTCAGATCGGCCGCTACACCCACCCCCAGGCCGCGCGGGAGCTCCCGTCGGCGCCTGAGTCGACCGGGATCGACTTCCTCAAGCTGCTCCGTGACAAGCACGACGCCGAGTGGGCCGGGCACCGGATCGACTACTCAAGCCTCGCCCAACCCGACGGCGACGGCGACGGCGACGGCGACGGCGACGGCGACGGCGACGGCGACGGCGACGGCGACGGCGAGGATCGTGACACCAACCAGCAGGAGGATGGACAGTGAGTATTGACCGGTTGCGCGCGCACTACGGGTTCTCTCGGATGCCGTTCGGGAAGGACCTCGCGCCTGGAATGCTGCACGCCCACGACGCGCACGCCCAAGCGGTCGCCCGGATCCAGTGGTGCATCTCCGAGCAGGCGATCGGGGTGATCTCGGGCGAGTGCGGCGCCGGCAAGACGGTCGCCGCCCGCGCGGCGGTCGCCAGCCTGGACGCGTCCCGGCACACTGTGCTCTACCTCGGCACACCCGGGGTCGGGTTGCGTGGGATCTACGGGCTGATCGTGACCGCGCTGGGTGGCACCCCCCGGTTTCATCATGCGGCGTTGATCCCCCAAGCGCAGGAGCTGTTGGCCGCGGAGAGCAGCGAGCGCGGCAAGCAGGTTCTTTTGATCATCGATGAAGCGCATCTGTTGGATGCCGAGTCGCTGGAGGGAGTGCGGTGCCTATCGAACATGGGGATGGACCAGACCGCCCCGTTCTGCCTGCTGTTGCTCGGCCAGCCGACACTGCGCCACCAGCTGCGTCGGGGCGCGTTCACCGCGCTTGATCAACGGATAGCGGTCCGCTACGCGATCACGGGCCTGTCCGCCAAGGAGACCCAAAGCTACGTGCAGCACCATTTGGCGCTCGCCGGCCGCGCGGACACCTTGTTCTCCGACGATGCGGTCGCATTGATCCACGAGGTCTCCCGCGGCCTGCCCAGACAGGTCAACAACCTCGCCGTCGCGTCGCTGATCGCCGCATTCGCGCAGAACAAGGCGATCGTCGACGAGAGCTCGGCTCGCACCGCGGTCGCCGAGGTCTCCGCCGAATGACCGAGCCCGTGACCCTGTCGCTGCTCGATCAGCCGCCCGATGAGAACCCGCCGCCGAGCGACAAGCTGACGCTGCCGGTCCCCGACGGGTGGCCGGCAGCACCGCAGGCGGCCGCCTATCACGGGCTCGCGGGCGAGATCGTCCAAACGATCGCGCCACAGACGGAGGCAGACCCAGTCGCGATCCTGTCCCAGCTGCTGGTCGCGTTCGGTGCCGCGGTCGGCCGCGGCGCCTTCTTCCAGGTCGAGGCGACCCGCCATCACCCCAACGAGTTCCTGGTCCTGATCGGTGACTCAGCTCGCGCAAGGAAGGGATCGTCATGGGATCACGTGCACCGCCTGATCACCGCTGCCGACACCACGATCGGCGGACGGATCCTGACCGGCCTCTCCTCAGGGGAGGGGTTAATCCACTCAGTCCGCGACCCCGCCGGCCAGGACCCGGGCGCGAGCGACCGGCGGCTGCTGGTGATCGAACCCGAGTTCGTCAGCGTCTTGAAGAACGTCAGCCGCGAGATCTCGACCCTGTCGCCAACACTCAGATCAGCGTGGGACGGTCGTCCGTTGGCGATCCTGACCCGCACCGCGCCT
The DNA here is from genome assembly GCA_050696795.1 of Solirubrobacteraceae bacterium. Lineage (GTDB taxonomy): Bacteria > Actinomycetota > Thermoleophilia > Solirubrobacterales > Solirubrobacteraceae > Palsa-465. The sequence continues at coordinate 1,073 of JBOGYJ010000207.1, read as the reverse complement.
GCGCGCGCGACCGACGCGCACATCTCGGTGATCGGTCACATCACCGCCACCGAACTACGAGCCCACATCAACCCCGTCGAGCTCGCCAACGGGCTGCTCAACCGCTTTTTGCTGCTCGGCTGCCGTCGGGTGCGGCTGCTGCCCGAAGGCGGCGACCCCGATCCGCTCAAAGGCACCGGCCTGAACCGGCGCCTGCAGGCAACACTGGGCAGCGCCCAGCGCGCCGGGCAACTGCGCCTCTCAACCCCAGCCAGCCGAGCATGGACAGACACCTACCAGCGACTCGCCCAGCCACAGCCCGGAATCGCCGGGGCGATCAGCGCCCGCGCTGAAGCGCACACGATCCGGCTCGCGCTCCTCTACACACTGCTCGACGGCGCCCGCGAGATCCAGCCCGAGCACCTGACCGCCGCGCTCACGCTGTGGGACTACGCCCAGCGCTCCGCCACCTGGGCGCTGGAGCGCACCGCCTCAGACCCGCTCGCCCGGCAGATCCACTCAGCGCTCGACCACGCGCCCGACGGACTGACCCGCACCCAGCTGCGCGACCTGCTGCACCGCAACCCCACCACCCAGCAGCTCGACCACGTGCTCGCACAGCTCGCCGCGGACGGCAAGATCACCAGCCAGCGCGTCCTCACCGCCGGCCGCCCCGCCCAGCTCTGGACCGCCATCCGCAACTGACCGCGGTCCGGTCAGGTTGCGCGCAGCGCAACCATCATCGCCACCCAGCGAAGCGCCGCGAGGGCTGTCACAGGGCGGCCCGACAGGGCCGAGCGAAGCGAGCCGCGAAGCGGCGGCCTTGACATCACCGCGACGCGAAGCTACGCCGCGGCGCCCCCTTTCAACGTTTCAACGTTCGAGCGTCAACCCGACCCATGACCAACAACAGCAGCACCGCCGTGCCCAAATTCAGCGGCGCTCAACACTTGGAGCGATCGATCGGGTTGCCAGTTGCCGGATGGGCGAACACCAGGTCGTCGTCGCTGTGGCGTTCGGAGTCCTGGAAGAGCAACTCGAGCTCGGCGGCGACGCCAGTGGCGAGGGGGACGCTGCGCGTCGAGCGCTTGGGC
>JBOGYJ010000206.1:0-6577 GCA_050696795.1 Solirubrobacteraceae bacterium | reverse complement strand
CGATGTTCTCGGGCGGGATCTGAGAGAACAGTCGCTGGAGACGTTCGCGATCCACGAATCGCCGCTTGCGAATCGGCTTCAGCTCACCGACCGGAATCCCGTTGCGGGTCACGATGAACTCGTCGCCTGCGTCGAGCCGGCGCATGATCTCACCGCTCTTGTTGCGCAGCTCGCGCTGGGTGATGCTCTCGGCCATGTGTGCAACGTAGCACGGTTGCTACGGCAGCCTCCTGTGGACCTTATCTGGTTGATCTCGGCCCCCCGCCTTCACGTCGCCTGCCGCGGCGGTTAGGGTGTCGCACCATGGACGCCGCCCGCCTGACCCGCAACCCCGTGTTCGCGCAGCTGCAGCCCCAGGAGCTCTCGCGGCTGGCCGCGCTCGCGACCGAGGAGAGCTATGCGGTCGGCACCAAGCTGGTGCGCCAGGGTGACTTCTCCACCGAGCTCTACGTGATCGAGGAGGGCACCGCGGAAGTGCTGCGCGACGGACAGGAGGTCGATCAGGTCGGCGCCGGTGACGTCATCGGTGAGATCGGGGTGCTCGAGAAGACCAGGCGCAACGCTGACATCGTGGTCACGGCGCCGATGCTGGCGATCAAGGTCACGGACTGGGAGGTTCGCCGCCTGTCGCGTGAGACGCGCGCCAAGCTGGAGGCGATTGCGGCTGAGCGCACGGGCTGCAACCGGCCGGCGCCGGGCCCTGTGTCAGACTGAGCGCTGCAACTGAATCGCCGGCCGCTGCCGACAACGCGGCCGGAGCTCACCGATCCACCCGAAGGAGAACCGAATGTCTGTACTTGACCGCACCACGCTGGAGGAGAGCACGCTTGCCGACCTCCACGCAATCGCCGGAGAGCTCTCGATCGACGGCTACCGCCGGCTGCGCAAGGGCGACCTGATCGACACGCTCGTCGCCCACCAGGGCGGCGAGGAGGCGCCGGCTCGCAAGCGGTCCAAGGGCCCCGGCGAGGAAGGCCCGGCTCGCAGGCGGTCCACGGGCGCCGGCGAGGAAGCGCCGGCTCGCAGGCGATCCACGGGCGCCGGCGAGGAAGCGCCGGCTCGCAGGCGGTCCACGGGCGCCGGCGAGGAAGCGCCGGCCGCCCAGGATTCCGACGCCGCAGCCGACGACGAGGACGGCGGGGCCGGTCGCCGTCGGCGTGGGCGCCGCGGTGGCCGCGGTCGCCCGACCGGCCGCTCCGGGGCGGGCGAGCCCGATGAGGCAGAGGATCGCGAGCCCGCCGCGCCGGCCAAGGAGGAGGCGCCGGTGATCGTCGAGGGCGTCGTCGAGCTGCTGCCCAATGGCTCAGGCTTCGTACGCGTCGCGCCGCCGGAGCCCTCTGACGGCGACGTCTACATCTCCGCCGCACAGGTCAAGCGCTGCGAGCTCGTCAACGGGGACCGCGTCACCGGCCCACGGCGCGCCCCGCACCGCTCCGAGCGCTTCCCCTCACTGGTCCGGATCGACACGGTCAACGGGCGTCCCGCCGAGGAGCTCGCCGACCGCGGGCGCTTTGACGACCTCGCGGCGGAGTTCCCGAGCCAGCGCTTCGAACTCGGCTCCGACGACGCCACGCTCAAGGCCGTCGAGTTCCTGACGCCGTTCGGGCGCGGCTCGCGCGTGACGATCACCGGCGGTACCTGGGCGGGCAAGTCCCACCTGCTGCACCAGCTGGCGACCATGCTCGCCGCCCAGGAGGGCGTGAGCGTGTTCGTCGCGCTCGCCGGCGTGCGGCCGGAGGAGCTCGGCGAGTGGGCCGAGGGCCCGGTCAAGCCGGGCGCCGCGGTGAGCTTCGCCGCCTCGACCGAGGCCCAGGACAACGCCGTCGAGCTGGTCGTCGACCAGGCCCGCCGGCTGGCGGCCCGCGGCTCCGACGCGGTCGTGCTGATCGACACGCTCGACGGGCTGCACCAGCTCAGCGCCCGCAAGGCGCTGGCGTCGGCACGCAAGCTGCGCGACGGCGGCTCGTTGACGGTGATCGCGACAAGCTCCAAGCCGCTGGGCGGTGAGACGACGGTGATCGTCCTCGACGCCGCGCTCGCCGTCAGTGGCCGCTATCCGGCCGTGGATCTCTTGGCGAGTGGCACGCTGCGGCCCGAGCTGCTGGTCGGAGCCAAGGGCGCGCAGACGATCGCCAAGGAGCGGGTCAAGGCCAGCAAGTAGATGCCCCGACGACCCGGATGGCCAGGTCGGTTGGTCTCGCCCGCTCACGGTATGATGAGTGGTATGACAGCGAAGGCGAAGGTTGCGGTGACTCTGCCCGGTGAGCTCGTGGAAACCGTCAAAGAGGCGGTGGCGGCCGGTCGCGCGGCCAGCGTCTCTGCCTACGTGGCCGATGCGCTGGCGGAGAAGACGAAACTGGATGCCCTCGACGGGCTGCTGGACGAGATGCTGGCCGAGACGGGGGGCCCACTGACGGCAGCTGAGCGGGTCAACATCGACCGAAAGGTTGGCTGGGCATAGCTCTGGTGCTCGATGCCGGCGCCCTGATCGCATTCGAGCGCAATGATCGGGAGGTGGTCGCGCTGATCAAGCGAGCTCGCGAGCGCGGCGAGCTGCTGGCGGCACCGGCCGGCGTGGTCGGCCAGGTGTGGCGCGACGGTCGTCGCCAGGCACGACTCGCCCGCTTGCTCGGCTCAGGTGCGCTCGACGTTGTGCCGCTTGACGATTTCGCCGCGCGGGCCGCGGGCCAGCTCTGCGGACTCGCCGGGACATCGGACGTGATCGACGCGTCCGTGGTGCTATGTGCACGTGCTCGCGGTCGCTGCGTCGTCTCCTCGGATCCCGAGGATCTGCGCGCGCTCGATGCTGAGATAACGCTGATCGGCTGCTGATCGAGCACGATCTCACGCTCTGATCGCTCGTGCATCTCAGTAAGCCGTGGAGCGGCAGCGATGGCGCGGCACCGCCTTGTACTCCGGCGCCTGACCGCGGTTCCAGAGGATCTCGTCGATCTGCGCCGCCTGGGGGTGGCCGGGAATCGATCCGGCGGCGGCCACCAGCAGTTCGACCGCGTGCACCGCGCACGCGCGGATCTCGACCTCCTCGGGCGAGCCGTGCTCGATCAGCTCCCCGCGCGCGATGCGGCCAACCAGCTCAGGATCGAACCAGAGGATCCCGTCGAGCCTCAGGACGTGGGGCACGAGGTTGTCGGCGAACATCGTCAGCTGGTCGAGGTCGCTGAGGTCCGCGACGCCGGCACGATGCAGGTCCGCCGCGGCGATCTGCGCGCGCTTGAGGAACTGGATCCGGCGTCCGTCGTAGGTCGAGATGTCTGAGAAGCATCGCCACCGGGCGAGCGCCTCGACCAGATTGACCGCCGAGCCACCGGCCGCGTCGACCACCGCCGCGAATGAGCACCCGTAGAGCCGCTGCACGTTCGCCCCGAGGTCCCGCAGCGACTCGACCATCAGCCCAATCAGATCGTGCTCCGGATCCTGATCGAGCCACTCCGCCAGCTCAGCTTCGGTGAGTGCGATCAGCTGCGCTGGAGTCCACCGCCCGGCCTGGTCAAAGCGCCTGCGGACGCCCGCGGCAATGGTCCTGTAGCCGGTGCGCTGCTGCCGCTTACGCAGCGTTCCGAACCATCCGGACCCGAAGTTGATCGCGTCGAGCGTCAGCCAGTACGCGGCTTCATCTTCGCGCTGGGCTGGAGAGCTATCGGAACGCACGCGCTGAAGGCCATTGGGCTCCGATAGCTCTCCCAGCCGCAGTGCGTAGCCGGCGACGGGCGCGTCGACGACACGGACCATCGTGGAGCGCCCGGCGACCCACGCGCACACCTCTCGAAGCTCGTCGGTGATGACCACGCTGCCCGATACCGTAGGTCAGAAGATGATCGAGGCAGGTGGCCAACAGATCGAGACACTGCTCGAGGGTTTGAACGACGAGCAACGCGAGGCCGTTACTCATGGCGAGGGGCCCTTGCTGATCCTGGCCGGTGCGGGCTCGGGCAAGACCCGTGTGCTGACGCATCGGATCGCCTACCTGGTGGCCACGGGCGCCGTCCAGGCCAGCGAGATCCTGGCGATCACGTTCACGAACAAGGCTGCTGCCGAGATGCGCGAGCGCGCCGAGCTGCTCGTCGGCCGCCGTGTGCGTGCGATGTGGGTGATGACCTTCCACTCCGCCTGCGCCCGCATGCTGCGCGCTCATGCCGACAAGCTCGGCTACACGCGCCAGTTCACGATCTACGATCAGGCCGACTCACGCCGCCTGATCAAGCGCTGCATGGAGCAGAACGGAGTCGACTCCAAGCGCTTCACTCCGGCCTCGATCCACAACCAGATCTCCGACGCCAAGAACCGGATGCGCGACGCCGAGGCGTACTCGCAGATGGTCGGCTCCTTCTTCGAGCAGACCGTCGCTGATGTCTATGCGAGCTACGAGCGCGAACTGCACCGCATGAACGCGATGGACTTCGACGACCTGCTCGTGCGCACCGTGAACGTGCTCGAGCTGTTCCCCGAGGTGCGCAAGACCTACCAGCAGGCCTTCCGCGTGATCATGGTCGATGAGTACCAGGACACCAACACGGTGCAGTATCGCTGGCTGCAGCTGCTGGCGGGCGAGCGTCGCAATCTGACGGTGGTCGGCGACCCCGACCAGTCGATCTACGGGTTTCGCGGCGCGGACATCCACAACATCCTCAGCTTCGAGCAGCAGTTTCCGGACGCGAAGGTCGTCAAGCTCGAGCAGAACTACCGCTCGACGCAGACGATCCTCGATGCGGCAAACGCGGTGATCTCGAACAACCGTGGGCGCAAGGAGAAGGAGCTGTGGAGCGAGCTGGGCGAGGGCGACCCGATCCATATCCGCGAGCTGGATGACGAGCATGCGGAGGCGCGGTTCGTCGCGGGCGAGATCGAGCGGCTCGTCGACGGCGGTGCGTCGCGCAGCGAGGTCGCCGTCTTCTACCGCACCAACGCACAATCTCGGGTGCTCGAGGACACGCTGGTGCGTGCGGAGATCGGCTATCAGGTGGTCGGCGGCACGCGCTTCTACGAGCGTGCCGAGATCAAGGATGCGATCGCCTATCTGACCGCGCTGGTCAACCCGCAGGATGCGGGAGCGTTCACGCGGATCGTCAACTCGCCGCGGCGCGGCATCGGCGCAACCTCGGTCGCACGGATCCTGGCGTACTCGAACACACTGGGGGAGAGCATCTGGGAGGTGGCCTCTCAGCCGGCAAATGTCCCCGGCCTGGGAGCCGCGGCGATCAAGGCGGTTGGCCGCTTCACTGACACGATCGGCGTCCTGCGCGAGCGGGCGAGCTCAGGGCTTGCGGTCGCGCAGCTGCTGAGCGGCGTGCTCGAGCAGACCGGCTATCTGGAGTCGCTGCGGGCCGAGCGCACGATCGAGGCGCAGGGGCGCATCGAGAACCTCGACGAGCTGGTCAACGTCGCCGCGGAGTACGACGTGAGCGAGACCGAGCAGCACTCGTTGGATGACTTCCTCCAGCAGATCTCGCTGGTCGCCGACGCCGATACCCGCAACGACGATGCGGGGCTGGTGACGCTGATGACGCTGCATAACGCCAAGGGCCTCGAGTACCCGATCGTGTTCATCATCGGTTGCGAGGACGGGATCGTCCCGCACTCCCGGGCGCTCGAGGAGGGCGAGCTCGAGGAGGAACGTCGCCTCTGCTACGTCGGCATCACGCGGGCGCAGCGCGACCTGTACATCACCTGCGCACGGCAGCGCACCGTCTTCGGCGCTCATGGCTACGCGATCCCCAGCCGGTTCCTGGCCGAGATACCTTCGGGGCTCACGGATCGCGAGGAGCAGCGGCCACGAGGGACCGGTGGCTTCCGTGAACGACTCACTTCGTGGCCGTCAAGCCGATCGGCCAGTGAGCCCGAGGCGATGTCCGGCACGATCCGGGTCGGACGTGCCCGGCCGCAACCGGATGTAGCGCACTTCCGCCTCGGCGAGGAGATCAGCGACTCGAAGTTCGGCGACGGTACCGTGATCGGCATCGAGGCGGGCGGCATCGTCGTCGTGCGTTTCTCGAGCGACGGGTCGGAGCGCAAGCTGCTCAGCCAGTACGCGCACCTGACCAGACGCTGAGATCTGGGCGCGAAGCTCGCGGCGCTCAGCGCGACGAGCATGTAGCTTGGCGGCGATGAGTGTCAGGGCGGAACGTCTGGGCCGCGGTGAATGGCTGCTGGGTCTCGGTTCGGCCGTGATGCTGATCGATCTGTTCGGGCCGACCTGGTTTGAGTACCGGCCGCAGTTTCACGCCACCGCAGCGATGCTCGGTCAGCAGGTCAGCGCCAACGGGTGGCAGAGCTTCGAGGTGATCGGACCGCTGTGCATGGTCGTGTATGTGATCGGCACGGCGATCTGCTGGCTCGCCGCCACCAGCCACTCCCCGGCGCTGCCGGTCGTGTTCACCACGCTGCTGCTGCCGGCCACATTCGCGCTCATGGTGCTCGTCGCCCTCCGCGTCCTGCTCGACCCACCGAGCGTGCATCTGGCGCAGGCCGGCGGCGCGAACGTGATCGAGGCGCGCCCCGGAGCCTATATCGGGCTCGCGTTGAGCATCCTGATCTTCGTCGGGAACTACCTGTCACTGCG
>JBOGYJ010000205.1:0-5109 GCA_050696795.1 Solirubrobacteraceae bacterium | reverse complement strand
AACTCCGGCGAGCTGTTGCCCACGGCCTGAGGCTCACGTGTTCTCGCAGCCCGCTGGCCCGCTGGCCAGTGGGCGCACCTGAGCGGTCTCACGTCTGCACGGCAGGGCACGAGCGCCTGCGCCCATGTGTCGGCTATCGTCAGCGCCGATGTCCGAACCCATCAGAATCGTGATCCTCGACGGTGACGAGACCGGCCAGGAGCTGCTCGAGCAGTCGCTGCGCGTGCTCGACTCCGAGCTGCTCGGATTCGACGTTGGGCTGGAGCGCTTCGACCTCTCGCTCGCGCACCGCCGTGCCACCCAGAACGGCGTGGTCCACGAGGCCGCCCAGGCCATGCGCAGCGCCGGGCTTGGCATCAAGGCCGCCACGATCACGCCCGAGGGCAAGGAGGACGTCGGCACCCCGAACGCGATCGTGCGCGAGGGCATCGGCGGCAAGGTGATCGTGCGCACCGGTCGGCGACTGCCCGGGATCGCGCCGATGGCCGGCGTGCACTACCCGATCTCGGTCGTGCGGATGGCCGTCGAGGATGCCTACGGCGCCAAGCAGTGGCGCGTCGGCGAGCCCGGCGCCGATGACGAGATCGCCTACCGCGAGGAGCACATCACCCGCTCGACCTGCCGCGCCGTCTCGGAGTACTCGTTCCGCACGGCCAAGCGGCTCGAGGCGCGCGTCTACGGCGGCCCGAAATGGACCGTCTCGGCGATCTACGAGGGCATGCTCAAGGAGGAGATGGACGCCGCGGCCGCGCGCCACCCCGATGTCGACTACCAACCCGTATTGATCGACGCCACCTACGCCGGCCTGCTCTCAGGCGCCACCGACCAGACGCTGGTGATCCCGGCGCTCAACCGTGACGGCGACTGCCTCTCGGACCTGGTGCTGCCGATGTTCGGCTCGATCGCCGGCGCCGAGTCGATCCTGCTCGCCTTTGACGAGAACTACAACACGACGGTGGCGATGGCCGAGGCGCCACACGGCACCGCGCCGGCGCTGCTGGGCAAGGACCTCGCCAACCCACTCGCGATGATCCTCGCCTGCGGGGCGGTGATGCACCACGCCGCCGGGCGCCACGGCCCCCAGGCCGACCGCGCTTCCCGCGCGATCTACGAGGCCGCGCTCGAGACGGTCGCCTCTGGCGTCAAGACCTTCGACCTCGGCGGCTCCGCCGGCACGACCGAGTTCACCACGGCCGTGCTCGAGCGGATCCGCACCAAGCTAGAGGTCTGGTCGGCGCTGGGCTGAGGCACGGCAGAGGTGCCGCCCGCCTGCGCGCCTCTACGCTGAGGAAGCCTCGGACAGGCGTCCAGGTTCCGTCCATAGGGTGAGATAGCCGGGAGGCGGCGTCGATGGGTTTCCATGCCCATCCGTCGTGGCTCGCGACTCATCACGCTTGTATTGCCGGCGGTCGCGACGCTTGCCGCCGCGGCGCCGGCGCATGCGGCCACGCCTGGCGTGGCTCACGCGACCGTCGCACTCGCCCCGCGCAACGCCGCGGCGCTGGCGACCTACGCGGAGGCCGTCGCCACTCCGGGCTCAAGCGTCTACCACCACTACCTCACCCCGGAGCAGTTCGTCGGGCGCTTCGGGCCGAGCGACGCCGAGGTGGCGCGCGTTCGCCACGTGCTGCGCGCACGCGGCATCGTCACGGGCGCACTGTCAGACAACCGCCTGGCGCTGACGGTCGACGCCGGACCGGCGGGACTCGAGACCGACCTTGCCAGCGCCACGCACGGGCGCGCCACCGCACACGCCGCCGCCGCCGTCCCCTCGCTGCCCCGCGCGGTCGCCGGCCTCGTACAGGGCATCATCACACCCGCGGCGCCCACGCCCCAGAGCTCGGCGGTCGTCGAGCCCCGGCAACGTCCCACGGCTCACGGCCTAACCGGTACCGCCGCCACGACCACGACGGCCACCGACGGTGAGCCACCGGCCTGCCCCGCCGCTCAGGCGGCCAGCACGGCGGACGGCAGCTACATGGCAGGTCAGATCGCCTCGGCCTACGGCATGTCGAGCTACTACGGCGCCGGCGACCAGGGCGCGGGCGTGACGATCGCGCTGTACGAACTGGAGCCGTTCAGCGCGAGCGATGTAGCCGCCTACCAGGCCTGCTACGGCACGGACGCGAAGGTGCGCACCGTCGCCGTCGACGGCGGCGCCGGCAGCGGCGCCGGCAGCGGCGAGGCGGCCATGGACATCGAAACCGTGATCGGCCTGGCGGCGCAGGCGTCGATCGACGTCTACGAGGGCCCCGCGACCGGCCTCGGCGCCTACCGGACTTACAACCGGATCATCGGAGACGATTCGGCGCAGGTGATCTCCACCTCGTGGGGCACCTGCGAGGCGATCGAGGGAGCCGTTCCCGCCAGGGCCGAGGCAACGCTCTTCGAGGAGGCGGCTGTCCAGGGGCAGACGGTCATCGCCGCCACCGGCGACCAGGGCGCAAACGACTGCGGCAATGGCCAGGAGTCGGTCGACGATCCCGGCAGCCAGCCATGGGTCACAGCCGTGGGCGCCACATCTCTGCAGGCGTCGGGCAACGTGGTCTGGGACGACACCTTCGGCGCCACCGGCGGGGGCGCCTCGCGCCTGTGGTCCGCGCCCGCCTATCAGCGCACAGCGGCTCTCCCCCAGATAGAGGTCAGCTGCGGTGCCGCCGCCAACGCCTGCCGCGAGGTCCCGGACCTCTCGATCGACGGGGACCCTGCCACCGGATACACCGCCTACTACCTGGGAGCCTGGCGGGCCGTGGGAGGTAGCAGCGTCTCAGCGCCCGCCATCGCCGCCCTGACCGCACTCGCAGATGCCTCGCCAGCATGCGGTGGCCACAGCCTCGGCTTTCTCAACACGACCTTGTATCACGTGGCGGCAGCCGATCCCGATGCCTTCGGAGACGTGACCGCCGGCAGCAACGACTTCGGCTCCGTCGCCGGGTTCGCGGCAGGCCCTGGCTATGACATGGCCTCCGGCCTTGGCACTCCGACCGCCGCGCTCGGCCCGGATCTCTGCCGTGCTTCGCTGACTCTGCCGCCTCTCTCCGCGAAGACCAGCACCGCCGGACGGTTCGCGAGCCTGCGTCTACGGGCGTCCACGGCCCCTGGCGAAAAGGTCATCTTCGCCGCCTTCAGCCTCCCCACCGGCATGAAGCTCGACCGCTCCACCGGACGCATCTCCGGCACACCGACGGCCGCCGGCAAGTGGCGCATCACGGCGACCGCGACCACTTCCTCCGGTGGTCGCGCGACGACCGCCTTCGACTGGGTAGTCCGCGCACGAACCGTCGCACAGCGCGTGGCCGTGCGCATGACCACTGACCGTCCCGGTCACCGTCGCACGGCCTGATCGGCGCTGCTTCTGATGTGGGGGACCAGCCAACCGGCACTGGTCCCCCCGCTGTTCTGTGATCAGCCGGTGATCGCCACCGGGAACTGCGCTGACGCGCTCGAGCCCGAGCCGTCGTTCAGCATCACGTGCACGCCGACCACGGCGTCCGCGCTGTCGTTGACGGCCTTGAACTGGAACGGCTTCGCGGCGTCGCTGTGAGCCAGATCGGTGAACTGGCACGCGACTCCACCGTACGTCCCGCTCATCGCTGTGCAGGTCCCGTCGGCCGGTGGGGACACCAGCGTCAGGTCGTATGGATCCCAGGTCAGCGTGATCGACCCGTTGGGCGAGTACGCCTTCTCCTGCGCGAGCGTCTGCAGCACGCCCACGTTGAACGGGTACGTCTGGCCCTTCGTCAACGTGACCACGCCGTTGCCGGTCGTGTCGTCGAAGCCCCAACCGCCGGTGCCGGCGTAGCCCTGTGGACCAGGCGCGGCGTCGATGCACACGTTCGGCTGACAGAACGTCGTGGACTCGAACGCGGTCCCGGCAGGCCCTGTCGCGCCAGTGTCACCCTTCGGGCCCTGGGCGCCGGTGTCGCCCTTCGAACCCTGCGAGCCGGTGGCACCCTGCAGACCCTGCGAGCCGGTGTCGCCCTTCGGACCCTGCAAGCCGGTGGCACCCTTCGGACCCTGCGGGCCGGTGGCACCCTGCGGACCCTGCGGGCCGGTCACCACGCCATGGGCGCTGCCCGCGCTGCCGAGCGCCTCCCGTACCGAGGCCGACAGCTTCGTGAACCCGACCGCTCCCTTGTGCAACTTCTTGCCGGTGACGGCACCGTTGGCGATGTTGCCCGTGTGGACGATGAGCTTGCTTGCCGCTACCGCGCTTCCGCTCAGCGCGAACACCAGCGCCACGGTGCTGATGACCGCAGCGGGCGACGGTCGCCGTAGCTTGAGATGACGCATGTCTTCCTCCTTGAATGATTTTTCTTCTCGTTCCACGCGCCGGTCGAGGAATACACCAAGCAACCGATCGGGCAAGCATCAGATGCCTGCCCGAAAGGACGCCCAAGGCGAGCACATCCATGCCACCGCCTGATCCACGCCCAACCGCCGAGCCCCCACGCTCTGGGCGCAGATGCTCGTATAACTCCAGTAAGCAGCGCAATAGGACATACGTCTAGTTCGCGAAGGAATCCTCAAGTCCGGAGCGACGCTGCCGAGGTACGCCAACTCGATGGCCCAACACGTCGGACGCGCCGCGAACCCGGTCTCGGGCGCGACCAAGACCGCCGCTCAGCGACAGAGACCCCCGCTCAGCGACAGAGACCCCCGCTCACCGACTGTGTGAAACTGCCCAAGTACCTGATCGTCTCGGCGCTCACCGCCTCGCCGGCGTCCAGCCCGCGTCCAGTCGCACCTCGCGCGAGCGCTGGTGCCGCTCTTCGCGTTTGGGGCGCTGACAGACTCTCGGGCTCCGGCCTGCAACGAAAATTGCAGCAAATCGGGCCTTTCCGTCCGCGGCCGAACGTAGGCTACGAACATATGTTCCGTTCAACCACCAATAACCTCACACACCGCATCAGCGACCTGATCGACGACATGCTGGTGGGCGACTTCGACTACATCCTCGACGGCGACGACCTCTACGCGGATGTCGACTACTACCGCAAGCACCCGCATCACGCGGACCAGCTGACCTGGACCCCGTCCGCCGGGCGTCGCTTCGGGCCCCAACGCGCAGCGGTGGTTGGTCCCAAGGAGCGGCGCCCGGGCACGATT
>JBOGYJ010000204.1:0-2002 GCA_050696795.1 Solirubrobacteraceae bacterium | reverse complement strand
TCCCGACACTTCGTGGAAGCAGGTCTGTCATTGACGTCGTTGAGGCTGCCGAGCCGCTTCCGCATCTGGCGGGATGCACGTCTCCGGCGGATCTCGCGGCCGACACCTGCCTTCGTGTTGGCGCGGTCTCAGTCGCCTTCTTGGTCCTCCGGTAGCGACGGCATGGACGGCTCACCGTGACCCTTTAGGCGGGGATCGCGCCGAGGCGCTCTGCGGTTACTGCCTCGAGCGTCTCACGGAGTGCGGCGATCCGCTCGGTCCCGAAGCGCTCGGCCCACTCGCGCTCGATGTCGTTGATCAGTTTCCAGCCGAGTGCCTGCGCTTCGTGCCCGCGTGCGGTTAGGCGAATGATCTTCGCACGGCCGTCGCTGGGGTCGGGGACGCGTTCGACGTAGCCGCGCTGCTGCAGATCGGTGACGACCTCGCCGACGGATTGCTTGGTCATGTGCGCGCGGTCGGCGAGGTCGGTAAGGCGGGTGCCGTCTGGGTCGACGTTCCCGAATACGCATCCGTGGGCGGGGCGGATGTCGGAGTAGTCGGTCGTGGCGAGCCGTCGCATGACCTCGGCGTCGTACTCGCTGAAGGCTGTGTCGAGTAGGCGGATGAGCGGTTGGCGGGCGGCGGCGTCGAAATCTTTTGGCATGTAGTCAGGTCTCCTGCTAAGGTTGCCTTACAGTCTGGAAGCCTTACAAGGCTGCCTGACAAATCTAGCACCGGAATCGGAGGTATCTGATGACTACAGACAATTGGTGGACCGGCACCGAGCCGACTACCTCTTCCCTTGACCCCGCACACCGTCCCGCTGTGAAGCGGCTCATCGACTTTCGCCCGGGCCAGGGCATGTGGTGGGAGATCGTGCGCAACGGCGATGACACCGACGGTGAAGTTCTTGAGGTGAATGGCTGGCTCGGTCCCCACCAGCCCAGCCCGCCTGTGCATGTGCACGATAATGTCGAAGATAGCTTCGAGATCGTCGAGGGCCGCCTTGATGTGAAACTCGACGGGACCTGGCGTACCTATGGTCCGGGGGAGCGCGCCGCAGCGGCTCCCGGTCACCGTCACACCCTGCGAAACAGCCACGATGAGCCGGTCAGGTTCATCAATCGCCACCGCCCGGCCGCCGACAACGAGGGGTTCTTTCGCGATATGGCGTCGCTGAGCTCGACCGGGAGGATGGGCGCCGGGGCACCTCGCAACCCACGGCAGGCGATCTACGCAGCGATGCTGTTCAGAGCCCATCCGACCGCGATCCGCACCTCGCGCGTGCAGCGATTTGCGTTCGCGTCGCTCTCGGGCCTGGGGCGGATGCTGGGGATGAGCCTATGAGCCCGCTCACACCACGTGCGAAGAATCTCGCGCTCGCGCTGCTGGCGATGACGCAGTTCGTGATCGTGATCGACGCCTCGATCGTCAACGTCGCGCTGCCGTCGATCGGCGCGCACCTGCACTTCTCCCGTGACGACCTCACCTGGGTCGTGAACGCCTACACGCTGACGTTCGGCGGCTTCTTGCTGCTGGGCTGGCGGATGGCCGACCTGCTGGGGCTACGCCGGATGTTCATGCTCGGACTCGTCGTCTTCTCGTTGGCCTCGCTGGCCGGCGGCCTGGCGCAGTCTGAGACGTGGCTGATCGCCACCCGCGCGATCCAGGGCCTCGGTGCGGCGATCGTGTCCCCCGCCGCGCTGTCGATCATCACCACCACGTTCGCAGACGGCGCGGAGCGCAACCGCGCGCTGGGGATCTGGGGCGCGGTCGCCGGCGCGGGCGGCGCCGCCGGCGTGCTCCTCGGCGGCATCCTCACCAGCGGACTGAACTGGCGCTGGGTTCTGTTCGTCAACGTCCCGATCGGACTGATCGCGGCGACGCTGGCCCCACGCACCCTGATCGAGAGCCGCCGCGAGAACGCCGGAAGCAGCTTCGATATCCCGGGCGCGGTGACCGTCACCGCGGGCCTGGCGCTGCTGGTCTACGCCGTCGTCGACGCGGTCAACGTCGGCTGGGG
>JBOGYJ010000203.1:0-25202 GCA_050696795.1 Solirubrobacteraceae bacterium | reverse complement strand
TACGCGGTCGGCCGCTCCGGCGACATCGATCCGGTCCAGCCCGCTGAGCGCCCGCCGCGCGTCGTCTTCGTCGCTGGCGCTCGAGGCGCGTATCGCCTGCGCTCGCGGCGCGGCCGGAGCGGTTGGGTTGGCCTGTGCGCCTTGGGCTGCCGCCAGCGCCCGGGCGGCCGGGCCGCCGTCGGCCCTCTCGGCCTCCGACATCGAGCGCCACAGCGACCGCAGCCGCTCGAGCTCCGCCAGTACCTCCGGATCGGAGCGGTCCGCCCGGACTCTTGGCAGCAGCTCCGTGGCGCGGGCTGAGAAATCATTCATCGCTCCCAGCCTAGGAATGGCGGAGGACAGCAGCGAAGAGGGCAGACCGCGCTGCAGACGCAGCTTGCCGCGGCATCGTCTCTGATGAAAGATGCCGAAGGATGATAGACATCCTGATTCGAGATGTCTATCATCGTATAGCACGGTGATAGACATCGACAACCCCGGTCGTTTGGACGAGCTCCTCGTTGCGTTGTCAGAGCAGCTCGAGCAGCTTGGTCAGTGCTACGAGTTGGTGGTAGTCGGCGGCTCAGGGCTGCTTGCGCTTCGATTGGTCGATCGGACGACCAAGGACGTGGATGTCGTTGCGCTCAGAGAGGCCGACTTGCTGCGCAAGGCTAAGCCGCTGCCGACTGAGCTCGGGTACGCACGCGACCGGGTTGCGCGCGACTTTGGTCTCGCGGAGGATTGGCTCAACCCAGGCGCGGCGGACCTGATGGACTTCGGATTACCCGACGGCTTCCTCGGTCGCGTGCACACACAGGCATTCGGAGATGCCCTGACTGTGCATTTCGCCTCGCGCTTGGATCAGATCCATTTCAAGCTTTACGCGCTGGTGGATCAGGGTCTGGGGAAGCACGATCAGGATCTCCGCGCGCTGGAGCCAACTCACGGCGAGCTCGTCCAGGCGGCGCGTTGGACGCGAACGCACGACCCGTCGCCCGGTTTCCGCGAGATGCTGGGGCGAGCCCTTCGTTATCTCGGAGTTGAGGATGCAGATCTCGGATCTTAGGGTCGAAGTTCGGGCCCGTTTGCTCGACTTTGCGTGGGATCAGTGGGCGCAGATGGGGGTGTCGGCGGCAGGCCGTCGCGCGGACCACTGGGCAGTCGATCCAGAAGCACTGCTCCTGTTCACGTTCGAAGTCGCCCGCGCTGACGCCCGGCTGTTTGACGAGGTACTAGATTGGCTGGCCCACAACGAGCGCCTGGTGAGCGTGCAGCGGCTACGCAATCTGTGCCGCGACGAGACGGACCGTGCGCTCGCGGACGCTTGTCTCGCCTGGGCGAGCCGGTCAACGGACAGAGAGCGGCCCGGCACGCGCCCGAAGATCGTGGAGGCTCCGCCGATGCTCCCGCTCTTCAGGGAGCTCAACGCCGATGCGCGGCGAGCCGACCGCGCTTTCGCAGCTCACGGTTGGCTGAAGCCACCAACTGAGCGCAGCGGAAAGTCACAGGGGCCGGACCTCTTCGCTCCGATCAATTTCGCGTTTAGACTCCGGAGCGTCCTCGGTGTCGGCGCACGCGCTGAGGTCGCGCGGTTCCTGCTGACCGTCTTCGCGCCGAACGCGACCGCCCAGGTCGTCACCGAATCCGCGGCTTACGCCAAGCGCAATGTCCATGAGGCGCTGACCTTGCTCAACTCGGCTGGGGTGATCAGCGGGGTGACCGCGGGTAACGAGCAGCGCTACAGCATCGATCGCGACGGATGGGCCATGCTGCTGGGGCTCAGCGGGGATGGTTTTCCGGCCGCGCGGTCCTGGCCTCAACTGCTTCACGCTCTGCGCAGGTTGGTGCGCTGGCTCGAGGACGAACAGCACGAGAACCTTTCCCCATACATGCTTGCCAGTGAGGCCCGTGCGCTCGCGGAGGAAATCCTACCGGAGCTCCGCTACGCCGGCGTGAGGGTTCCCTTTGCGGCTCGGCGGGGCGCTGAGTACTGGCAGGACTTCATCGATCTGGTACACGCGGCGCTCGCTGCTCTCGCGTAACGGACTGGCAGTCCGCCATTTCCCTCTCCTTCGCTGGGGTGACGGCTCGGGTCCCACCCGTGGCGCGATGCGCAAAACCGGGCCGTCAACCAGACAGGTGAAGGGCGGGTGGAGCGGCGCCGGCCGAGGAGCGTCCGGCCGCGAGCCCTGGCTCGTCTACCTCAGCGGCTCGCTGCCGAGACCGGTGGTCTCGAGCGCGCGCAGCTCGTCGCGGGAGAGCGCGCCCTCGAGGTCGCCGACCGTGGCGACGACGGCCGCTCCGCAGTGGTGAGCGCGCTCGAGGCACGCGGCGGCCGCGGCCGGCCCAAGCTCGAGGACGCCACTGAGGAGCCCCGCCATGAACGCGTCCCCAGCGCCCACCGCGTCGGTGGCCGGCAGCTGGCCGGCGCGGATCGTGACCGGCTCCGGATCCTCGCGCGAGAACCAGCTCGCGGCCACGACGTCGTGGCGGAGCACGACCAGCTCGGCTCCCGCGGCCAGCAGCGCCTGCGCCGCCGCCCTGGCATCGGCCAGCCCGGTGACGAGGCGTGCCTCCTCGAGGCTGCCGGCGACCAGGTACGCGGTCTCCGCCAAGCCTCGCAGCGCGGGTGCCGCCTGCTCCGCACTCCACAGGCGCGAGCGGTGATTGAGATCCACGCATAGCCTCCGCTGCCCGGCACGCACAAGCTCGATCGTCTCGCGCGTCGTCGCGGGGCAGACGGCTGCCGTGACCCCGGTGATCAGTACAAGCCCGTCGGCACGCAGCTCGGCGATGGCCGGCTCGACGTCCTCGCGCGCGAGACAGGAGCCGGCGGAACCCGCGCGCCGGTACACCACCTCGGCCGGCGCCGTCCTGCGAAGGTTCCGGAAGAGCAGGCCCGTCGGGCGCTCGTCGGCGACGAGCCAGCGCGTGTCGACGCCTTCCATCGCGAGTCTGCGGCGAACGACCTGCCCGAACGGATCGGTTCCGACCCGCCCCACGAAAGAGACCGCGTGCCCGAGCCGTGCGAGTCCGACCGCCGCGTTGAGCTCTGCGCCGGTGACGTGCATCCCGTAGCCGGAGATCTCCACCAGCGGGACATCCGTCTGCTGTCCCAGCAGGGCGATCAACGGCTCACCGATGGCGACAACCTCTGGTCGGGGCATGGCCGGGGTCAGGGTTGTCACGCTCGCAGCTCGTCGAGGAGCGCAGCCGCACGGACACCGGCCTCGTCGGCCGAGCCGGCGGCGGTGAGCCATGAGCCGATGCCGACGGCGCTGGCGCCGGCATCGAGGTACGCGCGGGCGTTGGCTCCGTCGACTCCGCCGACGGCGACGAGCGGGATCATCGGCAGCGGTTCGCGGATCGCGCGCAGCGCCGCCGGACCGCCCGTGGCTGCCGGAAACAGCTTCACCAGGGAGGCCCCGGCACGCCACGCCTGCATCGCCTCGGTGGGCGTTGCCGCGCCCGGGAGCGCGGGGATGCCCGCGGCCACGCACGCCGCGATCACGTCGCGGTCGACGTTCGGGCTGACGACGAATTGAGCGCCGGCCTCCGCGGCCGCTTCCACTTCTCCCCGGCCGAGTACCGTGCCGACGCCGATTGCGGTGCCGGGCAACTGAGCGCGTAGGGCCCGAACCAGTTCGAGCACTCCGGGACTGTCGATCGTGAGCTCGAGCGCGCGGACGCCGGCGCGGGAGATGGCCCGCGCCAGCTCGACCGCCACGTCAGGCTCCTGGCGGCGGAGGATCGCGAACACCGGCGGATCCTCTGGTCGCAGCGGCGACGGTGGCCTGACCGGCTCGTTGTCCTGCATCGCGGACGCCTCCGGCCGCGGGCGGCTCAGAGTCCGGTCTCGGCCGCCACCGGGGCGGTCGACTCGCGTTTGTTCGCAGGCTTGCGGCGGCGCGTCTCGGCCTGCTGCGGTTCGGCCGGATGCGGCTCCTGACGACGCGCGACCGCCACCAGGCTGCGCGCCGCGTCGGTCGCCTTCTCAGGGTTGCCCGCCTCGATCGCCTCCAGCAGCAGGCGGTGGCTTGCCAGCGCCTCCTCGCGCCTGCGGTTCGTCGAGCGCACCGACCGTATGCGCGTGAACAGCGCTGCCTCGATGATCGGCTCCAGCTGCGAGAAGAACTCGTTGTTGGCGGCTTCCAGGATCGTCGAGTGGAAGGCGAAGTCAGCCTCCGTGTAGGCGACCGCGTCGCCGAGGTTGGCTTCCATCTCGGCCAGCGCCAGCCGCAGGTTCGCCAGCTTCTCCGGCGTGCACCTGAGTGCGGCGAAGCCCGCCGCCGCGGGTTCCACGGAGAGCCGGAACTCCGCGAGCGAGTCGAGGAACTGTTGCTTGGGTTGTGTCTCGTAGTGCCACCGCAGCAGGTCAGGATCGAGCAGGTTCCAGTGCGAGCGGTCGGTGACGAACGTGCCGGTGCCCTGGAGCGCGTCGATCAGGCCCTTCGACGCCAGTACCTTGACCGCTTCGCGCAGGGCCGTGCGCCCGAAGCGCATCTCCAGCTCCAGCCGCTGCAGATCGAGGATCTCGCCCGGTTTGAACTCTCCGCGCACGATGCGCTGGCCCAGGGACGTGACCGCGGCGGCATGGGCGCCGCGGCCCTTGAAGCCGCGCTGCCGGGAGCGTCCCGCGGGTCCGCTCCGTGGTCCTGAGATCTGGGTCATCCTGCCGCTAATCATACTTGCTAAGGCGCGACAAACGAAGCCGCGAAGCGCTGTTGGTTTCGGTCTTGCGCGATCGGCGATTGGACGCTAATCTGATAATCAACCTCGCTGGTGAGCGCTGTTCGGTACGCGCGCTTACAGGGGATAAGAGAGAGAAGAACGCCGGTCACACCGGCACTAATCGGAGGTTGAGGTATGTACGGCAGGGATACGAGTCGGCAATGGGCGCGCGCTGTCGCAGCCACCCGGCTGCGGCGCGCAGTCGCTTCGTGCGCAGTGCTCGGCGCTACCGCAGGCGGCGTCTTGGCGGTGGCCGCCACGTCCGCCAACGCCAACAGTTCGAAGGCCTCCGCCCGCGCGGCGAGCTCGAGCCACCCGACGTTTGCCTACCTGCAGACGGACGGCGCGATCTCCTACTTCGTGCTCGAGGGCCAGGGCGCCAAGGCCGAGGGCAAGAAGCTCGGCGCCACCGTGCACATGGAGAACGAGAACAGCAGCTCGGCCACCACGATCACCGACATCCAGCAGGCGATCGCCGACGGCGACAAGGGCCTGATCGTGGTCGCTCCGGCGGAGCAGCTCGGCCCGCGCATGGTCAGCCTCGCGCAGAAGGCTCACATTCCGATCATGGCCTCGGACAACGGCTTCGCGGGAGGCAACCACAAGGACGTGCCGTTCGTCGGGATCAACGCGAGCCAGTTCGGCAAGAACACGGCGAAGATCATGCTGGCGAACTACAAGAAGCTGAAGTGGTCCTCCTCGGACACCTACATGCTGCTTGTCACGAACCCTTCGCTGGAAACGATCCAGCAGCGCACCAACGCCGAGGAGAAGGCGGCACTCGCCGCGGGCTTCCCAAAGAGCCACATCATCCAGGAGCCGACCACCGACAACACGACCCAGCAGGCCTACAACGCCACGGGGCCGATCAAGACCTCGCATCCGCAGGCCACGCACTGGCTGGTGATGGGCGGCAACGACGACGTCGCTTACGGCGCCGCGAAGGCGCTGGTCGCGGGCGGCGTGTCTGCCGCCAACATCAACGCGGTGGGCCTCGGCGGTGATCTCGCCTGCACGATCTGGGCCAAGGGTGCCCCCAACGTGGGGTTCCGCGGGACCAACTACATCTTCCCGAACGCGATCGGCGCCAGGTCGGTCCAGGAGATCTTCGACAACGTCGTGAAGCACAAGCCGTTCCCGAAGAACTCCTACGTCGCTCCGATCGAGATGACGAAGACGACGCTGCACAAGGTCGACAAGGCCTGCAAGTAACCGACACCCCTATCCGCTCCTCCGTGCGCGCGCACCGTGCGCACGGAGCGGCGCGGGCCCGACGCACGAGGGGTTGTGCACGTGAGTAATGGGAGAGACCAAGCTTTGATGACCCAGGAGGAGCCGGAGACCGGACACGAGCTCGGGCCAGCCGACCCCGTGCAGGCGGGCGCAGAGGCGCCACGGACCGCCCGACTTGAGACCTACCTGTCCGGTCTGCCGCGCGATGTGATCGTCGACTTCGCGCTGATCGCGGCGCTCGGCCTGCTGCTGCTGGTCTTCGGGATCGCCAGCAGCGGGCGCGAGTTCATCACCGCGAACATCATCCAGATCGTGGACTCCGGGGCGATCCTCGGGCTGGTGACGATCGGTGAGGTGATCGTGATGATCTCCGGCGCGCTCGACATCTCGGTCGGGTCCAACGCGGGGCTCGTCACCGCGGTGGTGGCCGAGGTCTCGTTGCACGCGCACCTGCCGCTGGGAGTGGCGATCCTGATCGGGCTGCTGGCGGGGAGTCTCGCCGGCGCCTTCAACGGCTTTGTCGTCGCCTACCTGCGCATCAGCGCCGTGATCGCGACGCTGGCGACGTTCTCGGCATTCTCAGGGCTTGCGCTGCTCCTGACCAACGGCAACGAGGTCGGAGTGACCAGCTCATTCCTGGCCTCGCTCGGGACCGGGTCGGTGGCCTCGGTCCCATACCTGGTGATCGTCTTCTTGGTGGTGACCGGGCTGGCGATCCTCGCGATGCGCTTCACGCTGCAGGGCCACAACGTCTACGCCGTGGGCGGCAGTGACACGGCCTCGAGGCTCGCCGGCATCCGCGTCTCGCGCTACCTGCTCGGGGTCTTCGTCGTCAGCGGCTTCTGCGCGGCCATCGCCGGCATCATGCTCCTGGGTCAGACGGGCACGGCCCAGCCGACCGAGGGCAGCGTCGGGCTCGAGTTGACGGCGATCACGGCGGTGCTCCTCGGCGGCACGGGCCTGACGGGCGGAACCGGAACGGTGCTGGGGGCGTTCCTGGGTGTCTTGGTTCTCTCGACGCTCGACAACGGTCTGCTCCTGGTCGGTGTGCAGGCGTTCTGGCAACAGGTTGCGACCGGCGCACTGCTGCTGATCGGCGTGATCCTTCAGGACGTCGGTGGTCACCGGTCACGGTGGCAGATGCTGCGGGCCGCACGGCGGCGCATAGACCCAGAAGAGCTGCTGAGCTGGGAGGAGTCCGAATGACCACTGAAGCCGTGCCAGAGATGACGAACGTTCCCAGGCTCGCGGCCCGGCGTGTGTCGAAGCATTACGGTCACATCGCGGCGCTGCGTGACATCTCGGTCGATTTCCAGCCGGGCCTGAACGGCATCATCGGTGACAACGGAGCCGGCAAGTCGACGCTGCTGAAGATCTTCAGCGGCGTCGAGATTCCTGATGGCGGCGCGGTGCTGATCGACGGCAAGCCGGCGCTGCTGACATCGGCGCGTGCGGCCCGCGCGGCCGGGATCGAGTCGCTCTACCAGGATCTGGCGCTGGTCGACACGATGTCCATCGCCGCCAACATCTTCCTGGGCCGCGAGCGTGTGCGTCGCGTGGCCGGGACCAAGATCGTCGACCGACGCAAGATGCGACAGGAGGCCGACGCCGCGCTGAAGCACGTGCGGATCGGGATGCCCTCGTCGAAGGTCGGGGTCAGGCAGCTCAGCGGCGGTCAGCGCCAGGCGGTGGCGATCACGCGGGCGATGTTCTTCGGTGCGCGGGTGATCCTGCTCGATGAGCCGACCGCGGCGCTCGGTCCCAAGGAAACGGCCGCCGTCCTCCGCATCGTGCGCGACATGGCCGACAGTGGCGAGACGGTCGTGATGGTTGGGCACAACCTGCCGCAGATGCTCGAGTTGGCAGACAGCCTGATCGTCATGCGCGCCGGCCGGATCGTTGCGACCCCGGACCCCAAGCACACCACGTTGCGGGAGCTGACCGATTTCATGGTCGGATCCCATGAGTAGCCCAAGCCCTGAGCGCGGACAGCTCCAGCGGTTCTCCGGTGCGACGGCGGTCGTGACGGGCGGCGCCGCCGGGATCGGCGCCGCGAGTGCGCGCCGGCTGGCGGCCGAGGGCGCACGGGTGCTTATCGCCGACATCGACGATCGGGCCGGAACCGCGGTGGCCGATCAGCTGCGGGAGCGCGGGCACGACGCGACGTTCGTGCACTGCGACGTGAGTCACGCCGCCGACTGGGGTGAGCTCGTGCGGCTCGTCCGCTCTCTGGCCGGGCGCCTCGACGTGCTGCACAGCAATGCGTACATGGAGATCCCCGGAGCCGCCCACGAGCTCGCCGAGGAGGATTGGGATCGCCAACTGGCGGTGACGCTCAAGGGGGCCTACCTCGGGGTCGGCAGCTTCGCCGGCATGCTGGCGGACGCCCGCGGCGCCGTGGTCATCAGTTCGTCGGTGCACGCGCTGGTGGGCCTTCGCGGCCGCCCCGCCTATGCCGCGGCCAAGGGCGGGCTGAGCTCGTTGACGCGTCAGCTGGCGGCGGAGTACGGGCCGGAGGTGCGGGTCAACGCCGTTGTGCCGGGACCGATCCTCACGAAGGCCTGGCGTGAGATCGGCGAGGCCGAGCGTGAACGCGCTGCGGCGGCGACCGCGCTGCGGCGCTTGGGGGCGCCGGAGGAGGTCGCGGCAGCGGTCGCCTTCCTCGCATCGCAGGACAGCTCGTTCATCACCGGGGTGAACCTCGTCGTGGACGGCGGCTGGTCGATCGTCAAGGATTCGATGTAGGGGGTGGGGCCGATGAAGATCACGGGCATAGAGACTTTCCTGGTGCGGCCCAGGTGGCTGTTCGTCAGGGTTGCGACGGACGAGGGCCTGGTGGGCTGGGGCGAGCCGATCGTCGAGGGCCGCGCCGAGACCGTCCGCGCCGCGGTGCATGAGCTCTCCGAGTATCTGATCGGCCAGGATCCCCTGCAGATCGAGCGTCACTGGCAGACGCTCACCAAGGGCGGCTTCTACCGGGGCGGCCCGGTTCTGTCGAGTGCCGTGGCGGGGATCGACCAGGCGCTGTGGGACATCGCCGGGAAGGCGCGCGGGGTGCCGGTGCACGAGCTGCTCGGCGGTGCGGTGCGCGACCGCGCGCGGGTGTACGCGTGGATCGGCGGCGATAGTCCCGCTGACGTGGCCGAGCAGGCGCGTGCGCAGATCGAGGCCGGCTTCACGGCCATCAAGATGAACGCATCAGGCGCGCTGACGGCAATCGACAGTCCGGCGCGCACGGCGGAGATCGTCCGCCGTGCCGAGAGCGTCCGCGAGGTGCTGGGCGATCACCGCGATATGGCGATCGACTTCCACGGTCGCATGTCCAAGGCGATGGCCCGGCGCGTGCTGCCCCAGCTCGAGGCTGTGCACCCGCTGTTCGTCGAGGAGCCGGTGCTCGCCGAATACAGCCGCGACCTGTCCGCGATCGTCGCGGCCACCTCGATCCCGCTGGCCACCGGTGAGCGGCTCTATTCGCGGTGGGACTTCCGTGACGTCCTGCCAACGGGCATCGCGGTCATCCAACCGGACATCTCGCACGCCGGCGGAATCTCGGAGCTGCGCCGCATCGCGGCGATGGCCGAGGCCTGGGATGTGTCGCTTGCGCCGCACTGCCCGCTCGGGCCGATAGCGCTTGCGGCCAGCCTCCAGGTCGCGTTTGCGACGCCGAACTTCCTCATCCAGGAGCAGGGAATCACGATCCACTACAACGGCGACGGCAACGACGTGCTCACCTACCTGCTCGACCGCTCGCCGTTCAGCTTCGTCGACGGATATGCGTCCCGCCCCAGCGGGCCGGGACTGGGCATCGAGATCGACGAGGCCGCCGTGCGGCGGGCGGCGCAGCAGGGGCATCGCTGGCGCAGCCCCCTGTGGACTCACACCGATGGCTCGCTCGCCGAGTGGTGAGCGATGCGGCGCCACGGACCGGATCACACCTACGGGGCGCGTGCCGACGACGCCTGGACCTACCGCGGCCTGGAGGCCGCGGTGGTAGAGAACGAGTGGCTTCGCGCGCTGATCCTGTCCGGCAAGGGCGGCGACATCTGGAGCCTCGTCCACAAGCCAACTGACACGGAGTTTCTGTGGCGCACGCCCGCTGGCGTGCGCCATCCGGCAGCGGTGCGAGCGACCACCGGTGACGGCGACTCGCTCTGGCTCGACGTATACGAGGGCGGCTGGCAGAGCGTCTTCCCCAACGGCGGCGATCCGTCGAGCTACGGCGGCGCACAGTTCGGTCTGCACGCGGAATCCTCGACGCTGCCGTGGGACTGCACGGTCACCGCGGACGGCCCGGAGGTGGCCGAGATCACACTGAGCGCGAGGCTGCTGCGCTCGCCGCTCGCCGCTCGCCGGACGATCAGGCTCGACGCCGGCAGTCCAGTGCTGACCGTCACCGAGACGCTGCTCAACCTCGGCGCGGAGGCGCTGCCGATCTCGTATGGCCAGCACATCACGTTCGGGCCCCCGTTTCTGTCCGAGCACTGCCGGATCGATTTGCCCGGTGGCCGTGTGCGCACCCATCCGGAGCGGTGGTCGCCCGGCAATCGACTCGCCCCCGGCGCCGGCGCCGACTGGCCCGCCGCCCCGCTCGAGGACGGCACGCTCGCCCGTCTCGATGCCGTGCCGCCGCCGGGCGCCGGCTTCGAGGATCAGGCATACGTCGACGATCTCCCGGACGGCTGGTATGCGGTCACGAACACCGACTCCGGGGTCGGTCTGGCGGTGAGATATCCGGTCGAGATCTACCGGCACCTCTGGTACTGGCAGGTGTTCAACGGTCCCTTCCGCTACCCCTGGTGGGGTCAGACCTACAACATCGGTCTGGAACCCTTCACGAGTGCCACGAACCGCGGTATCAGCGCGGACGTGGAGGACGGCAGCGCGCTGCTGCTGGCGCCGGGCGAGCCGCTGGTCTCCGAGCTCCGACTGACGGCGTTCCGCTCCCACGCGGGCGTCGCGGCGGTCGATCCCAGCGGACACGTGCGCACCAAGGATTGATGTCGATGAATGTGTCACGACCCCAAGGTCGCGCTGGATCGCGCGGAGCGGCTCAGCGATGCGGCAGCACGCAGCTGGGCGAGCCGACCGGCACGAGCCGCGGCGCGCCGGTCACTCGCCCGTCCGGCTGCAGACTGAAGATCGCGATCGCGTTTGAGCGCTCGAGCGCGACGATCAGGCGCTGCTGATCGACGCAATGATGCCGCGGCCAGAGACCTCCGCAATCCACCTCCTCCAGTGGCGTGGTGGTGCCGTCCGCGTGGACCTGCAGCGTGCAGATGCGGTTTGAGCCGCGCACTCCCACATACAGATGTCGCTCGTCCGCGTCCAGACAGACCTCGGCCGCCGCATCGCCCGGCAGCGCTCCGCGCGGCGATATCGGGAGCATTGACTGCAACTCGAGCGCGACGCGCCCCGGTCCCCGCGCGACCGGATAGAGCAGCGCCACCTCGGCGGAATACTCGGTGACGACATACACGATGCCGCGCGAGCTCTGGGCCAAGTGCCGTGGACCGCTGCCGACCGGGAGCCGCTCGGTTCCCAACTGCTCGAGCCCATCGCCGGCAGAGAACTGCCAGAACCGTAGAAGGTCATGGCCCACGTCAGTTGTCACCGCCTGGCCATTGCCGAGCATCAGACACGCGTGCGCGCGGCTCTGGCGCGCCTGGCCGTACGGATCGACGGAGGCAGCGCCGGCATGGCGAGCACCCAGCGAGCCGTCGGGTTCGACCTCGACCAGTACCACCGACCCGTCTCCCCAGCACGACGCGACAAGGAACTTGCCCTCCGGATCCGCGGCGACGTGACACACATACGGGCCGGCCGCCACCGCCGTGCCGAGGGCGCTCAGGCTGCCACCGGCTGCGTAGCGGTAGGCCCCCACCGTCTGCTCCCCCTCGCTGACGGCGTAGAGCACGGGTAGCGACGGATGCAGCGCCAGAAACGACGGTGACGCGACAGGACTCGGTGCACCCAGCGGCCCTAACGAGCCGTTCGCCTCACGGCCGAGCGCCACGATGCCCTGACCCTCACCGTCCATGTCGCTCGTATAGCAACCGACCCAGAGCGCGATGCGACGATCGAGAGGGGAGCTCACGACGTGTTCACCGCCTCGCGCTTATCGAAGCTCACGATGGTTGGACGCTGGTGCGGTCCGGAAGTGGGTTATGCGTCATTTGCTCTGATGCGGGACGGGTGGCGGCACGCGCCGAGTGCCGCCACCCGCGATTGTCGTTCTAGCTGCCGCTGCAGGTCAGCTGCGGATTGCCGAAGTCGGCATTCCCGTAGTTGGGTGTCCCGTTGCCCTCGGCAACGTCCAATTCCAGAACCTGGGCGCCCGAGACGTTGACGTCTGCGTGGACCGTCGGCGTGGAGTTGGTCACCACGCCGCTGTTGTAGATCTGGCTGCCGTCGGCATAGATCTCATAGATCACCGAGCCCGTGCTCTTGTCGGAATCATCGATCCCGAGGTCGGAGGTGAAGCTGCTGCAGTTGCCTCCCAGGTAGTAGTAGAGGGTGGCCGGAGAGTTGACCCAGAGCCCATGCGGATACGTGATTGCGTGGATCCTCAGCGGTCCACCGTAGTAGTTCTTGTTGATGCCGACCGGGCCGTAGCCGTTGGTCGCCGAGAGCCACGTGAGCTGGTCGAGCGTCGGCGAGCCGGTTGGCGGCACCACCACCTGGATCGCCGTCTGCGAGCTGTTGCTCGTCGTCTGGCCGCTGGGCCAGCTGTAGGTTCCGGTGGCGGTCAGCGTGTAACTGCCGGCTGCTGTTCCAGCCGGCACCGTGACCTGCCAGCTGCCGTTGACCTGCTGGCCCGTTGGCAGCGCGGCGGCCGTCGCCGGGCCCCCACTCACCTGCCAGCCGCTGGGGCCGGACACCGACAGGGATGCCCGCAGCGCCGGCACGCGTCCTTCATTCTCGAGCGCTGCCGGGACCGAGATGGTCGCGCCGGGTGTGGCCACGGAGAACTGCGAGCCCGGGGAGATCGGCGGCACCTGCGCGCTGAGTGACACGGCCGTGAGCGGGGCGTACCGCACGACCCCGGGGCCGAGGATCGGAGCGACCCGAAGCAGGGTCGCACTCTGCGCCGGCACCCACTCGCTGATACTGCCCGCGGTCTCCTGCGTGGTTGCGGCCCACGGGTCGCTGACCGAATAGGCGTCCGCGTTGGCCAGGCCGACGGTCGCGGCCTGAGTGGTCACCTGCTGCGGCGTCGATCCGGTGTTCGCCAGCAGTACGGCCACGTCGCCGGTCGCCAGTGGCTTGGACACGACATCCACGGCGCCCTGCTTGGCGACCAGCTGCCCCTGCTTGCCGAGCGGATCCTGATCAATGGCGATCACCGCCTTGTTACCGAGTATCTGTGCTGTCGTCGCTGACATGTTGGTCAGGTCGGTGCTGGACAGCAGCGGAGATGCCATCTCCGCCCAGATGCTCATCTGCGTCTCCTGCTGCTGGGCGCTCCAGTTGTATCCGCTGGTGCCGGTCAGCAGCATGTCCATGTCATTCCAGGCACCGGGATGTGCGTAGCTCGCCAGCGGCAGGTCATCCACCAGGTGCCCGAATACCGTCGAGTAGAAGTTCGTCGTCTCGTCGGGTGCCATGCGCCACAGGTTGGCGATCTTCGAGGAGAGCGAAACGTACGGGATGTAGTTGGCGTTTGCCGGGTTGGCGTCGCCGGCCCCGACGGGCAGCTCCTCGCTGAAGACGATCTTGTGGCCGGTGGCCAGCAGCGCGCTGCTCATCTGCTGGTAGTCGGATTGCAGGCTGGCGCTGGTCGTGCCGGCGGGCACGCCGCAGTAGTCGAACTTGAGGAAGTCGATGCCCCAGCTTGCGAAGGTGTTTGCATCCTGCTGGTAATGCCCGTAACTGCCGGGGCGCCTCTGGCAGGTCGTGTTGCCGAAGCTCTCGTACAGGCCGAGCTTCAGGCCCATCGCATGCAATTGGGATGCGAGCCACGCGATCCCGTTGGGGAACGTCGTGGGGTCGCCCTGGAGCTGCCCGTCGGCCGCGCGCTGCGGCGCCATCCAGCAGTCGTCGAGGTTGACGTAGTCATAACCGAGCTTGGCCAGCCCGCTGGAGAGTAGTGCCTGCGCGTTGGCGAGCACCTCGGCCTGGTTGACGCCGCAGCGGTACTGGTACCAGCTGTTCCAGCCCATCGGCGGGGTCAGCGCGAGCCCGTTATAGGACTGGCTACTCCCTGCGTCGGTGGTTTGGGCCGCCGCGCGCCGCAGCGGCAACGTGGTGTGATGGTGGACCGTGTGTGCGTTGGCTGCGGCGGTTTCCGTGAGTGCGACGGAGGCCGCCACGGCGACCGAAGCGCACAGCACGGCCGCGCGCAACGCTGGGAGCATCCGCCCGCGTCTTGGGTGAATCATCTCTCTCCTCTTCTCGTAGTGGACCTGGGGTGGTCCATACCTGACTAGGCCGCTTATCAGATTAGCGTCTAATCAGATATGGCGCAACGGATCCCGGCGAGCGTCTGGCCGCCGCGATCGTCTCCTGCCGCGAGCCGCAGGCGGTATATCGGCCGGCGATCTAAGCGCAGTAGGGACGCCGACGCTCTGCCCATCACGCAGTTTTCCCTGTGCATCTGGAGGCCTTATCCTGTCGCCGCGCGATGGCGAGGAACTTGAACCATCAGATCAGGCGCGAGGGGACGGCTCGGCGCGGTGTGTGCCTGCTGCTCGCGGCGCTGGCCGCGACGCTGGTCAGTGCTCCGGGCGCGTCGGCCTCCTCGCGCCGCGTGACCGCTGTGCCGGTAACGGTCTCGGTCAGCGGCGTGAGCGTCGGCCCACCGCTGGCGGGCGGTTTCGTCGGGCTCGCCACCGAGTACTGGAACGTCGAGGCGGAGGTCGGCACCAATCCCAGGAAACCGGATGTCGCGTTCGAGCAGACGCTTCGCAACCTCGCGCCGGGCGGAGGGTTCAGCCTGCGGATCGGGGGAGACAGCACCGACTGGAGTTGGTGGCCGATCCCGGGGATGAAGCAACCTCCGTGGGTGCGCTGGACGATGACGCCGACCTGGGCGGCGGTGACCGACCGGCTGGTGAGTGACCTGCACGCGCACCTGTTGGTGGGGATAAACATGGAGGCCGGCAGCCGCAAGATCGCGAGCGCCGAGATCCACGAGATCCGCTCGGCGACTCGAGGCGTGCCGACCACCTTCGAGCTCGGCAACGAGCCTGAGCTCTACTCGCACTTCCCCTTCTACCTCGACACCGCGGGCCAGGCTGTGCTCGGGCGGCCGAAGACCTACTCGCTGGCGACCATGGCATCGCAGTGGAACCACCTGGCAGACGCGCTGCCCGACGTGCGTTTCGCCGGTCCCGGCTACTCGGGGCTGAGCGCGCTGCCCTATGTCGGCCAGTTCCTTTCGGAGAGCAAGCGGCTCTCGCTGGTCACGGTCCACACCTACCCACTGAAGTCGACGCGCTGCAGTGGCGGGGTGCGGCCGCAGGAGAGCGAGCTGTTCACCACGCACTCGCTGCAGGCGCTGGCGTCCGGAATCGCGAGCTGGACCAGCCTCGCCCATCAGAACGGCGTTGGTGTCCGCGTCGATGAGATGAACTCCGTCACCTGCGGCGGCCAGCCCGGTCTCACCAACAGCTTCGGGCCGGCGCTGTGGGCACTGAACATCCTGCCGCTCTACGTCGAGGCCGGTGTCAACGGGGTCAATTTCCAGAGCCGGCCATTCACGGCGCAGAACCTGATCCAGACGCGCAAGACGCGCGCCGGATGGCGCGTGCAGGTCCAGCCCGAGTACTACGGGCTGATGGCCTTCGCGCAGCTGGCGCCGCCGGGATCGAAGATGCTGAAGGTGCGTTCGATGCCGAGCGGCCTCTACGCGTGGGCGGATCGGACACCGCAGGGACAAACGCATGTCGTCCTCACCAACGTCGGCACCGCTCCCAGCACTATCGCCGTCGCCGCCAGGGGCGCGACCGGCCCCGCGCGCGTCGCGACGCTGACGGCGGGGGCCGGTGGGCTGTGGGCGACAGACGGGACCTCGCTCGGCGGCCGGAGCATCTCCGCGCAGACCGGCAAGCTGATCGGCGCGCCCGTCTCGAAGGCCGTGTCCGTCAGATCCGGTGCCTACGACGTCACGGTAGCTCCGGCGAGTGCGGCGATCGTCACATTCAGGTAGCGCGATCGTCACGCTCAGGTAGCGGATGCGGCGAGTGGCCGCTCAGGCGGTGCCGAAGAACCGCTGGTGAGCAGCCCTCCTGCCACTGCCAGCCGTTTGACGCGTTCGCCATGCTGTAGGCACACGACCTCAGGAGACGAACCCATGGCTCCCTGCTCGCACCTGGACCAGGTCGAGATCACTGAACTACCGGCGTCGGTCGACGGCTGCGAGGACTGCCTGCGGGAGGGCGGCAGGTGGCTGCACCTGCGCATCTGCCTGACCTGCGGTCACGTCGGCTGCTGCGACTCCTCGCCCGCGCGCCACGCCAGCCGCCACGCCGATCAGCAGAGCCATCCGCTGATCCGCTCGCTCGAGCCCGGGGAGGAGTGGAGCTACTGCTTCCTCGACGATGTCGGCATGCTGATCCCGGAGGTCGGCGGCAGCACGCGGATCCCGCCGTCACCGCTGATGGCATGAGCGGCGCGACAACGCGACCGGTCCTCTCAGACGGCCAGTTCGAGAAGCTGCGCGCGCATGGCGCGGAGCGCGCGGCCGCGGTCGGCGATGTCTTATACCGCGTGGGCGATCATCGCTACCCGCTGATCGCGATCCTCGAGGGCGAGGCCGCGGTGATCGATGCGAGTGGCAACGAGATCATCCGGCATGTCGCGGGGAGTTTCCTCGGCGAGATCAATCTCCTGTCGGGGCAGACTGTGTACCTGACCGCGGTTGTGACCATGCCGATGCGCTACATCGCGGTCGAGCGCGAGCAGGTGCGCGAGCTGATGGCCGACGACGAGCCGCTGGCCGAGCTGATCATCAGCACCTTCATCGCGCGGCGCGAGGTGCTGCAGGAGGTCGACGGAGTGGGGATCGAGATCCTGGGGCCCTGGTCGCAGGCGGAGACGCGCTCGCTGGTCGAATGGGTGCGGCGTGCAGGGCTGCCGTACTCCTTCTACGACACCGAGCGTGACGACACCGCACGCGCGAGCGTGGAGGCGCTCGGCGGCGAGCCGTTGCCGCTCGTGCGGCTGCCCGGTGGGGAGGATCTGTGGGGGCCGACGTCCGGGCGGCTGTTCCGCGCGCTCGGGGTCGGATTGGAGCTCGGCAAGCGCGAGACGGTCGATCTGCTGATCGTCGGGGGTGGACCAGCGGGGCTCGGAGCGGCGGTTTACGGCGCGTCGGAAGGGCTCAACACCCTGGTGATCGAGGCCGGGTCGCTCGGTGGCCAGGCGGGCACCTCACGGCGGATCGAGAACTACCTGGGCTTCCCGGCGGGGATCTCGGGCGCCGAGCTGACGATGCGCGCGATCGCGCAGGCACGCAAGTTCTCCGCGCGCACGGCCACGCCCTACCGGGCGGTCGCGCTGGAGCCCGGGCAGGACTCGCATGTGGTGCGTTTGGAGGATGACCACTGCATCGAGGCGCGCGCGGTGCTGCTGGCGACCGGCGCGCAGTACAGGCGGCTGCCGGTCGACGACCTCGAGCACTACGAGGGCTGCAGCGTCTTCTACGCCGCCGGTCCGCCCGAGGCGAAGCTCTGCGGTGGGACCGCCGTGGGTGTCGTGGGTGGGGGTAACTCGGCGGCGCAGGCGGCGATCTGGCTGGCGCGCGGCGGCGCGAATGTGACGCTGATGCACCGCCGCGGCGACCTGCGCGAGACGATGTCCGACTATCTGACCAACGACCTCGGGCGGTATGGCGTGAGCGTGTGCGATCGCAGCGAGATCGCACGGCTGCACGGGGCCGACGGGCAGCTCGAGGCGGTCACGCTGACCGACGGCTCGCGCGTCGATCTCCGTTTTCTGTTCCTGTTCCTCGGCGCGAGTCCGGGCACGGCGTGGCTCGACGACACGGTCGCACGCGACGAGCACGGCTTCGTGCTGACGGGGGCCGCCGCCGGTGCGGACGGATTGCTGGAGACGAGCGTGCGGGGCGTGTTCGCCGCCGGCGATGTGCGCTCGGACTCGGTCAAGCGCTGCGCGACGGCCGTGGGCGAGGGCGCGATGGTCGTGGCCTACGTTCACGAGTGGATGTCGAGCATCCCGGCGTAGGGTTCAGTCGTCGCCCAGGATCAGGGTCGCGTCGACACCCGGGACCAGGGAGTTCACGGTGGGGAGCGAGTGTGAGGGCACCGGTCGCGTGAGTCTATGCCGCACAATGGGGCCGTGATGGCTGAGGGAGCGGTGGCGTGGAGCTGACGAACTGGGCGGGGAACTACCGCTACGGCGCCAGGGCGCTGCATCACCCGGAGACACTCGATCAGCTGCGCCAGCTCGCATCCCGTCTCGGTTCCCTGCAGGTGCTGAACACGCGACACGCCTTCAGCGCGATCGGCAACGCCGACCAGCTGGTGGCACTCGACCGGCTCGACGGTGCCGGTGAGATCACGATCGACCGCGACGTGATGACGGCGACCGTCGGGCCGACCGTGACCTATGCGCAGCTCGCCGAGGCACTCGAAGCTGCCGGGTTGGCACTCGCGAACATGGCCTCGCTGCCGCACATCTCGGTGAGTGGGGCGGTGGCCACCGGCACGCACGGTTCCGGTGACGCGCTCGGGAACCTGGCGACCACTGTGCGCGCAATGCGGTTGGTTACGAGCCAGGGTGACGTGCTGGAGATCGGTGAGGGCGACCCGCGCTTTGCCGGTGCGGTCGTGCACCTGGGCGCGCTCGGGATCGTCACGCGGCTCACGCTCGCCGTGGAGCCGTCCTACACCCTGTCGCAGCGCGTCTACGAGAACCTCGAGTGGGACGCGCTCGCCGAGAACCTCGACGCGATCAGCACCGCCGGGCGCAGCGTCAGCGTCTTCCATCGCTTCGGCGAGCGCGTGCGCGAGGTATGGGTGAAGGGCGACCCGTCGGGGCTTCAGCCGGCGAGCCTGTTCGGCGCGGCCGCGGCGACCGCGCCGCGGAACCCCGTGCCAGGCTCAGATCCGGCCTTCTGCACCGAGCAGCTGGGCGTCCCAGGGCCGTGGTGCGATCGGCTGCCGCACTTTCGCGCGGGCTTCATGCCCAGCGCCGGTCAGGAGATCCAGTCGGAGTGGTTCGTGGCGCGCGAGGACGGGATCGCCGCGATCACAGCGCTGCGCGAGCAGCTCGGG
Organism: Solirubrobacteraceae bacterium; assembly: GCA_050696795.1. Lineage (GTDB taxonomy): Bacteria > Actinomycetota > Thermoleophilia > Solirubrobacterales > Solirubrobacteraceae > Palsa-465. The sequence goes on along the minus strand of JBOGYJ010000203.1, from coordinate 6,024 downwards.
GCACGGATCCGGCCGCTGCTCCACATCTCCGAGACGCGCACGATCGCCGCCGACGAGCTGTGGATGAGCCCGCACCACCAGCGCGACTCGATCGGGATCCACTTCACCTGGCACCGCGAGCCGGACGCGGTAGGGGCGCTGTGCGTCGAGGTCGAGCGGGTGCTGGCGCCGTTCGCGCCGCGGCCGCACTGGGGCAAGGCCTTCGCGGCGAAGGCGGAGGCCCTGGCCGCCAGCTATCCGCGGCTGGCTGAGTTCGCGGCGCTGCGCGCCGAGCTCGATCCGCGCGGCGCCTTCGTCAACGCATGGCTGAGGGAGAGGCTGCTCGGTCATGTCCCGGATCCGTCCGTTTAGGCCGGGCGACGAGTCGGCGCTCGCGTCGGTCTGCCTGCGGACGGCGGCGAGTATCCGGTGCACCTCACATCGATCTGCTTCCCGGGCTCCAGCACCAGGGCTGAGCCCGCCAGCTGATCGAGGCGCTGCGGGCCGCCCTGCGCGAGGCCGGCGTCCCAGGCCTGCACGCGGTGCCGCTCGCGGTCATGCGACGAGGCTACCGGGCGCCGGTGGCGCAGCGGTTGTGGTCGCTCAGACCAGTCAGCGGTTGGAGGTCGCCTGCCAGATCTCGGCTGTGGCGTCCACGTCGTGGGACACCTTGCCCAGGAACAGGCGCAGCAGAAACGGCAGGCGAGACCCGGGCCAGGTGTGCCCCGCCCCCTTGCAGACCCAGAGCGTCACTGCGCCCGGATCGTTCGGAGGTCCGAAGGTGAAGCGGGCGGCCGACGGCGTGACCCTGGTGCGTGCAGCTTCGGCAGAATGGCCGTTCGCGCGAGCCCATGCGGCCGCCGCGTCGAGCACGCTCTCGCTCCACCGGGCTGTGGTCCCGCCGGTGTAGGGGTTGATCCGGTCTCGCGTGCCGTGGAAGGCGACCACGCGCACAGGATGATCCACGCGCTCCACCGCGGGCATGCGCAGGCCGGCGACCGCTCCCAACATATTTACGTGGTGGCCACCTGACGAGGCGAAGCGGCTGGCCATCCGCGCCCCACCCGACATGCCGGTGACGCACAACGGCGTGGTGTCCGCTGCGAAGGACTCGCGGAGGTAGCCGATGACGCGATCGAGGTAGTCGAGATCGTCCGATAGGTCCCACTCCCACCCAGATCGCGACGGCACGGAACCTTGCGGGAAAGCGACCACTGCACCCTGCTCGGCAAGTGTGCCCATCCCACTCATGCGGAGCTGCCGCGCCGGCGTCGAGGTACTGCCGTGCATGCTCAGGACGATGGCCGTCGCCGCTCCGACCGGCTCGGCTACCAGCAGCCGGGCTCGTGGTCCACTGACATCGATGTGGTGTGAGACGACGGGCACGGCAGCAACTCTAATCCGGCACCGTGGCGCAGGCCGAGTCGGGGCGCACGCGATGACGGGACCGATGGTCGATCGCCACCGCCGAGACACTCGGCGTCAGCGCGGTGGGGTCGTCGGGTCCCTGCGTTGCCGGCAGCGTTCTCAGGTCGGCCAGCGTTCTCAGTGCTGCTGCGCGCCCGCCTGGGCCGCGGACCTTGGTGATCACACTTGCCAGCGTCATCCGAATCCGTCAGCTGAGCTTCGCGCAAGCTGCGCATTGCGGGGGCTTTCGACCTTTGCGGAGGTCCACCAGAACGGCCACTGAAAGCTCGATACGAATGGCTGATGGCGGGGAGCGACGGGTCCCGGCAGTAGGAGTGAGGTCCATCACCTACAGTTGATAGTTGGATGACCGTAGAACTGTCGATTCTCGACCTCGCTCCGATCGCTCGCGGACAGACCGCCGGGGACAGCTTGTCTGCGTCGGTGTTGCTCGCGCGGCAAGCGGAGCGCTTGGGCTACAAGCGCGTTTGGTATGCGGAGCACCACAATATGGCGAGCATTGCATCGTCAGCCACGAGCGTCCTCATCGCTCACGTGGCGGCACACACGGACACGATCAGGCTGGGCGCCGGCGGGGTGATGCTGCCGAACCATTCACCGTTGGTGATCGCCGAGCAGTTCGGAACGCTCGCGGCGCTGCATCCCGGGCGGATAGACCTCGGGCTGGGGCGCGCACCCGGCTCGGATCAGAACACGATGTTTGCGTTACGCCGTGATCCAAGCTCGGCGGCAAGCTTCCCCGATGATGTCCGTGAGCTCCAGGGCTACCTGAGCGGCCGCAGCCTGATACCGGGTGTCGATGCCGTGCCGGGCAAGGGCTCGAACGTCCCGCTCTACATCCTCGGCTCATCGATGTTCGGGGCGAAACTCGCTGCGGCTTTCGGTCTTCCGTACGCCTTCGCATCGCATTTCTCGCCCGCACTGCTTGACGAGGCGCTCGCCGCCTACCGCCACGAATTCCAACCTTCCGAGACACTCGAACGCCCATACGCGATCGCAGGCGTCAACGTCCTAGCGGGGAACACAATGGCGGAAGCGCAATCTCATCTGGAAACCGTCAGGCGCATGCGCGCGATCGGCCTCTACGGCCGGCGCCCGGGTGTGGATCCGAGCACCATCACCGACCAGCAGGCCGACCAGTTACTCGCCGCCGGTCTTAGCGCCCACGTCGACGAGATGCTCACCTTCACCGCCATCGGCACAGCCGCAGATGTACGCACCTACCTCACCAGTTTTGCCGAGCGTACGGGCGCCGACGAACTCATCACCGCCCACTACGCGCCCGAGATCGAAGCGCGGCTGCGGTCAGTCGAACTCACCACAGACGCGATGCAGCTGGCAACCACCTGAGCGATAGCCGAAGCTGGGGCGTCGATGGTCGCTAGAGCGTTGATGTGAGTGGTTAGCGCTCGGGGTGCTCGATCGAGTCGAGTCCCAAATCCACATCTAGGTCAGGCCAGTAGAAATGCGTTGGCGACGGCCGCTCGAGTCGACGAATTGCTTCTACGGACGCCTGCTTGAACCACGGGAACTCGTCGAACGCGAAGAAGAACTCGCGACCGTCGACCAGCATCCAGAAGCCATGCTGGGAGATGTCCCCCGCAACCTGGATCTTCAGAGCCGACGAATCGTCGCCAAACCGCTTGCGGTGATCGAGCCCCAGGAAGCGCGGAAGCGATTGTGATGCTGTTCGCGATACGCGTGCAGCTCGCCACGTCCCAGTTGATCCGTTGCGGGCGGCCGGCGTGGCTAGTGAATGTGTCGCTTGAGTCTGGCGGTCATGTCAGGGACATCAAGCTCGCCGCGAGCGACGGCTAGCACGAACTGTTCGGCGTCATCGACGGTGAAAACAAGGTCGCGCTGGTTGAGGAGGCAGAAGGCACGGGTGGCCGCCCAGGCGAGGCGCTTATTGCCGTCCACGAGCGGGTGATTACGAGCGAGCGAGTGCATCAGAGCTGCTGCCTTCTCGACGAAAGTCGGATACGCATCCTCGCCGAAAGCGCTGCTCTGCGGGCGACCTGCGGCGGAAGCGAGTAATCCGTGATCGCGAATCGAGACGTTCCCAACCACGCCCACAGCGATTTCGAGTAGATCTTCGACGCTGAGGTAGTCGATCGACGGGTCGGTCACCGGCTCAGCCGGTCAAGCAGCTCTGCGTCTTCGTTGCGGATCCGCTCGATCGCTGAGCCCAGTCGCTCAGGCCGGTCTGACACATATTGAACAATCGCTGCGCGAGCGACCTCTTGCATCGAGCGACCCTCCTGCGCTGCCCTGTGGCGCAGCGCCGCCGCCTCCTCATCGCTGAGCCTGAGATTCATCGCCATGGCCCAAATGGTACCACGCTGGTACCGCAAGATTGGGCGTCGCGATTGCATCTGCCTCATAGCGACATGGCCGCTGACGAGCATCACGCGTCACTGCGGCGGGTTCGTGACAGCAGCGTGATCTGGGCCAGCACGTTGACGAGTAGCAGCCGGAATGGCATCCGCCCACCGACGCGCCGGCCGGCGAGAAGCGTCGTGGCGCTGACCGCGCACGATGCCCCAAAGGTGGCCACGGTGCGCCGGGAACGCCCACCGGCGCCGAACGCGATGCACCCGCTCGCTCCGAGCAACAGCACCGTCGCCAAGGTGAGGGACACGTCAGGGGAGAGGCGCTGAGGTACGCCCAGCACCCCCATGTCGCGGTCGGCGTCACGGTCGGGGAGCACGTTGACCAAGTGGGCGGCCATGCCCAGAAGGGCGCCGGCCGCGATGGCCCATCCCGGCGTCGTGTCCTCGCGCGGGGAAGCATCGTGTGCGACGACCGGCAAGAGCCCGAACGAAACCCCGTAGGTGAGGATCGACAGGACGGTCCGCTTCAGCCCGGCGTTGTAGGAGACGGCACTCGCCACGGCGAGGAGGTGCGCGACCGCACTTCGCCTGCCGAGGGCAGCTGATGCTGGGACGCAGGCCGCGGCAGCGAGGACAGCTGCGGTTCCGACCGCCCCCCGTCCGACGAGCTCCGACGCGATGGGCTTCTCAAAGCGTGCCGCCAGACGGTCGCGCTCGGCGTCGATCCAGTCGTTCTGCCAGCCGATCGCCAGTTGGCCGGCCAGCACCGCTGCCCCAACCCGGATTGCCTCGCGCCGCTGCCCACCGAACACCCGGGCCATGCCGATCGAGGCGGTCGTGACCACGGCCACAGGCCCCGGATGACAGCCCTTTGCCAGACCGAGCGCGGTGCGCCCGAGCCTGCTGGCGTTGCTCACCCGCTACCGAACAGCATCGCGGCCGCCGTGAGCCCCGGACCGAAGCCAACGGCGAGAACATTGGCGCCTGAGACCATCAGCTGGGCGCAGAGCTGCTCGAGGATCATGCGGATGGCGGCGGAACAGGAGTCGCCATGATCAGCGAGCACGCACGACTGGTTGCAAGGGTCCCCGCGTCGGGATCGAGCGCCTGGCCGAGGCGGTCGAGGATACGCGGGCCGCCCGGGTGCACGGCCCAGATCGCGACGTCCCCGACCGTGACGCCGTTGCGATCGAGGAGCTCCCCGAACCAGAGCTCTGGGCGCAAAAGCGGCAGAGGCGCAACAGGATCGGACACACACACTGATTCTCCCAGCCGCTTCGGCCTGACTGACTCAGCTCCCGACGATCGACCCCAAGCGACCAACAGTGCCGAGCGTCTCCATCCAACGCCTCGGTCTAATGATCGCTTCTTGCGTCATCAAGCTGTCCGTCACCACAAGTGCTTCGGCGACGCCCGCGTTCCGCGGCTCTATCATCGATCCGGCAGCGGTATGATGATGGTATGAGCCGCACATCCTCACGGGCCGCCGGGGTGCGCTCCACCCGAGTGTCCAAGAAAAGCCGCGTGCGCGCGACCGAAGACCTGGATACTTCAGTCAAGGACCTCGCCGCCTCCAGCAGGCAACTCAACAAGCTGGTGGCCGAGATGTCCACGGCGTCGTTGCCGAAGGTTCGTCGAACGCTGACGCTGGACGCCGACGTGGTCGCGGCGTTCGCGGACACGCCAAGCCTCTCGGCTGAAGTGAACATGGTGCTTCGTGAAGAGTTGCGTCGCCGCGTCGCGCGTGCCGAGCTTGAAACCTTCGTCGCCCGTCTCGACGCAGAGTTTGGCGCCCCGGACCCGGCAGAGGTCGAGCACTTCGTGAGTCTCCTCCGCGAGTAAACCCAATGCGACCCCTTGTGCTGGACTCCACGGCACTGGATCAGCTCGCCAGATCTCGCGGCTTGGAGCACACCAGTCCCGGACGCGTACATGCTGCATTGCGCGGCGCTCTCCAGGCAGACGCCCAAGTCTTCGTTCCAGCAGCTGTCCTCTCGGAGCTTTACCGGGGAGCCACTCATGATCAGGCCGTGGACGCGTGCCTTGGTCGTCACGGTCAGATCACAGTCGCTGACACAACCCGATCGTTAGCCCGCCACATCGGGCACCTCCTAGCAGCTGCCAAGGTGGGCTCAGAGCACCACGTGGACGCAGCGGTGGTAGCCACTGCACTCAACGCTGGTGGTGGTCTCATCCTTACTGGAGATCCAGACGATCTCAGTTCCCTGGCCGCTGGCCACCCTCGCATAAATATCGAAGGAATCTGATCGATCGCGGCGCCCGA
>JBOGYJ010000202.1:0-5012 GCA_050696795.1 Solirubrobacteraceae bacterium | reverse complement strand
GCGCAAGCAACTGGCCGTAGATGTCGCCGCCCGCCCTCACCACCGAGGTTGAAGTACGTGTGGTCGGCGAGAACCGCTCGCTAGCGGAAGCTGACGAGGGACATCAGCGCCATCGTCAGCTTGGTAGCGCCGGACGCGATGCTGCCACCGTTGCCGGCGGGCGGCGTCGTGCTGACCGGCGTGGTGGAGCTGACCGGCGTGGTGGTGGCGGGCGCTACAGCGGTGCTGATCATCAGGCGTGCGCCAAGCTGGTTGCCAAGCTCGGCATGCAGCAGCGTGTGGCCCTTCTTGTTCAGCGTGTAGGTCAGGTACCCGACCTCGCCGGGGCCGAGCGTCGTGGTGCGCGGCGGCGCGAGCGCCTTGCCACCCAGAGTCACATGCACGGTTGAGACGCAGGGGACGCTCAGGCGGCAGGCCGCCAGCACGCCGCCGGTGTATGCGTTCGACACGTAACTCGTGGAGCCGAGAATCTGGAGCACGGAACTCGGCCAGGTGCGCCGCTTCGGCCGCTTACCCGAGATCGTGTATCCGATCAGGTTCAGCGGACGCGAGACCTTGACTCCGGTGGCGCTGAGCAGCCGCACGGTGACGGCGAGGTGACGACCGACTGCCGCGGTGACGAGGCGGCGGGTACGGGGGCTCAGCGGGACCAGCAACTGTCCGCCGTGCGAGGAGACGCGGACGATGTCACTGTGGGCGATGCGGCGCTTGCCATCGAAGATCTGGGCCTCGAGCTGGCACGGCTTGAGATTCAGACAGGCGACAGGGATGCCGACCGGGCCCTTGGCGCCGACGTAGGCGCTATGACCGAAGATCGCGGAGCCGGGAGGGGTCTGGATCGGCGCCGAGGTGCCAACGACCTGTCCCAGCGAGTTGATGCCCTGAACCTCGTAGTAGGCGTAAACAGCCTGCAGCTTGAGCGGGAATTGAGCGGTGGCCGCCACGATCTCGACAGGGCTGAGCGCCAGTGGCGATGAGCCGGCAAGGATCGCGTACTGGGTGATCCCGGTCTCTCCAGCCCACTTCGGAGAGATATTGACCGAGCCGTTGGCCTGGGGCCGAATCGTGAGCGTCGGCGTGCCATTGACCAGGGTCACGAAGGTGCCGCTGCCATAGGCGGCGGTCGGCGCGTCGACATAGTCACGATCGATGCCGATCGCGACGCCGCCGTAGGTCTCCGGGGACTTGGCCGGGTCGCTCCAGTACTGGAGCAGCTGATGGGTTCCAGCCCAGTCGCTGCTCGGCATGTAGGGGCTGGCAGGGCTGGCAGGCGGCGTCGCCGGCGCGGACGAATCCCAGTCTGCCGTCCAGATCTCGTCAGGCTCGACATAGCTCGTGCCGTAGTTGGCGACGAGGTCGGTGATCCCGGAGCTGCCGCTGCTGTACACCCCGGAGAGGTAGCCGCTCGTATGTAGCTGCTCCGTCCAGGCCTGGAGGAACGCGAGCACGGCTCCCGAGTTGGTGGCCGAGCGGGTGTAATTCTCCATGTCGTAATAGATCGGGTTGGCGGTACCTATGCCCAGTGCCTGAGCCTGCGTGACTGCATCCTGTGCGGCGGCCGTTCCCTGGGACATGGCGGTTGCGTACTGACCGTCGGTGAGCGCGCTGGACATTGCCTGGCAGCAGCCCCCCGGCGCCTGCAGGCCGACGTACAGCGGCAACATGTGCCAGCCGGCGGTCGATTCGGTGCTGACCCAGGTCGAGGTCAGGTTGCCACCCAGGCACGCCGCGTTGATGCCGCCGATGTAGATGCCGATCGCGGCATACGGAGAGGACGTTCCCCAGGCCGACATGGTCGCTGTGGACGGTGCGGAGCAGACGTCGAAACCGAGGCCTGTGTAGACCTCACCTGGCGTCGCGGGACTCGCGGGGTTGGTCTGATGCGCGAGCGCATGGGCGCGCCCTACCGGGATGCGGGCCGGCTCCGACCGGTGGCCGTTGGTGGCAAGCATCGCGGCGCGCAGCGAGCGCAGACCAAGCGCCCTGCGGATTAGACCAGGGGTCGTGCCCCAGGTCGCGGTGATCACGACGTGATACCCGCTGTCGGTCACGCGCGCCATCGAGCCGCCCCCCGCCCCTGCGGCGAGCCGGTTCACCGGCGTCAGCAACCCCCCGCGGTAGCCGGCGGGCGACACGAGGATCGCCTCGGTGCGCCCGATCGCCTGCTGCGGGCAGATCTGGTTGGCGCCCGGCTCACCGAGATACACGGCGTGCCGGTTGAAGCGCACGCAGACACTCGAATCGGCGCCCAGGTGGAAGACCGGCCAGGCGGCGGGAACCCGGAGTTGGACCCCGCGATAGCGAACCGTCCTAGTCGGCTCAGTCGCGAGCGCCGAGCCGGCGGAGGCGAGCATGGCAAGCACAACGGCAGTGATCGCGATCAGTGCCGTACGTGAACTTCGAGACGAGCGGATGCGACTCCTGATCACGACACCAGAGACAACAGCATTGACACTCCAAGGTTTCGGTCCGCAAGACCGTGCGCCTGTTTATGCAACCGGCCTTGCGGAGAAGGCGTCCGCGGGCGACGCAGGCACGAGGTCATATCAGGCGTGTGCGCGCAGAGCCTTGGCGTACCACTCCCAGGCGTCGAACTGGGCATCCGCGTCCTGCTGTGGGTTCTGGGGCCATCCGTTGACGATCGCGACCAGCCCCCAGTAGCGCGCCACGCGCCGGTCGCTGAAGGTCTCGATCCGCGCGGCCGCGGCGCTGCGGTCCTCCGGCTCGCCCGGTGTGAGCTGCTCGAGACGCTCGATCACCTCGAGTGCCGCGGCTGACTCGGGCGCGACGCCGGCACGGACGGCCGCACCGATATGCTCGCCGATCGCCTTTCCGAGCTCGAACTGCGACACGTCGTGCCCGGGACCGTCGGCGAGCGCACGCTCTGCCATGCGCCGGCTGCTGGCGATGAAGCCGGGATCGCGTAGCAGCTCCGCAACCTCGACCCAGGCGGCCACCTGGTCAGCCGTCGGGTCGTCGGGCAGATCGGGCGCGCCGAGGCGCATGCGCTCGGCCACCTCGCTGTGCCGGTCGCCAAAGACCGCCTCGAGATAGTCACCGAGGATCCGCCGACGTTCGTTCGCGGTGAGTGTGGCGAGGTCGGTCATGAGTTCGAGCTCCTTGCTGTTGGTTGATCGCGCGACGGCGCGCTGAAGTCGCAGCGTGCGGATCTGCCCATCGATCGCCTGCGCATGTGCCACAGCGACCTCGACCACGGTGGCCTCGGCGGCGAGCACACGCCTGACGTCGTCCAGCCCAACGCCGAGTTCGCGCAGCGTCCGTATCAGGCGCGCGCGAGCCACCGCGTCCTCGGCGAAGAGGCGGTACCCGGAATCTGTGCGCCCGGCCTCGGGCAGGACGCCCGCGTCCGCGTAGAAACGCAGGGTCCTGACCGACAGTCCGGTACGCGCGGCAAGCTGGCCGATCGTCATGGCGTCCATCATCAGGCCTCCACCAGCTGGAGAGTCAAGCGCCTCTTTTGCGACGAGCTTGCGGGACGGTGGCGCGGTAAGGCTCAGGGTGCGTAGCGGCGATGCAGCATCAGGGCGTTGCCCTCGCTGTCACGGAAGAACGCCATCTTGCAGACGCCGGTGTCATGCTCGCCTGCGAACGTGACACCGCGCTCCTCCAACTGGCGCTTCGCCTCCGCCACATCGGCGACGCGGAGCGCGACGAAGGCCGTGTGCGGCGCGAACTCGGCGCCCATCGCCGTGGGGTCGGTCAGGTACAGCGAGACGTTGCCAGTCTCGATCTCCGGGAAGCCGGCGTCCCAGTTGGGGCTGTGCATCCCGAGCACATCCCGGTAGAAAGCCTTTGCCCGCCCCATATCCTGAACGGGTACTGAAACGAAGTCTGTGCGCTCCACGAGGTTGTTCATGGGCGCAGTATGACCCCGGGAGTGCCTCACCGAGCAGGCGGACGCGCGCCAGAGCGCGCCGATGGGACGCCGCCGTTTTGCCGGCGACATCCGGAGCGGACCCCGAGTTGCTGGGGTGCACTCTATGTCAGCCCGCCGGATCTCGTCCGGCGCGGCAACTACCCCGCCTTCGGCTCCGCGCGTTCGATGTTGAAGCGGATAAACCGCCTGATCGACGACGCGCTGCGCGACCCGACGTCTGGGATCGGCAAGCCAGAGCCGCTGAAGTACGGGATCGCCGGGGCATGGTCACGACGCATCACCGACGAGCACCGCCTCGTGTACCGCGCCCAAAACGACGACCTCGTGATCCTCCAGGCCCGCTACCGCTACCAGCGATAGCCCGGTCGATGCGCGACCGTACCCTCCTCCTGGCCGCGCGAAGCAGAGCTCGCGCGTCCGCAGCCGAGATGCGCGCGGACACGGATGCAAGTGCCGCCTTCGCTATCGCGTGCGTAGCGTTGCGCAAGCGCGCTCGTCGGCGCCTCGCAAGTCCGGCCGGCGCGAATGGAATCGTGCGGCCGGGGTCGGGCCGCGACGATCGGCGTGCTTCAGATGTCGCCAATCCGATCGCCAGCCGCGACCGGGTCGGTTAGTGGAAGCGATACTGGGCGCTGACAGTCCTGCGGTACCGTTCATGGAGTCAGCGCGCTTCGGTTCAACGTCGTCTACGAGGATGCTGGCGAGGGCTGGGTCTACGCGCACGTCCCCGAGCTTCCGGAGGTCCAGACCCAGGGTGAAGATCTCGAGCGGGCGCGCGCGATGGTGCTCGAGGCGATCACCATGGTCCTCGAGGAGCGTCGCGCCCGGTTCTTTGCGCTAGGCGCTCTTGACAGTTTCGCGACACGGCAGCACGATCAGGCTGACTGATCCATTGGGTTTTGAGGGCAAGGAGGACTGATGTCGGTTATCTCGCCTCATCGCGGCGCGGCTCAGCGGGAGCCGGTGCTGACGATTCGTCAAGCCAATGGCATCGATGCGCCGGCTATCTCGCAACTCCGTGCGTTGTGGAGCACGGCAGATGCGCCGACCCGGCAGTTCACCGCGTTGATCAGGACGTGGTTCGAGGCGGAGGGAGAGCCTCGTATCACGCTGA
>JBOGYJ010000201.1:0-1964 GCA_050696795.1 Solirubrobacteraceae bacterium | reverse complement strand
GATCCGCTGGCCGACTTCGTCCTGCGCTCGCAGGTGCCGGAGGGCTCGACCGTGCTGGTCGAGCGCGACGACAGCGGTGTCGGCGCCGAGGGCGATGGCGAGGCCGAGGTGAAGCTCTCGGTGGTCGAGCCCGCACCCAAGCCCACGCCGGTTGGCGTCGGCGCCGAGGGTGCGGCGGACGAAGGCGAAGAGGGCGAGTCGCAGGACTCACCCGACGCCGGCGCCGCAACCGACGAGAGCTGACAAACCTGACGCCTGACCGAGCGGGCGCGTGATGCGCGGCCCCTCGGTCAGGCGCTTTGCTGCCGGTTGAACTCAGCAACAGGTGTAGTAGATCTCGTCTTTCCAGCGCGTCCTGGGGACGCCCGCGGTTGACCTTTTGCTTGCCCGCGGCCGGGCGCGTCAAGACATAGCGGCAGATCCCGCTATGGGCTGCCGAGGCGACGCCCAGGCTGGGCTGAGATCGGGGGATTGGCGCGCGACCCGTGCCCGAGGAGATCGATCGTCCGCTTGCCGCGAAGCTGGTGGACGTGAATTACGCACCAGGGTCCGTAGCGATGGCAAGTCGCGCGCGAGGCGTCGTCGTCTGATCTCAGCCGATGAACGCCCAACGGGCGAACTGCAAGGCGAAGACGAACAGCAGCGCACCCGAGCCGGTGAGCACGGCGCCGAGGCGACGGTGTTCGTCCAGCCATTTGCCCGCGACCATCCAAAGCGGGAAGAGCACGAGCACGAAGCGGTCCAGCGAATTCAGCGGCGCGCCGGTCACCGGGCTCGAAACGCAGATCAGCAGGCACAGCGCGCTGAAGACGCTGTAAGCCTTGGGCAGGCACCTCCAGGCCAGGGCCAGGGTGGCGAGGCAGATGGCGAGCACAGCCAGGTAGACGACATTCTGGAACGCGTCGTCGCGAGCGCCACTGCTCCCGCCACCGGCAAGCATGTGCGCAAGACCGCCGATGCCCGCGCTCACGCCCTGCACGACCCCCAACACAGGTCCGACGAAGTGACGCGTGTAATAGCGCTCATTAGACGAAGGAGCCAGCCAGCCGTAACCGCGGCTGTGCAGGTAGACCAGGAATCCCGCCAACGCGAGCATGGGTATAAGCAGGGGGAGCGCGCCGACGGTGGCACGCCGCGCTGCCGCCCGGCCGGGGCGAAATGCCGCGCGCTGATCCTGCCAATAGAAGATGGCGAGCGGAGCGATCAGCAGCACGCCCTCGATATGCGTGAGTGTGGCCGCTGAGGCAGCTATGCCGGCCCAACCCCAGCGCCCCCGCCGCGCCAGCAGGAAGGCACCCAGGCACAGCGAGAGGAACAGCGATTCCGTGTAAATCGCCGTGAAGAAGAGGGAAAGCGGCGAGAACGCCAGCAGCAACACGGTCGCATCGGCTGCGCGATCCCCCAGTTCCTCCCTGACCAGCCGGTGCAGCAGCAGCAGCGATACGGCGAACGACCCGACGCTCACGAGCAGTCCGGAGATCACGTATGAGCTCGTCACCCACGTGACGACCTTGATCAGCAGCGGATAGAGCGGGAAGAAGACGGTGTTGCTGGCTGTGTTGTAGCCATGCTCGGCGATGGTGAGGTAGTGCACCGAGTCCCAGCGCACGCCGGCCGAGGCCAGCACGTTTCCGAGCGAGCCCAACTTCATGGTCAAGTGCCCGGGGTCGGCAAGTTGCCAGTGCCCGACGCGATGGGTGAGGGTTGCCCCGACGATCGCGCCCGCGAGCACGAGGACGCGTGAGAGCGCAACGGCCATCGGCAATCGGAGCGGGACTCTGACTCGGAGCGATCCCGTCGCCGGACGCGAGGCGTCGCTGGTGAGTGTCGGCATCTCGGCTTTATCGGCACATTTGCGCGGTTACGTCAGCCCGCCGCCGTAGGCTCAGGTGATGCCCGCCGCCCGCTCTGTCCACATCTGCTCCGCCTGCGGCCACGAGTCGCCGCGCTGGGCCGGCCAATGC
>JBOGYJ010000200.1:0-37058 GCA_050696795.1 Solirubrobacteraceae bacterium | reverse complement strand
GGGCCGGCGGATGCTCAGCGGCACCTGCCTGCGCGTCTCCGGCGGCAGCGTGTCGATCACCGCGGTGACCTGGCGGTCGGCCTCGCCCGCGCGGTTGGTCTCGAGCGCGAGCGTGCGCTCGAGGTCGGCGATCATCTCGGCGTTGTCGACGTAGCGCCGCGGGAGCTCCTTGGCCGTGGCCCGCTCGATCACGGCCGCCACCGCTGCGGAGACCTCGGGACGCAGCGCCCGCACGTCGGGAACCTGCTCGCGCACGTGCATCATCGCCACCGCCACCTGGTTCTCGCCGCGATAGGGGAGCTCGCCGGTCAGCATCTCGTACAGCACCACGCCCAGCGAGTAGAGGTCCGACTGGCCGGTTACGTTCTGGCCCAGCGCCTGCTCGGGTGAGACGTAGTCGGTGGTGCCGAGCACGCGGCCGTCGGCGGTCAGGCCCTCCTCCTCGAGCGTGCGCGCGATTCCGAAGTCCGTCACCTTGGCGGTGCCGTCGTGGTCGATCAGCACGTTCTGGGGCTTGACGTCACGGTGGACGACCTGGTTTGAGTGCGCGGCGCCGAGCGCCCTCGCGATCTCGACGCAGTAGGCCACCGCCTCCGGGATCTCGAGCCGCCCGAGCCGGCGGATGCGCTCCTTCAGCGTCTCGCCGTCGATGTACTCGAAGACGATGTAGGGACGGCTCTCGTCCTCGCCGGCGTCGATCACGTGCACGATGTTCGGGTGCGACAGGCGCGCCACCGCGCGCGCCTCGCGCCGGAAGCGCTCGAGCTGGTCGGAGTCGCTGGCGACCTCGCGGTTCATCAGCTTGATCGCGACGAAGCGCTCCAGCGTCTCGTCGTGGGCGCGGTAGACCGTAGACATCCCGCCGGAGCCGATGCGTGACTCCAGCCGGTAGCGACCACTAAGCGTCGTTCCGAGCAGGCTGCTCATCTGGTCGCTCTATTGTGAAACAAACTCGTGTAAGTCCTGGCAAAGCGTCTGTCACGTCGTTGCCGCGGTGACAGGAATCGTTATGCGGGCTACCTACCCTGAGCGGGGTCTCTTCAGCCCTGCCGACGGCTGCGGATGAGCGGATCCTCAGTACCGCTCGAGCCGTTCACCGCCGGCTGCGGCCCGGATCCGCATGTGCGGCAGGTCGATCGCGCCGGCGTCGCCGCTGATCGCTCCGATCACCGCGGCGCCGGGGTGGAAGCCCTCGAGCAGCGCCGTGGCGGCGTCGGCCTGCTGCGCCGGGACCATTGCCACGAAGCCGCAGCCCATGTTGAAGACCTCCCACATCTCCGCGGCGGCGATCTCCCCGAACGAGGCGATCAGCTCGAACACGGGCGGTGAGGGCAGTGGCCGGCTGATCGTGTAGCCGACCCCGGTGCCGATCCGGCGCAGGTTCATCAGGCCCCCACCGGTGATGTGGGCCAGCCCGCGGACGTCGATCTCACTCGCGATCAGCGCGAGGATCGCACGGACGTAGATCACCGTCGGCTCGAGCAGGACGTCGGCCACCGACTTGCCACCGAGCAGCTCGGGTTTCTGCTCGAGCGACAGCTGACCGTCGTCGAGCAGCGCGCGGCGCGCGAGCGTGATGCCGTTGGAGTGGATGCCCGAGGCCGGTAGGCCGATGATCGCGTCCCCCGGGCGGACGCCCCGCCCATCGATGATCTTGTCGAGCTCGACCACGCCGAAGGCGGAACCGACGAGGTCGAAGCCGTACGGCGACGGATGACCGCGCAGCAGCTCGGGCACCTGGCAGACCTCGCCGCCGGGGATCTCGACCCCCGCGTCGGCGGCGCCGAGCGCAAGCCCACGGCCGATCGCCTCGAGCAGCGACGGCTCGGCGCGCTCCACGGCGATGTAGTCCAGCAGCGCCAGCGGCGTTGCGCCGACGCAGATCAGGTCGTTGACGTTCATCGCCACGCAGTCGATGCCGATCGTGTCGAAGCGGCCGGTCTGCTCGGCGACGATCACCTTCGAGCCGACGCTGTCGGTGGCAAGCGCGATGCCGACGTTCGGGGCCAGCGCCCCCGGCAGGCGCATGACGCTGGCGTAGTGGCCCGGCAGGGGCACGCTCAGCGACTCGCGGCCGGTCTCGATCGCCTTCAGCGCGCCGACGATCGCCGCCACGCCCTGGTCGGCCTGGTGGGTGTCGACTCCGGCTGCTGCGTAGGCGTCGCTCACTGGCGGTCATTCTCCCACGTCGGCCGGGCACTTCTCGACCGCGGCCGCGCGCAGGCGCCGTAGCGCCGCCGCGCCCAGCGCGACGCGGTAGGCGGCGAACGGCAGCAGTGAGCGGTCGCGCTCGACCAGGTCGATCAGCGGGGTCGAGCCGAGCGTGGAGGCGAACGACGCGACGATGCCGACGGCAAACGCCGGCCCCGAGCCCTCGGGCAGCCCGCGCTGCCACAGCCGCAGGCACTTCAGCGCGGTCGCGCCGCCGATCACCGGCAGCGCCACGTGACGCGAGAGCCGTTCGGCGTCGACCCGCGTGAAGCGCCGCCGGCGCGCGGCGGTGAGTGTCGCTCCGTTGCGCGAGACGCCCGGGAACAGGGCGCAGGCCTGGCCGATACCGAGCCAGAGCCCGTCGCGCGGTGTCGCCTCGTCGAATGTTCGCTGCTGCGGCTCGCGGTCGGCCCACGCGAGCGCGACCGCGCCCGCGATCAGCCCCACGGCGATCGTGCCCGGCCGGCCGAGGAAGCGCTCGATCGGCCGTTCCAGGGCGAAGCCGACGATCACCGGCGGCAGCAGCGACAACGCCACCACGGCGGCCGAATCGACGCTGAGCTCGCGCGCGGCCTCGATCACCTCGTCGCGCAGCATGACCGCCAGCGCCGCCGCCGTGCCGGCGTGCAGCGCCACCTCGAAGGCCTTGCGCACCTCCGGGTCGGCGGATACGCCGTCCCAGCCGAGCAGCCATGGCACCAGCTCGATGTGGCCCGAGGATGAGATCGGCAGCAGCTCGGCGGGCCCGTGCATCAGTCCCAACGCGAGCGCGCGCCCAAGCCGGGCCCGAGCCGTTGGCATCAGACCGGTGTCGACCGCCGGTTGCGCAGCCAGCGCACCAGGGCCCAGGCGACGAGCAGCACGACGATCACGACGACCGCATAGTCGACGTAGTCGAGGTGGTGCTTCCACTGCTGCCACTGGTGCCCGACGGCCTTGCCCACGAGCGCCCAGGCGGTGATCCACACGATCGAGCCGAGCGCGGCCATCGAGACGAACCGCCAGTAGGGCATCCGGGCGATGCCCGCCGCATAGGGCGGCGCCGAGCGGAACACGGGGATCAGCCGCGAGACCGCGACGACGGGGGAGCCGTAGCGCTCGAACCAGCGGTGCGCGGTCTCGATCCGACGCTCGTCGATGTGCACCGGGCTGCCCGGCCGTGCGAGCGCCTCGTGCAGCCCGAAATAGCCGATCACGTAACAGACGCTCGCGCCGATCACGTCGCCGAGCACGCCGGCCACGATGATGCCCACGAGCGTCAGGTTGTGGGTGTCGACGTTGAAGCCGGCGAACAGCATCGTCGCCTCGGTCCCGGGCACGATCACGACCTGGGACATGACGATCATGAGCGTGACGCCGGCGTAGCCGAGATCGTGAACGGCGTTGGTCGCGAATGTCACGAGCTGAGCCGTGATCGAGGCATGGATGAGCACGCGCTGAGTGTAGAGTTGCGCGCCGGGGCTGTCTGTACGTCTAAGGTCGTTCTCATGCCTGTACCTCTGTTTGACACCGAAACACCGCTTTCCGACCTGCGACCGATCATCCTCGAGCGCGTCAGTGCCGTGATCGCAGGCGGTCACTTCATCCTCGGACCGGAGGTCAGGGCCTTCGAGCAGGAGCTCGCCGCCTACGTCGGCGTCGGCCACGCGATCGGCGTCGGCAACGGCACCGACGCGATCACGATCGCCGCACGCGCGCTGGGCGTCGAGCCCGGCGACGAGGTCGTGCTGCCCGCCTACACCTTCTACGCGACCGCGGAGGCGATCGCGGCGATGGGCGCGATCCCCGTCTTCTGCGACGTCGACCGCGACACGCGCAACATCACCGCTGACACCGTCAAGCCCGTGCTGAGCGCCCGCACCAAGGCGATCGTGGCGGTCGACCTGTTCGGGATGCCGGCTGAGATCGGCGCGATCCGCGATGCCTTCGGCCTGCCCGTGATCGAGGATGCCGCTCAGGCGCTCGGCGCCGATCTGGACGGGGTCAAGGCGGGCGCGCTGGGTGACATCGCCACCTTCTCCTTCTACCCGTCCAAGAACCTCGGCGCCTTCGGCGACGGCGGCGCGATCACGACCGACGACGCCGAGCTGGCCGAGCGCGTGCGGGCGCTGCGCTTCCACGGCTCGCGCGACAAGCAGAACTTCGAGTACGTCGGCTACAACTCGCGTCTCGACGAGATCCAGGCGGCGGTGCTGCGCGTGCTGCTGCCGCACATCGACGCCTGGTGCGATGGCCGCCGCGCCGGGGTGCAGGCGTACATCGACGCGGGCATCGGTGACCACCTCGAACTGGGTGGCGCCCCGCTGGGCGCCACCCCCGCATGGCACCTGTACGTGGTCACCCACCCGGACGCCGACGCCAAGCTCGAGCTGCTCAACCAGGCCGAGGTCCAGGCTCGCGGGTACTACCGCGTGCCGCTGCACCGGCAGCCGGCGATGGCGCCCTTTCTCGCGCGCCAGAACGGCGCGCTGGAGCTGCCGGTCACCGAGGAGCTCGCGCGCACGGGGTTGGCGCTTCCGATCAGCCCGGTGTTCACGCGTGCGCAGGCCGACGAGGTCGTGGCGGCGCTGGCCGCCGCCTGAGCTCTGAGGCTGGTGGCGTGAAGAGGCTGGTGGCGTGAAGAGGCTGGTGGCGTGAGCGGAGGCGAGCGCGCGTGAAGGTCTGGGTCGACCTGACCAACTCTCCGCACGTGCTCGTGCTGGCGCCGATCATCCGGCGCCTGCAGCAGCAGGGTCACGAGGTGCAGGTCACGGCGCGTGACTTCGCCCAGACGCTCGAGCTGTGCGAGCGCCAGGGCATCGGCTACTACGCGATCGGTCGCCACCGCGGCGCGGCATTGGCGGACAAGGCTCGCGGCCTGGCCGATCGCTCCTGGCAGCTCGTCAGGTTCGCCTCGCGCCGCGGTTTCGACCTGGCCATCGGTCACGGCTCGAACGACATCTCGGTGGCGGCGCGGCTGCTGCGCGTCCCCTGCTCGACGATGTTCGACTACGAGTGGGCGACCGTGCAGCACAACGTCAACTGCCGCCTCGCGCAGGCGGTGGTGGTGCCCGACGTGATTCCGGTGCAGCGGCTCGCGCGCTATGGCGCGGCGGACAAACTGCGGCGCTACGCCGGGCTGAAGGAGGAGTACTACCTCTACGACTTCGAGCCCGACGCGGCGGTGCTCTCGGAGCTGGGACTGAACCCGACCGAGCCGATCGCGGTGGTGCGCACGCCGCCGGCGGTCTCGCTCTATCACCGCTTCGAGAACGACCTCTTCAGTCAGGTGCTGCAGCGGCTGCGCGGGACACAGACGGTCGTGCTGCCGCGCACCCAGGCGCAGCGCGAGGAACTTGCGCGCGCCGGAGGCTTCCTGGTCCCCGAGCACGCGATCGATGCCCAGTCGCTGATCGCCTACGCCGATCTGGTCGTCTCGGCCGGCGGCACGATGAACCGCGAGGCGGTGGCGCTCGGCACGCCGGTGTTCACGGTCTTCGAAGGCCGGCTCGGAGCGGTCGACGAGCACCTGATCGAAGAAGGCCGCCTGCGCAGGCTCGAGCGGGCCGACGAGGCCGAGCTCGTGAAGCGCGAGGACGGGCAACGGGGCTTGCAGCGGATCCGCCGCAACCCGCGGCTATTGGTGGAGCTGCTGGTGTCTCCAGCGACTACTTAGTCTCCTTTAGAGTTTCTGCTAATAGAATCGGCGCCGATGAGCGGACGCATTCGGTCCGCGGCCCTGCCCGTCCATAGGCACTCGCTCCTGCAGTTCATCCTGGACGGCTTCCTGGTCGCCTTCGCCTACCTGCTGGCCTTCTGGCTGCGCTTCGACGGGCAGCCGCACGGCTCCTACTACAAGCTGATGACCCAGACGGTCTGGTGGGTGGTGCCGCTGTCCCTGGCCGTGCTCGCGGCGTTCGGCGTGTATGAGCGGCTTTGGACCTATGTCGGCCAGCGTGACTTCGAGCAGGTCACCAAGGGTGCCATCGTGCTGGCGCTGCTGGTCGTGGGCGTGATCTCGCTGCTGCACCCGGTGACCGCCTTCGATCGGCAGGGAGACCGCACGGGCGTGGCGCTACCGGCCAGCGTGGCGGTGCTGTTCCTGTTGCTCATGTCGGCGCTGCTCTCCGGCGTGCGCTTCGCCACGCAGCTCGTCACCGAGGGTCGCATCCGCAGCCTCCGGGTCGCCAAGGGCACGCGCGATGTGTTGATCGTCGGTGCCGGTGAGGGCGGGCGGCTGGTGGTGCGCGAGCTGATGCGCAACCCGGAACTGCGCATGCGCCCGGCCGGCTTCATCGACGACGATCCCCGCAAGCGCAGGCTCAAGGACGAGTACGGGCTGCGGGTGTTGGGCACCACACGCCAGGAGGAGCTCGAGCGCGTGCTCGACGAGATCGAGCCCGACGAGGTGGTGATCGCGATCCCGTCGGCGCCCGGCAGCGTGCGCGGTACCGTCGTCAGCGCCTGTCGCCAGCGCGGAATCCCCGTGCGCACGACTCCGACGGTCTTCGAGATGCTGCAGGACGGCGCCGGCCAGTTGCGCGTCACGCGCCAGTTGCGCGAGGTGCAGGTCGAGGACATCCTCGGGCGCGAGCCCGTGCGCATGGAGCTCGAGCGCGTCGGCGCCTACCTGAGTGGCAAGGTCGTGATGGTCACCGGCGCCGGTGGCTCGATCGGCTCGGAGCTCTGCCGTCAGATCGCGCGCGTCGGGCCGCGCAAGCTCGTGCTGGTCGACCACGCTGAGGACAATCTCTTCGAGATCGCGCGCGAGCTCACCGACGACCGCCACCTGAACGTGACCGTGTCGGTGCTGGCCGACTGCAAGGAGGACGAGCGCATGCGCGAGGTGTTCTCCGAGCACCGTCCGGCGATCATCTTCCACGCCGCCGCCTACAAGCACGTCGCGATGATGGAGATGAATCCGGTCGAGGCGGTCCGCAACAACTCGCTGGCGACGCTGTTGATGGCGCGCACGGCCGGCGAGTTCGGGGTCGAGACCTTCGTACTGATCTCCACCGACAAGGCGGTCAAGCCGGCGACCGTGATGGGCGCCTCCAAGGCGCTCGCCGAGTGGGCGGTGGAGGCGATGGCCGCCCGTTATCCGGATACCCGCTTCTCCACCGTGCGCTTCGGCAACGTGCTCGGCTCGTCCGGCTCGGTCGTGCCGATCTTCCGCCGTCAGATCGCCGCCGGCGGTCCGGTGACTGTCACCGACGAGCGCATGACGCGTTACTTCATGACCATCCCGGAGGCCGTCCAGCTGGTGATCCGCTCCGGATCGCTGTCACAGCGCAGCGGTGAGGTCTTCGTGCTCGACATGGGCGAGGCGATCAAGATCATGGCTTTGGCCGAGACGATGATCCGGCTGTCAGGCCTCGAGCCCGGCCGCGACATCGCAATCGAGGTCGTCGGCGCCCGCCCGGGCGAGAAGTTCGAAGAGGTGCTGTTCAACCCCTACGAGCGCAACAAGCCGACGGCCGCGCAGAAGATCCTGCGTGCCGAGCGCGCGCCGCTCGATCCGGCCTGGGTCCAGGACACCTTCGATCACATCAACCTGCTGGTGCTCGAGGGGGATGCCTCGGCGCTGGCCGAACATGTCTCCAAGCTCGACGCCCAACGAGCCGCCGGGAACGCGACCGCCGCGACCCGGTTGGAGTCGTAGACTGCGGCGCTTCACATGACCGTTCCCTTCGCCCTCTCGATCCACAGCTTCGTCAACTCTGTCGGCGCCTATGTCGGCCTGGCGTCGATCGTCGCGGTCGCGATCCTGACCCTCCTGTACTTCGCCCATGCGCGCGAGACCGCGACCGTGCGCGATCGCCTCGATGAGGCGCAGCAGCGCATCAGCGGCCTGGAGGCAAGGATCGGAGCGCTGCTGCAGATGCAGCAGCGTGGGCGACCCGGCCCGCCCGCCCCCGTCACGCCGGCTCCGGTGGGCCCGCGCCCGCTGGGCGCACCTCAGGGGTCGGTGCGGCGTGTGCCCAACCCGGCGACCGCGGCAGCCGCGGCGACCTCCGCGCCGGCGCCGAGCGCCCCACCCGCGGCGGGTCTGGCTCAGGCCGCCGTGCAGCCGCGCCAGTCCGCCGGCCCGGCTGCTCCGGCAGGCGTGGCCGGTCCCGCGCTGGCGTCGGCGACCAAGGTGATTCCGGACCCGGCGGTGACCGGCGCTCCCGACGACACGATGTTCGTGCCCGCATCCGCAGCGGCCAACGGCAAGGCCGGCAGCGAGCACACGGCAGTGCTGGCATCGGCCACGGCGGCCGCGTCCGCTCGCGTCGCGAGCGCTTCGCCGCGTGGGGCCGTGGCCGCGCCTCCGCGGATGCAGATCGGCGCCGAGCAGGAGACCACGGTCCCGCCCACCACGGCCGGCGGCGCAAGCAGGGTCCGCCGGATCGGTGGGCATCCGAAGCCGGCCGTGGTGCCGCTTCCGGTCTTTGACGACGAGTCCGTCGGTGGCGGCCGTTTCTCCGGCGCCATGCTTCCGCTTTTGATCGTCGGGATCGCCGTCGTCGTGATCGTCGCCGGGCTGGTCGTGATCACCAACAGCGGTGGCTCGACACCGGCAAATGTCCACAAGAACGCGAGCACCGGCACGACGGGACAGAGCCTGCACAAGAAGCAGACCGCTCCCGCTCCGTTCAGCCCCTCGAAGGTGACTGTGGCCGTGCTCAACGGCACGGCGCAGCAGGGGCTGGCGGGCGACGTCGGCAAGAAGCTTGCGGATGCCGGCTTCAAGCAGGGCAACGTCACCAACGCGGCCTCGCAGACCGACGGCCACACGTTCGTCTATTTCGTCAAGACGAAGGCCAATCAGACCGCGGCCCGTCACGTGGCCAAGGCGCTCGCACTGCCTCCGTCCCGAGTACGCCACGCGGGCGCGCGCGTGATCCAGAGCTGCACGATCAGCGCCACCGGTGCATCGCTGGGGTCATGCGGCGCGAACGTGATCGTCTCGGTTGGCCAGGACCGCGTGAATCTCGCCTCTGGCTGATGCCCGCGGACAGCGGCGTGCTGCTGGCACGCCACGGCCAGACCGACGACAACCTCGAGCCGCTACGTGCGCAGGGCTTCCGTGACACGCCCCTGAACGAGCTCGGGCTCGAGCAGGCCCGCGCGTTGGCGCAGCGCGTGGCGACCGAGCTCGAGCTGCGCTCGCTGTGGAGCTCGGACCTGTCCCGCGCGGCCGTTACGGCGGAGATCGTCGGCCGGCGCATCGGTCTGCAGCCGCGGCTCGATCCACGGCTGCGCGAGGGCAACCGCGGCGACTGGGAGGGGCGACTGTTCGTGGACATCGCCCGTGAGGAGCCCGATGCGTACGCCGCCTGGCGACGCGGCGGCGCTGATTTCCGCTTCCCCGCAGGAGAGTCGCTGCAGGAGCACTCGGATCGTGTCTGGGACGCGCTCGAGGAGATTCGGGCCAGCGGCCCGCTGCCGGCGCTGGTCGTCTGCCACCGTGGCTCGATCCGGGTGGTGCTCTGCCGCCGCGATCCCCGCGGTCTCGATGCCTTCCACGATTACGACGTGCCCAACACTGGCGTGGTGGCGCTGTGAGCAGGCGGCTTCCGCAGATCGTCTTCGGGCTGCTGGCGCTCGCGACGATCGCCGCGTTCTTCCTCGTCCAGACGCTGAAGACCGAGGCGCCGGTGTTCTGGACCACGCCGAGCCCGATTCCCGCGGCATTCAATCCGGTCTTCGGGCGCCCCTGTACCTCGCGCAAGGGCGTGCCGCTCAACTATCGCCACACGGCGCTGACGCTCTCGGTGACGCGCACCGACACCGTCGGCGTCTACATCGTCAACGCCAAGGACCCCAACGGCAACACTGTCGCCACCGTCTCGGCCGGAACGCCGATGCTCGCGGCGGCCAAGGCTGGGCAGAACCCCAAGACCTTCACCTGGAACGGGCGGCTCGCCGACGGTCAGATCGCCCCCAACGGGACCACCTACTACTTCCGCATCGTGCTCGAGCAGGAGGACCACTCGGTAAACCTCTCGACGCGGCCGGTGCGGGTGATGACACAGGCCCCGCATCCGAAGATCGTGAGCGTCGGCCTGCTCGGCAGCGATACGGCGAGCAGCACCGATACGACCGCTACCGGCACGGCGACCGCCACGGCCGGCGCCACGACCGCCACGGCCGGCGCCACGACCGGCACGGCCGGCGCCACGACCCCCACGGCCGGCGCCACGACCGGCACGAGCACCGGTGCCGCCGCCAAGCGTGGCCACGGCGCCGTGCTCCTGCCCGGTCCCGCCGTGCTCTCCCCACCCCACGGCGAGGTCAGGATCACCTTTACGCCGGGTGTCTATCGTCGCGTCTGGATCCACATCTACCGCACCGACGTCGCCGGTGGACCGGAGCTCGTGGACACCGTCCCGGTGACACGGGTCGGGCGCGACTGGACCACCTGGAACGGCACGATCGATGGGCAACCCGCTCCGGCCGGCACCTACCTGGTCGGCATCAAGGCGCAGGACATGGCCTGCAACAAGGCCCAGTGGCCCGCGCTCCCGCCGGTCGCCGGCGCCACCGCGCATGCCGGCGTGACGGTGCGGTACCTGAGCGTCACGCCCCCGCTGACCCCGATCGTGTCGGGTGGGCGTGCGAGCGTCGCCGTGAATTCGGCGGGCGCGGCCTTCAGCTGGCGCCTGCGCCGGCCCGGCAGCGCGAAGCTGCTGGCCCATGGCTCCGGTGGCGTCGGCGCCTCGGTGATCCACGTGCCCATGCCGCGGCACCGGGCCGGTCTCTACACGCTCACCGTGCGCGCCGACAGTCAGAGCGCGGTGGTGCCGCTGGTCGCCTCCCAGGCCGGTGCCGTGGCCGCGCACGCGCGCGTGCTGGTCGTGTTACCGATGCTCACCTGGATGGGCAACACCCCGGTCGATGACAGCGGCGACGGCCTGCCCGACACGCTTCGAGCAGGCAACACCGTATCGCTGGCACGGCCGCTGGTCGACGGTTCGCCGGCCGGCTTCGGTGCGGACGCCACGCTGCTCGCCTACCTGACGGCCCACCACCTCAGCTACCAGCTG
Source organism: Solirubrobacteraceae bacterium (assembly GCA_050696795.1). GTDB lineage: Bacteria > Actinomycetota > Thermoleophilia > Solirubrobacterales > Solirubrobacteraceae > Palsa-465. The sequence continues at coordinate 25,836 of JBOGYJ010000200.1, read as the reverse complement.
ACCACCGACGTCGCGCTCGCCGAAGGAAGCGGCCCCTCGCTGGCCGATCGGCGCGGCGTGATCTTCCCGGGGGGCGAGGACTTCCTGCCTGCCGGCCTCGAGCTGACCCTGCGCGGCTTCGTCCGCGGTGGCGGGCGGGTGCTGGCGCTCGGCACGGGCGCGTTCAGCGGTATCAGCCATATCAGCGGCTTCCCTGCCGCGCCGCGGGCCGCTGCGCCGCGCCTGGTCACAACCGATCTCTTCGGCGCCAGTCACGGGCGAGTCACGCCGACCAACGGCGAGCTCATCTCTTCCGTCAGCGCCGACGCATTCGGGTTATTCGGCGATGCCGGTGAGTTCGGCGGCTTCGGCCAGTACCAGCCGATCAGCCCCCCGACGAGCGCCGCGAGCGGAGCGGTATCGGCGGTTGGAATCGGTAGCGCGGCGCCCGCGATCGTCGCCTTCCCCTACGGCAGCGGGACCGTCGTAGAGGTGGGCCTCTCCGGCTTCGCCGCCAGCCTGGCGCGCAATGCCGACTCCGACAGCCTCCTGGACAACGTCTGGCAGTTGCTGTCGCAGTAGTCACCGCGGGCTGCCGCCCCCGACGGCCCGCTGACTGACTACGCTGCTCGCGCAGATGGCTGGATCGCGCAAATGGCCGCATACCTGAAACGTCTGCTCGGCGCGCTCGGCGCCTACCAGATCGCCAGCATCCTGCAGAAGCTGCTGGCGGTGCTGCTGTTGCCGGTGTACACCGGCCGGATCGCGCCGGGCGGATACGGCATCGTGGAGACGCTGGCCACGTTCGTGATCTTCGTCAGCATCGTCGCGCGCTTCGGAATCATCGAGTCGTTCCTGCGCTACTACTTCATCGACGAGGATCCGGCACGCCGCGACGCGCTCGTGCGCCGCTCGGCGCTGTTCCTCGTGGCGACCACGACCGTGGCCTGCATCGTGCTCGTGATCCCAGCCGCGCCGCTCTCGCGCCTGATCACGAGCGAACACGTGCCCGCCGCCTTCCGGGTGTCGGTGCTCGGCATCTGGTCGTTCACCAATCTCGAGCTCGCGCAGGCGGTGCTGCGGGTCGACGAGCGCCTGCGCGCGTACGCGCTCGTCAACTCGATCAACGTCGTCGTGACGGTGGCCGCATCGCTGGTGCTCGTGATCGGCCTGGGCAAGGGCTACCAGGGTCTGCTGATTGCCAACTACGGCACCAGCACGCTGGTGCTGCTCGCGCTCTGGTGGCATTTGCGCCAGCGTCTGCTGCGCGGCAGCGCTGCCGCCGAGCGCTTCCGCACGTTGTTTCGCTTCGGGCTGCCGACAGTCCCGGCGGAGGCATCGGTGTATGCGCTAAGCGTGCTCGACCGCCAGTACATCGTGCACAGCCACGGCGCCGCGGCGGCGGGCCGCTACGCGATCGCGCTCAAGGTCGCGGGCGCCATCGCCTTCATCGTCACCGCCTTCCAGTACGCCTGGCCGCCGCTCGCGTACTCGGTCACCGACGACGCGCAGGCCGCACGCCTGTACGGGCTGGTCACCACCTACTACTCGGCTGTGACCGGGTGGTTGGTGGCCGGGCTCGCTCTGGAGGACCGCTTCATCATCCGCGTGCTGACTCCGCACCCGGGCTACTTCGGCTCCTACCGGGCGATTCCGTGGGTCTCGCTGGGTTGGGCGATGTACGGCCTGTGGGTAGTGCTGCTGGTCGTCGCCGGCCGCGCCAAGATCACGAGTCGCAATTTCCCCGCGGCGCTCGTCGGCCTCCTCGTCAATGTGGTGCTGCTGATACTGCTGGTGCCGCGCTATGGAATCGCCGGTGGTGGTATTGCGCTGTGCGGCGCCTATGTTGCGATGCTCGGCGTCATGCACGTGTTGATCCGCCGCGCCTTCCCGGTCAGCTTCCAGTGGCGGCGCCTGTTGCAGCTCGCGGTGGTGATGGGCGGACTGGCCGTGGCCGGCGACCTGCTGCTGCCGAGAACCGGGCTCGGTGGCTTTGCCGCGCGCGCCGCCGTGTTCCTGGCCATGCCCGTGGTGCTGTGGCTGACCGGCTTCGTGCACCGTGCCGAGCTCGACCAGGCCCGTGACCTGCTGCGCAGCCTGCGGGCGCGGATGGGATCGGCGTGAGCGCCGAGCGGGGACCGCTACCCCGACGCCCGCCGGTGAGCGTGGTCGTCCCCTTCGCCGGCAGCCGCGAGCAGGCGCAAGCCGTGACGGTGATGCTCCGAGGGCTCGACGCGCGCGAGGGCGACGAGCTGATCGTCGCCGACAACAGCGGCACCGTCGCCGACCACAGCGGCACCGTCGCCGACCACAGCGGCACCGTCGCCGACCACAGCGGCACCGTGCCGCCGCTCCCGGCGATTGCCGGAACGCTGCGCCCGGCGCCCGCCCCCTTGACCGTCGTGCGCGCCACGGGCGAGGCGTCCGCCTCGCACGCTCGCAACGCCGGCGCCGCCGCGGCGCGGAACGATTGGATCCTGTTCCTCGACGCCGACGTGATCGCCCCGCCGGACCTGCTCGACAGCTTCTTCGCCGAGCCGATCGGCGAGCCCGTGGGTGCGGTCACGGGGGACATCGCCGGCATCCCCGACACGCGCACGCTGGCGGCCCGCTACGGCAGCGCGCGCAACTTCTTGGGTCAACGCTCGCACGTCAACAACCCGGTTCGGCCACGCGCCTCGAGTGCCAACCTGCTGGTGCGCCGCGTCGCCTTCGAAGCGGTCGGGGGCTACACCGAAGGTATCTGGGCGGCCGAGGACACCGACTTCACCTGGCGCCTGCAGGCGGCGGGCTGGACGCTCGCCTTCAACAAGCACGCCGTCGTCCAGCACGCCTACCGCATGAGCCTGCGCGAGCTCGGCCGGCAGTGGCGCGGCTACGCCGCCGGCGCCCGCTGGCTGTCCGAGCGCTACCCCGACTTCAAGCCCGACCCCGGGCTGAACCGCGGCCTGCGGATCCTGCTCGAGCGGTTCGGGATCGGCGAGGGCGTCGCCTTCCGAGCCGACGGGCGCGCCTCCGCTTCCTCCACGCCGCTGACGCGCGCGGACCGCCTGCAGTTCCTGCTCGTGCAGGTCTACCTCGCGATCGAGGAGCAGATCGGGCTGCGCATGTCCAACGAGGTCGGGTGCCGCAACCGGTGGCTTGGCCGCAGGAGGGCGCGCTGATGCGCGTCGATCTCGTCGACCCACCGGCCTACTCGCCGCCCTACGACCACGCGCTCGCCGCAGCTCTGGCGCAGCGCGGCGCGGCGGTGCGCCTGGTGACGAGCAGCTTCGCCTACGGCGACGCGCCGGCGCCCGACGGCTACGCCCGCGACGAGTACTTCTACCGCCACGCCCTAGGTCACGCCGGCTCGCGTCGGCGCGCGCTCAGCAAGCGCGCCGAGCACCCGCTCGACATGATCCGCTACCAGCGCGCCGCTGCCTGCGCTGACGTCGTGCACTTCCAGTGGCTCACGCTCCCGCGCCTTGACCTGCGGCTGCTGCCGCGCCGGCCGATGGTGCTCACGATGCACGACCCACTCGAGCGCGGCCGCCCGCCGCTGCCCGCGTCGGCCTTCTCGAAGGTGGACGCGATCATCGTCCACTCCGAGTACGCGCGTGAGCAGGTCATCGCCCAGCACCGCTTCGAGCCCGAGCGTGTCCAGGTCATCCGCCACGGGGCTCTGGGCACGACGCGGGGGGACTTTCGCCGCGTAGGACGGCAAAACCCCCCCCACATCCCCTCCACCCTGGACGCTGAGTTGCGCGACAGCGGCGAGCCGGTGGTGCTCAGCTACGGCCTGATCCGCCCCTACAAGGGCGTCGAGACGCTGCTCGAGGCGTGGCGCGGGATCAAGGGCGCGCAGCTGTGGGTCGTCGGGCGGCCGATGATGGACGTCTCGGGCCTGCTCGCCGCTGCGCCCGCTGGCGCACGGCTCATCCCGCGCTTCGTCACACCGGCGGAGGAGGCCGCCCTGTTCGAGCGCGCCGACCTCGTCGTGTTGCCGTACGAGCGCGGCGAGCGCTTCGGCTTCTCGGGCGTGCTGGCCACCGCGCTCGGCCATGGCAAGGCGGTCGTGCTCAGCGACATCGGGGGCTTCGGCGAGGTCGGTGAGCTCGGCGCCGCCCATCTGGTGCCACCCGCCGACGCGGTTGCGCTCCATCAGGCGCTCGAGCAGCTGATCGCCGACCCGGCGCAGCGGCTGCGGCTCGCCGCCGCGGCCGCCGACGCAGCCCGGCAAACCTACTCGTGGGAGGCGGCAGCCGCGGCCACGCTGGCGCTGTACGAGAGAATCGCGGCGCCATGACCGTTGTCGTGATCGTGTTGTGGGTCAGCGCCGCGGTGCTCGTCTACACACAGGTCGGCTACGCCCTGCTGCTGGCGCTGCTCGCGCGGCTGCTCGGGCGTGAGCGCCCGAGCACGGGTTGGCCGGGTCAGCTCCCGGAGGTCACGGCGATTGTCGCCGCCTACAACGAGCAGCAGGTGATCGCCCAGCGGATCACCAACCTGCGCAGCCTCGACTACCCGCCCGAGCGCCTGCAGGTGATCGTCGCCTCCGATGGCTCGAGCGACCACACCGTGGCGCGGGCTCGCGCCGCCGGCGCCGACCTCGTGCTCGAGCTCCCGCGTGGCGGCAAGATCCGGGCGCAGGACGCGGCCGTCGAGGGGGCCGGCGGCGAGCTGCTGGTGTTCTCCGACGCCAACGCCGTCTGGGAGCGCGACGCGCTCAAGCGACTGGTGGACGCCTTCGCCGATCCCAAGGTCGGCTACGTCTGCGGTGACGTCGCCTTCACCGACGACGGCGGCAGCAACCAGGAGGGCCTCTACTGGCGCTATGAGATGTGGTTGCGGCGGATGGAATCGGCGCTGTGCTCGGTGACCTCGGGCAACGGCGCGATCTACGCGACCCGCCGCGACGCCTACCTCAAGGTCGACCCGCTCGCCGGCCACGACCTCTCGTTCCCGTTCAACATGGTCAAGCGCGGCTGGCGCGCGACCTACGTCACCGACGCGCGCGCCACCGAGAAGATGGCGCCCTCGCTCGAGGGCGAATTCGCGCGCAAGCGGCGCATGGCCCGCCGCACCTGGCCGACCCTCTTCTCAAGCGGCCTGATCTCGCCGCGCGGCTACAGCCCGCTGTACGCGCTGATGATCTTCTCGCATCGCATCCTGCGCTACCTGGTGCCGTTCCTGCACCTGCTCGCGCTGGCCGCCAACCTGGCGCTGCTCGGGCATGGTGTGGTCTACATCGTCACGCTCGCGGCGCAGCTGGCGCTGTACGCCGGCGCGGGCTTCGCCTCGGTGCTGCCGGCGCGGCTGCTGCTGGTCGCGCGCTACTACGTCGTTACCAACTGGGCGCTCGCGGCCGGGCTGTGGGATTGGCTGCGGGGCGAGCGCTCCCCGGTCTGGGAAACGGTGGAGGGGACCCGGTGATGCGGCCCTTAGCCGGTGCTGGCCAGCGGGCCGGCACCGGAACCGACAGCCTCAAGCGCGCGCTCGACCTGCTGATCGCGGTGCCCGCCACGATCGTCACGGCGCCGCTCGTGTTCTGGTTCTGCGTGCTGATCCGGCTCGAGTCGCGCGGCGGCCCGATCTTCGCGCAGACTCGAGCGGGCCTCGACGGCAAGCCGTTTCAGATCTTCAAGCTGCGCACGATGGTCACCGGCGCCGAGCACATCGGGGCGGGGCTGGCGGTGTTGGCGGGCGACTCGCGGATCACGCGCATGGGTGAGTTCCTGCGGCGCACCTCGCTCGACGAGCTGCCGAACCTGTGGAACGTCGTGCGCGGCGAGATGTCGATCGTCGGGCCGCGGCCGACGCTGATGGGGCAGGTCGAGCTCTACACCGAGCGCCAGCGCGAGCGCCTGCTCGTGCGCCCGGGGATCAGCGGTTGGGCGCAGGTGAACGGCCGCGCGTCGCTGCCCTGGTCCCGTCGGATCGAGCTCGACATCTGGTACGTCGAGCATCGCTCGACGTGGCTGGATCTGAAGATCCTGGCGATGACCGCACGCATGGTGCTCGGCGGGCACGGGCTCTACCACGCGGATGAGAGCGGCGGTGTGGATCTGACCCCGCCCACCCCGGCGGCCCCGGACGATGCCGACGGGTAGGATCGCGGCCAATGCCGACACGGGAGCTCTTGATCTTCGGTGCGGGCGGCTTCGGCCGCGAGGTCGCCTCCTGGGCCGGACGCGCGCAGTGGCGAGGAGAGAGCTTCACGGTGGCCGCCTTCATCGATGACAACGCCCCGGCAGCGGAGCTCAACGGCCGGCCCGTGCTGAGCTTGGAGCAGGCCGCGGCGCGGTATCGGGGTGCCTATGTGATAGCGACCGTCGGTGACCCCAAGCTGCGCGAGCGGCTGATCGACAAGGCGCTCGAGGCGGGACTCGCGTCGAGCGCGCCGCTGGTTCACCCAAACGTCGAATACGACCACGAGTACGTCGTCTTCAGCGAGGGCGTGGTTGTCTGCGCGGGGTCGATCCTGACCGTCAACATCAGTGTGGAGGCACATGCGCAGATCAACCTCGACTGCACCATCGGGCACGATGCGGTGGTCGGCGCCTACTCGACGCTCTCGCCGGGCGTGCATATCTCCGGCAACGTGACGCTCGAGCCGTACACCTTCATGGGGACCGGAGCGGTGACCGTCAACGGCCTACCGGGCGAGCCGCTGGTGATCGGCGCGGGCGCGGTTGTCGGCGCCGGGGCGGTGGTCACCAGGGACGTGCCCGGCGGCGAGACCGTCACCGGCGTGCCTGCGCGACCGCGTCAGGACCCCTAACGAGCGACCCCAGGAGGCCGGAGAGAGATATGGCGAAGCAGCTCAGGGCGCTGAACGGCAAGGTTGTGGCGATCACCGGCGGCGCTCGCGGCATCGGGCGCGCGACCGCGGGCGTGCTGCTCGCGCACGGCGCTCGCGTTGCGATCGGCGACCTGGACGGCGAACTCACGCGAGCGGTTGCCGAGGAGCTCGGCGCGGGCGTGATCGGGACGGCGCTCGATGTCACCAGCCGCGATAGCTTCAGCGGCTTCCTCGATCGCGTCGAGCGTGAGCTCGGGCCGCTCGATGTGCTCGTCAACAACGCCGGCATCGCGCCAATGGGTGAGTTCGCGCGCGAGTCTGATGCGGTCGCCGCGCGGGTGCTCGAGGTGAACGTGGGCGGCACGATGCTCGGCTGCAAGCTGGCAGTCGAGCGGATGCTCCCGCGTGGCAGCGGGCACATCGTCAACCTATCCTCGGGACTGGGGCGCGCCCCGTCGCCCGGGATCGCCACCTACTCCGCCAGCAAGCACGCGATCGTTGGCCTGACCGGATCACTGCGGATCGAGCTGGAGGGCAGCGGATTGGAGCTGCATCTGATCCTTCCGAACCTCACCGGAACCGACATGTCCGATGGTGTGAGGGCGTTGCGGGGCGCGCGTCTCGTCAGGCCCCAGCAGGTCGCGGCCGCGATCGCGGGCGTTCTACAGACGGGGCGCGCCGAGGTGTACGTACCGCGGCAGCTCGGCTGGTTGATCACGCTCGAGACGGTGCTGCCGAGCCCGATCGTCGGGCCGCTGCGGCGGCTGCTCGGGGCCGATCGCATGTTCACACAGGTGGACGCGCTCGAGCGCGCCGCCTATGAGGCGCGGATCGCGCCGCCCGCCGTGGTCGGGCCGGCTGATCGCGCGGCGACGGTGGCGAGCGCGGCGGCGAGCGTCGCCGACGCGCTGCGTGCCGCGCAGCGGCTCCAGGATTAGTCTTTGTGCGCTGACGCGCACTTGACACGCCGAGCTATCCTGGGATGTATCCGTTGGGTTCGCCGAACGCGTCCCACGTTCCGAGTGGTATGACTGCCGGTCGCCGGTCAATAGCGGCTGCCTACGCGATTGGCTATGCTGCGTGGCTCTGCGCGCAGGCGTTGTCTCGTAGGTAGTCCCTCGGCACGCATCTCTTGTTGGGGTCTCGAGCCGCAGCTGGCGCCGGGGACCCAATCGACCCGAAGGTATTAGGAGCACCCGAATGCGAATCCTCTGTCCGAAGTCCGCCGTACTGGCGGGAGCGTGAGCGTCGCGGCAGGTGCCCTTGGGGGCCAGCGCGTGCTGGTCACCGGCGGGTCAGGCTTCATCGGCCGGCATGTCGTCTCCACTCTGGTGGCCGCGGGCGCCAGCGTCCGGGTCGTGGACCTTCAGGCGCATCCCGACCCCGCAGTTGACGTGGTTCGCGGCGACATCGCCGACCCCGAGGTGATCGACGCCGCCTTCGATGGGGGCTTCGACGGGGTGGTCCATCTCGCCGCGGTCACCTCAGTGCTGCGCTCGGTGCAGCGCCCCGAGCTGACCTACCAGACCAACGTCGCCGGCACCCACCGGGTGCTGGAGGGCGCTCGCGCCGCCGGCGTGCGCGCGCTGGTGTTCGCCTCCACCAACGCGGTCACCGGGCCGATGCTCGACCCGGCGATCACCGAGCGCTCGAGCCTGCGGCCGCTGACTCCGTACGGCGCGACCAAGGCTGCCGGCGAGATGATGATGTCTGCCTACACAGCCGTCTACGGCATCCGCTGCACGGCGCTGCGCCTGACCAATGTCTACGGGCCCGGGATGCAGGCCAAGGACAGCATCGTCGCTCGCCTGATGCGCGCCATCCGGCTCGGGAACACCTTCGAGGTCTACGGCGACGGCCTGCAGGTGCGGGACTACGTGCACGCCGCGGACGTCGTCGGCGCGATGATGATCGCGCTCAGCAACGCGACCTGGTCAGGCCCGGTCGTGATCGGCGCAGGTAAGTCCCTGTCCGTGCTCGATGTGATCGAAGTGGTGCGTGGCGTCTCCGGCGCCGACGTCGCGGTCACCCACGGTCCTGCGCGTCCCGGTGAGATGCCGGCCGTGATCGTCGATCCAGCTCAGGCCCACGGCGCCGGCTGGTCTCCACAGTTCGACTTCACCACCGGCGTCACCGGCGTCTGGGAGGAGTGGAAGGACATCGAGGTCGAAGGGGCGCTGGCCTTCCACGGCGCGGACGCTCCACCGGCGGCGGCCGTCGACGGACGACGCACCCGCGCGGCTTCCGCTGCCGCCGCGCCCCAGTCGCTCGAGCGGGCCGCTTCGCGTCGCCGCTGAGTCGGGCCGGCGCCGCTGAGTGGGCCGCGGAGTTGATCCAGGCCATTCGAAGGTGTTGCCCGCGGCCTTCACGAGCGCTCCCGTGGAAAGCAGGGCTGTTTCCTGCTGGCTGGTCTGGGTTGACATCGGTTGCCACGGGTGCCGTTCAGATCCGCGCAGAGCCTTCGCGGGCATGAGCACTGCTGGAAACTCGGGAAAGCGAGCTAGGCACCGTTCGATCCGCGCCACAGTGGCGTCGGCCAGCGGCTTGTCGCGGTCTTTGATCTTCGGCCCGAGGTCGCTCAGGTCGAGCGCGTTGATCGCCGGGGTGTGCGGTGGTATGACTTCGCTGTGACAGGACGGGCACCGGTAGATGTGCTGGTTGCCGTAGGTGACCTTGCCGGTCGGCGGGATCCCGGTCTTCCATGTCCACACCGCTTCAACGAGCGTGTCGCAGCGGCCGCAGTGACTGACGGGGCGATGATCGAGGTCCGGCGTGGGTAGGGATTTGTCCCAGAACACCCAGTAGCCACGGTCCCGTGACTGCGGGACGCCGAAGAACATCGAGTTGAGATACAGAACGCGGTAGCGGTAGCCGAGCAGCTCGAACTGCTTGAGCCACCAGCGATAGGTGGACCCGTCGCCGACTTTGGGTTTGTTGGGGAGCGCGTTGCCCCAGGACGCGAGCTGGGTGGTGCATTCGACGAGGATTAGTCGCGGGTGATGGAGCTGCGCGTACTGCAGGAAGCACAGCGCGGTGGCGCGATCGCGTTCAGAGTTGGTGACGCGTTCCTCGAAGTCAGGATCCTCGAGGGTGAATAGGTTGAGTCCCTGCGCGTACGCCCTCTTGGTATTGGCCTGCGAGTTGTTCACGCATGAGGATCCGCCGACCAGCATGTCGGCCGGCGGGAGGTCCCGTGCTGAGTGGCAGTCGCTGGATTCGGTGTCGACGAGGTCCGCGATCCAGTGCTCCGCGTTGGGGTGGTTGGCCTCGTGGACCTCGACGTTGTACTCGTTGTGGTTGGCGGCCATGATCGTCGTGAACCCGGCGCGCTCGATTCCTTGGGTTAGGCCCCCGAATCCGGAGAAGAGGTCGACGGCGACGAGGTCGTCGTGCCGGAAGTTCCGCTTCTGAGACGGACCGGGTTCGACGGAGGCTGTTTTAGTAGGTTCCTGTTGGTTGATGGTGGTCAGATCCTAGGGGTCAGAGAGACCAGCTGGGGGCTTTCGTCGACTGAGAGGCTTGGCGCGGTCCTAGCGGAACCCGGTTCTTCCCTGAGGCCGTTTCGGGCCCCGCGCGTTCGACGTCGACGTCGACGGGATTCAGGGTCAAGACGCCAGTTTCGGTGTGACCGGGATGCGGGCGGGGCGTTGTAAGCCGCTCTGCGGGGTTGGGATCATCGGCTGCGACAGGCAGCTCGCCGCAGATCGCGGTGTTGGCGCTGGCGGCCCAGGCGGTCTCGAATTCGACGGGTGGGATGTCACCGAGTGACTCGTGCAAGCGGCGGTTGTTGAACCAGTCGATGTATTCGAGGATCGCGAGCTCAAGCTGTGAGCGCGATTGCCAGACCCGGTCTTTGATCAGCTCCGTTTTGAACGAGTCAACGAAGCTTTCGGCCATGGCGTTGTCGAATGCATCTCCGACCGACCCCACAGAAGCGAGCACGCGATGGTCGTCGATCACCTGGGCGTAGTCGTGGGAGGTGTATTGAGATCCGGCATCCGAATGCGTGATCAACGTGAAGTCAGCGCCGGGCTGCCGGGTCCCCAACGCCATCCGCAGCGCGTCCAAGACGAGGTCGGTGCGCATGTGGGAGGCGAGCTGCCAGCCGACGATCCGGCGAGAGAACACGTCGATCACGAAGCTGAAGAACAGCCGTCCCTCCCAACACCTCAGGTACGTGAAGTCCCCAACCCAAAGGCGATCCGGGGCGCTGGCGGTGAAGTCACGGTTCACCAGATCAGGACGCCGCTCAGCGCTGGGGTCGCTGATCGTGGTCCGCCACGGCTTCCCGCGCCGCTTCGCTCCCTGAATCCCGTTGGCGGCCATCAACCGCTGCACCCGGCAACGCGACACCGTCTCCCCAGCCCGCAGCAAGGTCTTCCACATCTTCCGGTACCCGTAGGCGTAGAAGTTGGCCTCGTGCGTCTTGAGGATCAGCGCCAGCAACCGCTCATCCTCAACGGCCCTGGCGGACCGCTGCCCCGTCTTGCGCTGGTAGTACGCCGATGCCGAGACCCCAAGGGCCTCACAGATCGGCTCGACGCCGTAGTCACCACGCTTCTGATCAATAAACGCGGTCACTTCGGTCGGCTCCCGTCGAGCTCGCCCGCAAAAAACAGCGACGCGGCACGCAGAATCTCGTTCGCGCGGCGCAACTCAGCGTTCTCACGCTTGAGCTCCTTGATCTGCTCCCGCTCCGCGGTCGACGGCAGGTCCGGCCTGAGGCCCCGGTCAGCCTCGGCCTGACGCACCTTCTTGCGTAGCGTCTCCGCCGGCAAACCAAGCTCGGCGGCGATATGCGCGATCGGCCGGCCGGACTCGAGCACGAGCCTGACACCGCGATCAACCAGCTCCTGCGGGTACTTCCTCGGACGTGACATGACTGGAGGTTCTCCTTCCAGGAGGACAGAACGCCCTCCATTCGAAGCCTCCGTCAAACCCGGCCTGGCTCATTCCGTGTGGCGGGGCGATGCTGTGCGGTCTTGGCCTTGCGTGATCTGCCGCGGTGGCGTGCCCTTTCGGAGCGTCGGGCGGAAGTCTTTTGGTCAACAGACATGGGTGTGAACTGGGTCGGGGCTCGCGATACGCCGCCCGCCTGCCACAGTCGCGAAGCGATGTGGCAGCTTGAGGTGCAAGCAAGCGGTGCCCCGACAAAAAGGAAGCCGCGATAGCACTCGGCTACCGCGGCTCTTGGGGGACAGCTCAGACTTCGGTCGGATCAGCTCATCGTCCGGTAGTAGTCATCGACGATGCCGCGCAACCGGGATGTGGAGCCAGGGCCCGCGCCGATGATCCTCTCGCCTCGCGTCGAACCCGTCGGCATCCATCTCCGCAACGATCCCGGTCATCGCCTCCGAAGTGGGCATGTCGGCATCGTGCGGTGCCTCTGGTCCCTAATCGAGCTGGTAGGGACAGAAGCCTCGAGCGACTTTTAGTTTAGTGACTGCCGGCGTGAAACGACATGGGTGCCGTCTGGGATGCTCGACTGGGCCTGGTCCAAGCCCTAAGCAGCTCGTGCTTCCCTCGAAAGTCGGCGGACGTGTCGGCCTGCTACGACAGGCCGGATTGGCGGGGCCGCACTCTCCACTCTTACTTGAGGGTCGACGGGCCGGTAGCCGAAACCCACCGTCTCGTAGAGCATCAGCATTCTTGACAGGCTAGTCCGCCCGGAGTAGGCTCGGGCCATCCGCGAGATGGTCTGAGGGAGACTGACTTGGACGTAGTGGTAGTTGCGCGTTTGAGCAATTTTCGGGCACCCTGTCGTGTCGGTAAACACGACAGGGCATGGCGTCCCGGCGACCGTGACTAGTGATGCGCACGGCAGTGTAAGACAAATGCGTTGGTCGCCGGGCAGTCGCTCGGAAGTGCTGATGCACCTTGGACGTTCGCAGACGTTGGAGAGCTGTTCGTTATCCCATAAGTTCAGTCCCGTAGGGAGGGCAACATGCAAGACGAGTCCGGTCACGCACCCCTTGGCGCGGAGTTGGCGCCACCCGCGGTGCCCAACGAGTACGACTCTCGCATCGTGGGCCGTTACGACTCAGAGAGGCAGCTCGTCGCTTGGAACGAGTCATTCGACGACCCGAACCTCGGTGCGCCGTTATGCACTACTGTCAAGAACAACGGCTACACGTATTGCCGCGTGCCAGGCGAAACCAACTGTAGTCTCACTGGACTGCTAATCCAGAACAAGGGTTACCAGTGCGATTACGACGGCGGCTAGACCCGAGTCCCAAGGATCGCTGACACGGCCGTGTGCGGGCGAGCTCGGCTACGGCGTCCGTGACTAGTGTCACCGCAACGCGTCGCGCCGGCCCTCGCGACCGGCGCGGTCGTGACGGTGAGTTGCTGTTGGTCGCTGGGCCAGCGGACAGGCAGGCAGATCATCTGTCACGGAGACTCATCGCACGCGGCCACGGATTTACGCGATTGATCGACGTCACTTCGCTCTACACAACTCATCTCTCGTTACGTCTTGCTCCTCAGTCGCCGTGGGAGGGTGAGATTGTGATGCTTGACACCGAGCGTCGGGTTCGGCTCGATCAGGTGCGTGCTGTGTGGTGGCGTGGCCTACGTTCTGGCCCAGCGCTACCACGGGACGACAGCAAGGACGCGGAATTTGTCCAGTCAGAGTGGCATCACGCTCTGTGGGCGGCATGGCAGACGATGTGCTGCGTGTGGATGAACCACCCTACGTCAGTTCAACAGGCCTCATACAAATTTGAGCAGCTCTCACGTGCGCGAAGCTTCAATTTCGCGGCGCCTGACACGGTTGTAACGAATAACCTGGAAGATGCGCTGAGGTTCGCAGATCGGCACGGCGGCAAGTGCGTGTATAAGCTCCTGACGGCAAGCACGATTGCCATGGATATGTGTCGCGGGGACACTGCAACCACTTCCAAGGGGTTCTCGTGCCCGACTACGATGGTCTCGTCGTACGATCTGTCCGTCCGTGGCTCACTTGGCTTCGCACCGTGTCAGTTCCAGGAGTCCTTGGACAAGCGGCGCGAGTTTCGAGTGACCGTCATCGGCGACGAAGTGTTCGCGGTCAGTCTGGAACCTCGTGAGCCGAGCGTATCGGAGCCTGATTGGCGCACGCTGTGGACCCGAGAGACAACGTCGGTGGTGAACTTATCGTCAGCTGTCAATGACGCTTGCCGGGCGATAGTCGTGAGCTATGGCCTGACTTTCGCTGCGATTGATCTCGTCGAGACGCAGGATGGGGAGCTGTACTTTCTTGAGTTGAATCCGATCGGGCAATACCTTTACCTTGAGGGCCTTCACCCAGAGTTGCGGCTGTGCGATGCCACGATCGATGTACTCATTGGGTCCGCAGCGTGACGAGCGGGGATCTGTCTAGCCGTGAGCTGGGAGAAACGGGTCAACCAGTCGTGGTTCTTCCTGGGTCACCACTGGATCGTCTTTCGGGAGAGAGCGGTCAGCCCGTTATCGTGCTTTGGGGCGCTATCGACCATGACACAGTCCGGTCGGTCGAGACTGCGGTGGGGACTATGAACATCGAAGGTCCGCTGACGTTGGTGCTTTCCAGTAGAGGCGGTCGCGCGATGGCGGCCTTCAAGATTGGGATGCTTCTGCAGGCGGCTTCGAGTCATTTGCGGGTGGTGGTTCCGCGCGGTGCCCGGTCGGCGGCAACGCTTCTGACGCTGGCTGCTGACAGCCTGATGCTCAGCAAGGTGGCGGAGCTCGGGCCGCTTGACGCGTCTCTGACGTTGCGACCGATCAAAGGCCGCGACGTGATGACATGGTCAACCGCGGATCTCCCGTATCTCTCTCAGGTCGCGTCTGATTGGTTCGACGGCGATGCGGTCGCGATGTTTAGAGCGCTTTCTCTCGACAATCCAACGCTAGCCGCGCTGTCAGGCCTTTATAAGGCTGAGGCCTCTATCCGCCAAATAGCTCGCCGACTGTTGGCCGGACGCCGCTGCGGTGTAGCTAGCGGGGATGAGATGCTCGAACGGCTCCTATCTGACTACGTCTCTCATGACTTCCCGATTCTCCGAGACGAAGCTCGCGACCTTGGCTTGCCCATAACGGCACCCAACGAAGCCGACGATGCCATGCTTTCGAGCGCGTATAGACAGTGCGAGGCGCTTGTCAGGCTGCGGTCTGATTACGGCGACGCCAGGCATCATCTAATCCTCGGCGGTCCACCGGGTTGGCACTTTGTCGATGATCCTGCTGCGGGGGCATCGTGAGTGGCGTCGCGTTCTTATGCTCAGCGGCTGTCGCGTTCGCCTTTTTCGCGTCCGCGGCCGCCGCGGTCCGCGACTGGGCAGGGTTCCGGGACGCTGGGAACCGGCTCCGAGGCCATGGTGGCAGCCTGTCGACTGGGGTTGCAGCCTCAGTTGTCGGAGTGGAAGCCGTATGTGCCGTAGCGCGTTGCATCCCGGCGGGCGGCGCTGCGCGACTTGGTATTTACGCTGCTACGGCCATGCTTGTGCTGTTCACTGGCGTGCTGTGGCGAGCTATCCGCGCAGGGGTTGCGGGGGGCTGTCACTGCTTCGGAGCATCGGACGATCAGGTCGGGAGCATGGAGCTTCTCCGGACCGTGTTGCTGCTGGTCCTCAGTGCGTGCGCGGCGTTTGCGATCGCGTTTGGGGCGGCCCCTTTGCCGCGCCTTGGCCTGGTCGTCGCGCTGCTCGGGCCTGCTGCTGCTCTGGGGCTTCTGGTGATAAATCTCGGGCCAATTGTTCGAGTGCTTCGTGGACCTCTGTCGGATGACTGAAGCGGCCATCGTCTCTGTCTCCACATTGTTTTGGTTGGTGGTCGCCGGCTGGGCCTTCGCGCTGCTCACCTTTGCCTTGTTGTTGCGCATCATCGTCTTCTACGACCGCCGGCAGCGGCTCTATGAGGACGTGTTCATTGGAAGCGAGATAGATGCTGGCGCGGGCGCAGGCGTCCGCAATGGGCTAGCGGTTGGTGCGGCCGCCCCGGACATGACGGCATTGGCGCTAGCGGGCGGTAAGCGACGTCTTTCTGCCCTCTGGGAACCGAGCGGAGTAACGCTCCTCTTTTTATCCCCGAACTGTGAGCACTGCACACTCCTGTTGCGTAATCTCGCCGCGCGCGGTCCAGATGGGCCCGAATTACTAGTCGTAGTCTCTGACAGCTCGCCAGCGCGCACCACGAAATGGATGGTGCGCCATCTGCCGGAGGGACACCTCTTGACTACTTCTGCTGTCTCTACGGCGGGGCCAGCAGAGAGCGTACTGAGGACATACAACCCGCGCGGCGTCTTCCCGTACTTCTGCCGGATTTCGGCGTCCGGAAAAGTCATTGCTGCCGGTGCTGCCGTTCCAGCACGAGCCGAATGGCTCGCGGCTCGCGACGCAGCGCTTGCTGCAGGGGAGAAGGTATAGATGGCATCTCCGGAGGCGGGGTTCAAGAACAGAGAACCTGCGTTCGTTCTGACGTGCCCACGGTCTGGCTCAACGCTTTTGCGCTACCTGATTGATAGTCACCCGCAGGTCGCTTGTCCCCCGGAGCTGAACCTTGCCGAGATCTGCCTTGCTGTTGCGCATACAAGCCGCGTTCTTCAGTCGACTGGGGATGAGGTGGGCGGCAGCGCCGTGCGGGCGCTTGTAGACGGCTTGATGACGCCCTACCTGCAAGGGCGTGGACGGGAGATATGGTGCGACAAGTCGTTGGTTTCGGCTGCGCACGCACCGCTGCTTGTGGGTGTGTGGCCCGAGGCCAGGTTTGTATGCCTATACCGTCACTGCCTGGATGTCGTCGCCTCAGGCTTGGAGGCCTCTCCGTGGGGTTTATTTGCGTTCGGTTTCAAACCGTACGCGGTTTCGTACCCGGCTAACTCGATTGCTGCCTTGGTGGCTTGCTGGATCGACATGACATCGTCGCTGCTGGACTGCGAACGAAGCCAAGCGTTGACTCACAGGGTCCGCTACGAGGAGCTCGTAGGTGAGCCGGCGGCAGTAGTCGACGGAGTGTTCGACTTTCTAGGGGTGGCGCCGATGCCCGACGTTGCGACTATTGCGTTCTCCCACACCCACGAGCACGGTCCCGGAGACGACAGCATCATCTATACGAACCGGGTCGAGGCAGATGCTGTCGGGCTAGGTCGGTCGGTGCCAATCCACATGATCCCCACGGACCTGCTCGCGAAAGCAGACGAGCTACTCGCTGAACTAGGTTACCTGAGCATCAAACAGGTCTTTGGCGCGGTGGGATCACTTGACCCGAAGCTCAGTCGGCCGGTTTCTGCCCCTCAGGACGGACGGTCATCGGCTCGCCGCACACTTGCGCCGCAAGCGGGGGAACTGCTTTTGGTCGCGTGGAGTGGAGTCCGTGAATGCGGTCGTGCGCGTCTACCCCTTCATGCAGGGACTTTGGATGCGGGCGAGGACGCGGTAGCAGTCGCCGGACAGATGCGTGTCTTTGAGGGAATCCGTAGCGGTGTTCTCGACATGGTCTCAGCGGTTCGCTCGGGCGACTTGCGGTTTGGCACCCGAACGGGATGGACTACGAATGCCCCTCCTGACTCGACGCTACGTTGGCTGGCTGAGACGCTTGGCGGAGACTACGAATGGGGTCCTGCACTGACTGGCGAGCATGTCTGACCAGCCGTCGCACTCTGCCCAGGAGTCTCCCAGGCCCAAGTTGCCGTTTTGGTGGCGTTATGGTGCGCGCCGGCTTCGGACTCCGGCGCACGAGTTGCCGAGCTCTTTTCGAACCCCGAACTTGTTCCGCAGAATACGGATGTTGCTGCGCCCCTACCGGCAGAAGATGCGGTTGCTGTGCGGTGTGTCGGTGGCTTTGGCGGCCCTGCCAGCAGTGCAGCCGCTCCTCTACCGCGACATAGTGAATGCGATCATCGCCAAAGACGCGGTCGCGCGCATCTGGATGATCGTTGCCGCCCTGATTTTCCTCACGGCGCTGTGGTGCGGTTTTCAGATGTTCGCCGCCTGGCTCACCGCCAGCCTCACTGAAGGCATCGTGTACGACACCCGTACCAGGCTATTCGGCCATGTGATGCGAATGCCGTTGAACTTTTTTCTCCATGCCCGCACTGGTGCCCTCACGGCCCGTGTGCAAAGCGACGTCCTCTCTGCGCCTGGCGCGGTGGCCGAACTGATCAGTACATCGATCGGAACCATCTTTGGGCTCAGCTTCCTGCTGGTTGCCATGGCAACAGTCTCATGGCAACTAAGCCTCTTGGCGTTATTCGGAGTCCTGCCATGCCTGGGGCTCAGCCGGCTCATCAAGCAGCGAATGATTCCTGTCAATCAGCAGACGTATCAAGTTCAGGCCAGCATGGCCTCATCATTGATCGAGTGCTTTAGCGTTTCCGGCGCCATAGTGGCCAGACTCTTCGGCGGAGCTGTCGAAGAAGAACGCTTCGCTACGAAGGCGGAAACGCTACGACGACTAAGCGTTACCAACTCACTCTACTCAGGAGCGATGGCCAACGGTCTCCAGCTGTCGGGGTGCGTGGTTCTTGGCCTCGTATATGGATTCGGCGGCGCGATGGCGCTACACCAAGACATCTCGGTTGGGACAGTCGTCGCCATGGCTGCTTACACAACGCAACTCGTCGCGTCCTTTTCCGCGGTACCGCAGGTAATGAGCGCCCTTATCGGGATGTCCGTCTCGTTCGACCGCGTTTTTGAGTTGATCGACATTGCCACTGCCGAGGTTTCCAACGCCCGGCCTCATCTCCGGGTCGACCCACCGCTGGCTCTGGCGTTCGACGAGGTTACATTTTGGTACCCAACGGAACTGCACTCAATGCTCGGATCGCTAGGCAACCCTGCAAGCCCCTATGCCGAGGTGCGGGGCAGCGACAGCCCGCGCCCCGATCCGGTGGTGAACTCGCTCAGCTTTCACGTTGGACCTGGTGAATGGCTAGCGATTGTGGGAAAGTCCGGTACAGGTAAGACCACGATTGCGCACCTTGCGGCAGGGCTTCTGGACGCCCAGCACGGCACCGTACGCCTCGGCGGGCTCGACATTGGCACTATTGCTGAGGAAACAATCCGCTGGAGAGTAGGACTCGCATCGCAAGACACGCATCTCTTACACGACACTTTGCGTGCAAATCTGCTTTACGCCAAGCCAGATGCGGCCGAAGACGACATATACGGAGTACTTGAAGACGTGGGGTTGCTGCCAACGATCCTTGAGCTGCCAGGACGGCTAGACACAGAGGTCGGGGAGCGGGGCGCGCGCTTCTCTGGCGGCCAGCGCCAACGTATTGCGATCGCACGGCTTCTCCTGCGGCGGCCCGCCGTTGTGTTGTTGGATGAAGCCACTGCGCACCTTGACGGTCCCGGGGAGTCAGCCGTCTGCACGGCTATCCGCAGGCGTCTGCCAGGTAGCGCCGTACTGGTGATCGCGCACCGGCTGGCGGTCGCAGCCAGAGCGGACAGGATCATCGTGCTCGAGGAGGGAGGGACAGTCGAGTCGGGAACCCACGACGCGCTGTACGCGAAGGGCACGGTGTATGCACAGCTATGGGATGCGCAAGCCTCCAAGTGGAGTGCGCAAGGGCACGCATCCGTTCATGGGTAGAGGGATAGATTGGTGGCTGTGATCACGCGCCGTCTCGCTGCTCTGCAGTCTGGGGCACGAGCGGTGATGCGGCGCACGATGTTTGTTGGCGTGTTGCTGGTGGTGTTGGTGACTGTGGCGGCGGGGATTGGTGGCACTGCGCGTTTCACGCGCGCACGTTGGGTTCCGGGCCCCGGCCGTCTGAGGCGCACGACCGGAGGTTCCTACATACCAGGCCGCGCCCGTCGGGCTCCTGGGCAGGGTGGAGACTCCGGGCTACCGGTTTGGCTCGTGGTGATCGGTGCCGTGATCGTGGTGGTGGCGTTGGCGGTAATGGCTGTGTTCGCGTGGCGTTGGTGGCGGGATCGCGGTTCGGCGTCCGCTGTGGAGCCGGCTGAGTCGTCGCTGCGTGCGACCGGGCAAGGAATGTCCCGTCAGGCGGGTGAGGCAGGGTTTGAGCCCGAGCCGGAAACGGTGCTCACTGGCATCGATCTCGCGTTGGCGGCGCTCGATCAGGGGCTTGAGCCTGGGGATGCTGTTGTGCGTGCATGGCTTGGGTTGCAGGAGACGGCTGAGGAGTCGGGGATCGCGCGCCGCAGGGCGGAGACCCCGACTGAGTTCACTTCGCGGGTTCTTGGTGTCGTGTTCGTTGATGATCGTGCGGTGCGAACGCTGCTACGGCTGTATTTGCGTGTCAGGTTCGGGGAGCATCCGGTCACGCCAGATGATGTTGCGCAGGTGAGAGAGGCACTCCAGCACTTGGTCTCAAGTTGGCAGTCGACCGGTGGCGCACGCGAGATAGGGACATGGTGAGAACGTCCAGCCGACGTGTCAGTGAGGTGCTGCTGCTGCTAAACTGCCGAGCGGCGGTGAGGCTCGTTGGGGCCGGGGTTCTGATCGGGGTGGTCTGCTGGTTTTTCGGGCTTGACGCCTGGCGCGCGAGTCTGTCCGGTTGCTCGGTCACGGTGGCCGGGTTGGTGTTGTTGTCCGGCTCCTCGGACCCGGATTCCAGGGATCTCGGTTGGCGGCGCAGCGGGCGTGCGCGTCAGCGCGGCTCGCGCAGCGATGTCGCCAGCCTGTCCTCATTGCTGCACCCCGGATGGGGTTATGTTGACGTTGTCGCGTTTGAACGTTTGCAGTCACTCGTGCGACGGCGACTTCTGCTCGAGGGCCTTGATTTGGACCAGGCGGATCAGCGGTCGGCGATCGAGCGTCGCATTGGTCCTGAGACCTACGGGGTGCTGGCCGGACGGCAGGGTCGAGTGCCCACCCTGCGAGCTCTTATCTCCTGCCTTGACGCGCTCGACGAGACCGACTCAACTCACTACCCGGCACCGCAACCACGCGCGCGCCCCTGGGGTCCCGCCGCCGGCGATCCCATTCAGCCTCGGGAGGCTCCGTGAACGATGAAGCAGTAGCAGGCCCGGACGCCCTCGCGGTCGACGAGATCGCGAGGCTGGCCGCCAGTGTGACCGAGCGTGTCGGCACCGTCGTGGTCGGAATGAGCAACGCCATCGAGTTGGCGCTGGCGAGCGTGCTGGCGGGTGGTCATGTGCTGTTCGAGGACGTGCCGGGGCTCGGCAAGACGCTCGCGGCGCGCAGTCTCGCCGCCGCGCTCGGTCTCGATTTCCGCCGGCTGCAGTGCACGCCCGATCTACTCCCGGCCGACATCACCGGCTCATTCGTGTACTCGCCGGCGACCACCGAGTTCGTGTTCCGCCCCGGCCCGCTGTTCACCGGCCTGTTCCTCGCCGACGAGATCAACCGCACCTCACCGAAGACGCAGTCGGCGCTGCTTGAGGCGATGGCGGAGGGCCAGGTCACGGTCGAGGGGCAGAGCTTCAAGCTGCCCTCGCCGTTTCATGTGATCGCGACCTCGAACCCGATCGAGTACGAGGGCACCTACGCGCTGCCCGAGGCACAGCTCGACCGCTTCATGGTGCGCCTCGCGGTCGGCTACCCCGAGCGCGAGCGCGAGACCGACATCCTGCTCAACCGCGTCGAGCGCCGTCGTGAGGTCGCGAGCGTCGAGCCGGTGATCGACGCACCCACACTCGCGGCGGCGCAGGCCGGCATCGAGCGCGTCTACGTCGAGCCCGACATCGCCCGCTACTGCGTCGACATCGCCGCCGCCACCCGCCGCCACAAGGCGATCGAGGTCGGCGCCTCGCCACGCGGCTCGCAGGGCCTAATGCTGGTCGCCCGCGCGCTGGCGGTGATCGACGGACGCGACTTCGTCGTCCCCGAGGACATCAAGCGGGTCACCGTCCCGGTGCTGGCCCACCGGCTCTCGCTCACCACCCAGGCGTGGGCCGACGGTACACGCACCGCAGATGTCGTCGCCGGGATCGTCGCCGATGTGCCCGGCCCGCCCGCCGTCGGGGCGCGCTCGGCCGCCGCGCAGCAGTGAGCGGCTCGTCTATCCGCCGGCAGGACAAGGCCACCGCCACCACGACGCCGAACTGGACCCATTCGGCGGGGCTGGCGGCAGGCGGCGCGACCGGGCTGCTGGTGGCCGCGATCGGGCTGATCGCGGGGCGCGTCGACGTGGCGCTGCTCGCGGTGGGGCTCGTGACTGCCGTGACGCTCAGCTGGGACCGACGCCCCGCCGGCAACGAGCAGGCGATCGTGACCCTGTCGTTGAGCGACTCCGACTCGGGCGTCGCCTACGACCTTGAGATAAGCACGCCATCGACGGTCGAGATGATCGTCCTGCGCCACAGCATGCTCTCCGGTCAGGCGTGTGATTTCGCGCTCGCCTGCCCGCTGACCGGCGAGATCGTCGGAGTGATCCCGCTGCTTCACTCCGGGCCACAGGAGCTGATCCGCTTCGATTACCGCTTCTTCGGCATCGATGCGACAGTGGTCAGCGTGCCGCAGGACCCGATCGTGGGCGAGCGTGTTGTGCCGCCCAGCCAGACGATGATCGATGCGCTGCCACTTCCCCGTCGGCTGCAGGCGATGACCGGTTCGCACGCGTCCGCGCGGCTCGGCGATGGCGGTGAGTTCCGTGACATTCATCCGTTCAGTCCCGGTGATCGGCTGCGCCGGATCGACTGGAAGGCGACCGCGCGACGTGGCCAGAGCGCCGGCGAGCTCTACGTGCGGCGCACCGATGCGCTGGCTGACGCGACCGTGCTGATCGTGATGGACAGCTGTGATGACGTCGGTGAGCAGGTCGCGCAATGGAACCTGAACCTCGCCTCTGAGAAAGGCGTCAGCTCACTCGACCTCGCGCGCGAGGCGGCCGGCTCGATCGCCGGCGCCTACATCGCCCTCGGTGACCGCGTGGGGTTCCAGGACCTCTCCAGTCGCGCCCGGATGATTGCTCACGCCAGCGGTGCACGGCACCTCTGGCGTTTGATGAGAACGATCGAGACCACAGCACCGTCGTCGATCCCGTTCGCGCACCAGCGCTCGCCGATCCTCCCGCCGGGCGCACTCGTATATCTGCTCTCAAGCCTGCTCGACGACCAGCCCGTCAAGCTTGCGCTGACCTGGCTTGGTAACGGCCACCGTGTGATCGCCGTCGACGTGCTGCCACCGGCGCGCTTCGTGGGCGCCACGAAGTACGAGCGCATCGCGCACCGCATGCTGCTGATCGAGCGCGAGAACCGCATCGGAGTGCTGCGCGCCAGTGGCGTGGAGATGCTGCGCTGGTCTGAGGGCGGCGACGCGCTGCCACTGCCAGCACGACTACGGCAGCTCAGCCGCCAAACCCGACGGCCCGGATCGGCCGGAGCGCCACGATGAACCTAACGGCGCTCACACCCCCACCCGACCCGCCGATCACCGGCGCGCGCATCCCCGCACTGGTGATCCATGTCGCACTCGCGATCGTTGGGATCCTGCTGACACTGATGAACTACGGCGCAACCGTCTGGCTTTTCATCGGGGTGCCCATGAGTCTCCTCGCGGCATCCGCGCCGAAATATCTGTCGAGCTGGGCGTTGATCGTGTTCCTTGCGCTCGGCCAGCTCACCCGGCCCGCCGATCTGACCTGGCAGCTGCTCGTACTGATCTTCGGCGTGCAGCTGCTGCACCTGCTCGGGACGCTGGCGCTCGCGCTGCCCTGGCGAACCCTGTTGAAACCCGATGTGTTCAAACGTCCGCTGCAGCGCCTGGTCGCAATCCAGATCCCGGTCCAGGGGGTCGCCGTCCTCGAGCTGTCGCTACTGGCGCCAAACTCCCACGGGCACCGACCGCTGACACTCGGCTCATTCACGATCGTCGGTGCCATCGCCCTAGGCGCACTCGCGCTACTCCTGCTCAGACGCACGGCAGCCAACAGCCGGTAGGGCGAGGTAGGGGTCGATGAATGCCCCCTGGGCGTCGTGAACTTCGATCCAGAACGGGCCGACCCAGTCCTTGACCCACTGCGGTGCGGCACGGTCTTCGCGAAGTCGTTCGCTGAAGCTGCTGTGGTCGTCTATCGCCAGGCGTACCTCGGTGGTCTCGGTGACGGGGTTGGGTTGCGTCGCCAGGTTGAGCACGGTGCGGAGATGATCTGGTGAGATGAGCCAGCGATCGGGTCCGCGTGTCTGTGCTGGGTATCGGTCTTCGCGACCGTCAGGTGCCACGAGTGCGGCGTCCTGGGGGTGAGAGACCGCGGTGTATGGGGCAGTGTGCCCGGCGGCGTGAAGCGCAACGATCAATTGGATGGCGTCGGCGTGTAGGTAGCCGGGCTCGCCTTCACCGGGGGCTCCGCCCTCAGGCCGCTGAATCTGATTCGAGCGCGGGCTCGGACGCGAGTCCGCCTGCTCGCCGGGCTCTGAGCGTGGGCCGGAAACGCCCGCCCTCGGTGAAGATCAGAACGTCGTAGGCGACGAACTTCGCCACGAACAGCAGCCCCTGCACGACCACGTACGCCAGCGTCACCAGCAGCACGCGCAGGGCGTGGTGCTGCTCGCCCACGTGCTGGCGCAGGAACGTATCGGCCCACCCGGTGCCGCCCGACGAGGCGGCGAGCGCGATCAGCGAGATCAGCGTGTAACCGACGACCTCACGGGCCACGTCCATCTCGCCGGTCCGCTCCCAGGCCCAGCGGCGGTTCAGGATCCAGTTCGGCAGCGCCCCGGCGAGGAACGCCAGGATCGAGTCCGCGGTGGTGCCCACGCCGGCGTCGAGCAGCACCGCGAACACGACCACACTCGTCAGCAGCGCCACCACCGAGCCGACCGCGTAGCGCGTGACCTTGACCACGAACCGAGACCCCCTGAGCCGTCGATATAAGGCGGGCAGGTGGGTCGGTGGCTCGGTTTCCACGCGTCCAGGGTACTTCGTATCGTGGGCGGGAATGCGTGTGCAGACGGCAGCGGAGCAGGTGACGCTCGACGACGACCTCGTGATCGCCGGTGACAACGCGGCGGTGCTCGGGGCGTTGCCCGACGCCGCCTTCGATCTGATCTACATGGATCCGCCGTTCAACACCGGCCGCGCACAGACGCGCTCGCAGCTCGAGGTGAGCCGCACGCCGGACGCAGACGGGCCCGGCGCCCGCACCGGCTTCGGCGGCCATCGATACTCGAGCAGGCTACTGCAGAGCCTCAGTTACGACGATGCCTTCGGCGACTACCTCGCCTTCCTGGAGCCGCGGTTGCAGCGCGTGCGCCAGCTGCTCGCGCCGCATGGGGCGCTGTACTTCCACATCGATTACCGCGAGGCCCATTACTGCAAGCTGCTGCTCGACCAGATCTTCGGCCGCGACGCGTTCCTCAACGAGCTGATCTGGGCCTACGACTACGGCGCCAAGCCGCGTCGCCGCTGGCCGGCCAAGCACGACACGATCCTCGTCTACGTGCGCGAGCCGGGCGCTCATCACTTCGATGCCGACGCGGTCGAGCGCGAACCCTACATGGCTCCAGGGCTCGTGAGCGCCGAGAAGGCGGCGCGCGGCAAGCGCCCGACCGACGTCTGGTTCCACACGATCGTCCCCACCAACGGCCGCGAGAAGACCGGCTACCCGACGCAGAAGCCGGAGGGCGTGGTGCGTCGCATCGTCGCCGCGTCATCGCGTCCTGGCGGCTGGTGCCTTGACCCGTTCGCGGGCTCGGGGACGCTGGGCGCCGTCTGCCAGAAGCTCGAGCGGCGGTTCGTCCTGATCGACGCGAACCCGACCGCGATCGAGGTCATGCGGGCGCGCTTGATGCCGGGCGCGGCGCTGGCGCCGGGTGGGGCCCCTTAGAGCCTGTCCCAGTTACGCTCTTAGTGGCGACCGTAGAGCCGCATCATCGGCTCGACTCGCACGCGCAGGTCGTCACCGGAGACCTCCGGCACGTCGAAGCTCGCATCCCCGTGCGGCGTGCGCACGACCAGGCGCGCTCGCAGCTGCTTGGACCGGCGGCGGACGCGCAGGTTCGGCACCTCGATCGCCTCGATCTCATCCCAGACCAGCCGGCCGATGATGTCGCTCGGCCCCTGCATGATGTCGAGTCCGTCGGCGGACAGCCGCACGCTGAGGCCCTCGCGCTTGGTCGGGAGGTTGGCAACGCCGCCGAGGTGAATCGCGGGGATCACGATCTGCGTGTCCTCCGCGTCCTCCTCCG
>JBOGYJ010000199.1:0-8207 GCA_050696795.1 Solirubrobacteraceae bacterium | reverse complement strand
GTCGGCCAGGACGAGGCCGCACGCGGCGCCCACATCGGCCAGCGCGTCCACGAGATCGAGCACCGAGGTCTCCTCGCCGCCGGCGATGTTGAAGGGGCCCGTCACGTCCGAGTCGGCCGCCAACAGGTTCGCGCGCACGACGTCAGCCACGTCGACCCAGTCACGCGTCTGACGCCCATCGCCGAACACCTGCGGCACGCGCCCCTCGATCAGACAGCCGCAATAGATCGCGACGACCCCCGCCTCCCCGTGCACGTCCTGACGCGGCCCGAAGACATTGCCGTAGCGCAACGACACCGTCGAAAGTCCATACAGCCGGTCGTACAGCTCGAAGTAGCCTTCAGCCGCGTGTTTGCTCTGCCCGTAGGGCGCCAACGGGCGGACCGGATGATCCTCGAGCGTCGGCAGGGAGTCGGCGTCGCCATAGAGGCCGCCGCCGGTCGAGGTGTTCACCACACGCGTGGCCCCATGCTGGTGGGCGGCGGTCAGCACGTTGATCGCCCCCAGCACGTTCGAGCGAGCATCAGCCGCCGGATCGGTCACCGAGTGGCGCACATCAATCTGCGCCGCGAGGTGGAAGACCAACTGCGGACGGACCTGCGCGAACACGGCGGTCAGCTCCGACGCATCCCGAATGTCGAGCTCACGCAGCTCCACCCCGGCCGCCAGCGCTGCCTCGAGGTTCGCGCGTTTGCCGGTCGAGAGATCATCGACCACCACCACACGGTCACCGCGCGCCACCAGCGCGTCAACGATGTTTGACCCGATGAAGCCGGCACCGCCGGTGACCAGACAATCCATTCTCAGCCCTCGGCCTTCAGCTCAGTTGTTCTCGAAGGCGTAGAAGTCCGGCTTGCGCTTGCCATTCTGCTGGATCAGACCGCAGGAGTTGACCGGCAGGTCGTCATGGATGTTGACCCAGCCGAGCGCCGCGATGTAGCCGGCGTGACGCGCTGTGACGAGCGCGTCCTTCACCCACCTGGCCGCGACCGCGGGCGGTGAGATGTAGAAGTTGAAGGTTCGGTCAACGGCCGTGGGCACGCAGAACTCCGAGAGGAACAGCGGCAGCCGATGGCCGAGGTAGGTTTTGGTCCAGGACTCGAGCCGCGGCAGGTCCGAGAACTGCACCTCTCCGTACCCCGAGGGCGCGGCCCCGAAGACCGGCACGGTGTAGCTGAACGGGTTGTGCCCGTACATGTCCATGCGCGGCCGCCGGCCGTTCGGCAGCACGAGGTTGGCGAGCCACTGCTGTGGGTCGATCAGTCCAGCGGTGTAGGTGTTGCCGCCGATCACGACGTTGCGGCGATTCATGCCCTTGAGGACACCGTAGGCATCGTTCAGGAGCCGCGCGTATAGATGCGGTGCGCGCTTCTGGGCGGCGGTCAGCTTGGTCTGCGTGTACTTGGCGGGGGCCTCGGGCCGGAAATCGTCCTTGCGGTTGGGCTCGCCCCAGATCATCCACATGTGGACGCTCGGATATTCGCGCGCCGCCGCCTTGATGAACTCGGCGTAGTCGAGCGGATCCTCCGGCGCCCAGCCCATGCCGCGGTGGCCACCATTTGCCCAGGCGGGGGCGTTACCGACCTGGATCAGCACGCGCATGCCGTAGCGCTTGGCCGCCGCGACCTCCTTGCCCAGCATTGCCGGCCAGACGTAGGCGAGATCCGACGGCGAGGTCGGGTGCAGTGGGCTGTACAGCGCGACCGTGTTCCAGTCGAGCTCGGTCTCGTAGATCTTGACCCCAAGCGAGCGGTACAGCGGGAACTGGTTCACCCCCGCGTGGGTCAACGGCCCCCAGACCGCCTTCTGAAAGGCGCTTGCGCCAGCGGGCGCGAGCGCCGCCAACACAGCTGTGAGCGTGGCCGCCATCCATGCGACGCGCGTGAGCCGAGTTCGCATCGCCAGCGATCTTAGACAGCGGTTGCGCATGCAGGATCCGCGCAAGGTATACAGTCGGTCGCGCAGCCCATGAACGTCGCGTTCGACAGCCGGGCCGGTAAGGACAGCAGAGGAGTCGGGCGCTACGCCCGCTCGCTGTTGACGGCGTTCATCGCGGGCGAGCGCGGCGGAGTGATCGAGACGCACACGCCCCAGCGCGCACGCGTCGACGTGTACCACTCGCCCTGGCTCGACGGAGCGCTGCTGCGCTCGCCCGTGCCGATGGTCGTGACGGTGCACGACCTGATCGCCCTGAAGACGCCGAGTGAGCTGCTGCGCCGCGGGCTGCGCGCGCGGCTGCGCTATATGGCGGCGCAGCGGGCGGGCAGGCTGATCGTGCCGACGAACGTCGTGGCCGGTGACCTGATGGCGGCATTGCAGATCCCCAGCGAGCGCATCCACGTGATCCCGGAGGCGGCCGCGCCTGTGTTCCGCCCGCGCCCGCCGCTCGAGCTGCAGGCGGCACGCGAGCGATACGCGCTGCCCGACAGCTACCTGCTGTGGGTCGGCGGCCTGAAGTCGCCGGACCCGCACAAGCGGATCGTCCCCCTGAGCCGAGCGCGGCGATCGCTGCCGCTCGTACTGGTCGGGCCGAGCGCGCCCTGGGCGCACAACCTGCCGAACGTGACACTGACCGGTGAGGTGCCCGATGACGACCTCGCAGCGATCTACACGGCTGCTCGCGCGCTGGTCTTCCCGAGCAGTGACGAGGGCTACGGGCTGACGCCGGTCGAGGCGCTGGCGTGTGGCACCCCCGTAGTCGCCTGTGACGTACCGGCGGTGCGCGAGGTGCTAGGCGAACGCGCGGAGCTGGTGCCGGCGGACGACCTCGACGCGCTCGTGCGCGCGGCCGAGGCGGCGAGCAGGCCGGCACCCGCGCCGCAGCGCTGGAGCTGGGATGACGCCGCCGACGCGACCTGGACCGTGCTCGAGGCTGCCGCCAACGACCCGAGTGGGCGCATCTGCCACGCGGGCGTCCCGGAGTTCCAGGCGCGCCGTCCGCGCGTACGCGCCTAACGCGCGTCCGCAGCCGGGTGCTCGAGCAGCAGGGTCACCGGACCGTCGTTCACGAGCTCGACCTTCATGTGCGCGCCAAAGGCGCCGCGCTTGGCCTGAGCCCATGTGCAGAAGCGCTCGTAAAGCGGCTCGGCCTGCTCTCCGGTAGCCGCGGCCACAAAGCTTGGACGGTTGCCGCGGCGGGTGTCGCCGTAGAGCGTGAACTGGCTCACGCAGAGGATCTCACGGTCGCCTAGCGGCTCGTTCATGCGGCCCTCGGCGTCCGCGAAGACGCGCAGCGCCCTGACCTTGTCGGCGAGCCGCTCGGCGTCGCGCTCGGTGTCGTGCTGGGTGATGCCGAGCAGCACCAGCAGCCCAGCTCCGATCTCACTGACAGCCTCGTCGTCGACCGTGACGGAGGCGCGCAGCACGCGCTGAACCAGTGCCCTCAGAGCAGCTTCTCCATTGCGATGTGCTCGATGTCCGCCTCGACAAACTCGCGCCCACGGGGCATGTAACCGGCCTGGTCATACAGCGCGCGCGCATAGGTCTGGGCGTGGAGCACGATGCGGTTGGCGCCATGCGCACGGCTCTCGGCGTCGGTCGCGCGCAGCAGCGCGGTCGCGATCCCCTGGCGGCGTGCGCTGCGCTTCACCGCGAGCCGACTGAATTGCACGCTTGTGCCGACGAACACCAGCCGGCATGTCGCCACCACCTCACCGTCCTGGAGGGCGATCAGATGCAGGCCGCTGCGATCGCGCCCGTCGCGCTCCTCGTTGGCGGGCACGCCCTGTTCGACGCAGAAGACCTCGTGGCGAAGTGCCAGTGCCGCGGCGAACTCGCTTTGAGTCCGCAGGCGCCGGATCTCGAAGCCGAGCGTGGTGTCGGCATGACTGATCTCCACAGCCGACAGCTTGCCATAAGCCGCGCGCGCGACCGCAATTACGCACTCCTTTGCAGGCGGTGCGGAGCACGCAAATTCGATCCGTCCGCCCGTCTGCTTAAATACTCGTTATCCTCTGAGTCTCGGAGCGGAGAGGATGCGACTGCTCTGGAGATGCCTTATCAGCTCTCATCGAGTACCGAGAGCGTCATCTGAGCCGTGCATGCCTGGTTCTGCGGTTCCCCTTTTCCACATTACCTTTTCCAATTGCTCGTAGATGGGTGATTCCACCCCCCTTCCGAGCTCTGCCGCGATCAAGCGTGCGGAGCAACTGACCCGCGAGCGCTTCGTCTTCGAGGGCGAAACGCCGGCGGAAGCGCTTGCGCCCGGGACCGCCCGACGGCGTGCGCTCGACGCCGCGCTGATCGACGTCGACGCGGGCCTCAAGGTCCCGTCGCTCGAGTGGCGGCAGGAGTACTCATTGCTGCTCGGGCTCGAGCGGCTGCTGTCGGATGACGAACCCAGGCTGGTCGACGGCACAGTGCTCTCGGCGCACCAGCTCGATGCCCTGTCGGGGACG
This sequence comes from Solirubrobacteraceae bacterium, assembly GCA_050696795.1. GTDB lineage: Bacteria > Actinomycetota > Thermoleophilia > Solirubrobacterales > Solirubrobacteraceae > Palsa-465. Next base: position 3,810 of record JBOGYJ010000199.1, on the reverse strand, counting down.
CTCACCGCGCTGCTGGCGGGCGTGGAGGCGGAGGGCGCCGGCAACCAGGAGCTTCCCGATTTTGAGGACGAGCCCGCGGACGAGGCGGACGAAGAGCCCGAGGAGGACGAGCCCGAGGACGAGGCGGACGAAGAGCCCGAGGAGGACGAGCCCGAGGACGAGGCGGACGAGGAGCCCGAAGAAGACGAGCCCGAGGACGAGGCGGACGAAGAGCCCGAGGAGGACGAGCCCGCGGACGAAGAGCCCGAGGAGGACGAGCCCGCGGACGAAGAGCCCGAGGAAGACGAGCCCGAAGACGAGGAGCCGCAGGATTGGCAGGACGAGGACCCTGAGCTCGACGAGGACATCTCGGAGGAGCAGTTGCTCGCCGACGATCCCGGTGCCGCCCGGCGCTTCTGGTTCGAGCACGCCACGGGCGCCGGCAAGACCGTCGCTGCCGTCGGCTTCGTCGAGGCCTCCCGCACAGGCGGGGTACTGATCCTCACCCACCGCCGCAACCTGGTTGACCAGTTCATCGGCGAGCTCAAGGACCGCGGCTATCGCGAGCGCCTGTGCAAGCCGCTGCTGATCGGCGAGGACGCCTCAGGCGGCCCGGTCACGGTCGAGACCTATCAGTGGTTCGTGCGCAACGCGGGCAAGATCTCGGGCGCCTACACGATCGTGATCTGCGACGAGGCGCACACCGCCCTCGGCGAGAAGACCTCCGCCGCGATCCGCAAGTGGCATCAGCCGATCTGGGTCGGCATGACGGCGACCGGGGCGCTGATCGCGCGTCACGTCACCGATCTGTTCCCGACCCAGACCTCGCGCTTCGACCTCGCGCAGGCGGCACGGCGCGGTGTGATCGCACCGCTGCGCTGCATCCGCATCCCGCCCGGGCCGGGTGTGCGCACGATCGCCAAGGTGCCGCTGCGTCGCGGCGAGGTGGATACCGAGTTCGACCAGGAGATGCTGGCCGAACTGCTCGACCAGACGCCCTTCAACCTGGCGATCGCCGACCTCTACAAGACCCGCTTCAACGGCGTTCCCGGAGTCGTCTACGCCGCCGGCGTCAAGCACGCCTACAACGTGGCCGAGTCGTTCCGCGCGCTGGGCATGAAGGCAATGGGCGTCTCCGGCGAGACCCCCAAGCGCGAGCTCGCCAAGATCCTCGCCGACTACGAGACGGGCAAGATCGACGTGCTCGTCAATGCGCAACTGCTGGCCGAGGGCTGGAACAGCCCGCGCGCAACCGTCTGCATGCATCTGGCGCCGACGGCCTCCAAGCGCATCTACCAGCAGCGCGTCGGACGCGTCACCCGCCGTCATCCCGGCAAGGAGGCGGGCATCGTGGTCGACTTCGTGCATCCCGCCACCAAGCACGACGATCCCGTCGTGACGCTGCACTCATTGCTCGACCGCGACGTCTACCGCGGCGGCGCGATCGTCGTCGGTCCGGTACGGCGCGGCCGCGGCCGTCGCGTCCGCGTCGAGCGGCGCGTGCTGCCGGTCACGCCCGATCCGGAGCGGCGCGCCGAGGTCTTCGAGCGCGAGCTCTGGCGGATCGCGGTCGAACATCTTGACTACGGCGAGCAGCGTGTCTGGGCTCAGCTCGCCGGCGCCCGCGTCGCCCCCAACGCCTGGCGGCGTGCCAAGGCGATGCTGCACTTCGATCGCCAGGGCGAGCTCCGCCGCCTGTTCCTGGTCACCGCGCTGCAGCGCAACCGCAGCGCGCAGCTGCGGCTGCGAGCGCTGCAGGAAATCTCGGTTTCACGCGACGCGGAGGCCTTCGACACCGCCATCGACATCATGGCCGGCTGGCCCCGCGACGAACGACGTGAGGGCGTCAAGATCATGCTGCAGGCGTTGGCCGAGCGGCGCATCGGCCGCCGCGACCAGGCCAACAACTGGATCTGGCGGATGGCCGAGTACACGCGCGAGGTGCACGAGGAGTACGCCGTGCAGCGCTGGCCGGAGACCAAGCGCCTGCTGGGACTGCTCGTGAACTCGAGTGGCGCGGCGCACGCCCGCAACGCCCGCCGGCTGGTGCACGCCACGCGCAAGGAGGATCGCCGCCTGTCGGCGGCGCTGCTGGCGGCGGCGCTCGCCCACACGCCCGAGGCTGCAGAGGCGATCAACAGTGCCCGCACGCGCATGGCCCGCAAGCCGGCCGCACTCGCACGGGAGCTGCTGCGCAACTTCCCCAAGGGCCGCCGCAGCAAGAACCGCCGGCGCTCACGTAAGTCGGGCGAAGGCGGCGCGACCGCAGCCGCCGCGACCGCGCCGCTCGAGAGCGCCGAGGTCGAGAACGAGACGCTCAAGCTCGATGACGAGTTGGGGCTGAGGCATGCGCGTCACCGGGCAGCCGGTGATCACGACTCGGACACCGAGGACAACACCCACGGCGACCGCCACGGTGACGAGCGGGACGGCGACGAGCGGGACGGCGACGAGCGGGACGGCGACGAGCGGGACGGTGACGAGCGGGACGAGGATCGCGACGACGATGACGGTGACGACCCCGACGACACGGACGACGACGACACGGACGACGACGACACGGATGATACGGACGACGACGATCCGGATGATGCCGCGGACGACCCCGACGACACGGACGATGAGGACGTAGACGACGAGCCCGGCGAACTCGATCGCCACGCCGCTTGAGGGTCGTCTGACCATTTCCACCGCATCGGCTCGACGCCTGTACTAGTACAGACACCGGATTCTTTGTCATTGGCCTGCTTCTGGCCGATAACCGCAGGGTGAGGTGGCTTCTCAAAACCCGCGCGCTGGCCGTAATCGGCGCGGCGCTCGCGCTTTCCGGGGTTTGGGCTGGAGTCGCGCAGGCGAGCGACCAACTCGGCTACGTCACCAACGAGCAGGCCGGCACCGTAAGCCAGGTGGATTTCACAGCCGGCAGCGTCGGCACGCCGATCACGGTCGGCTCGCAGCCGGTGGCGATCGCGATCACACCCGACGGCTCGACCGCGTACGTCGCCGATTACGGTTCGGCGCAGATCGTTCCCGTCGCCCTGGCCACAGGCAAGGTCGGACCGCCGATCACGATCAGTGACCACCCCAACGCGATCGCGATCACACCCGACGGAAAGACCGCCTACGTGATCTCCGACAACGGCCGCGAGTGGCCGATCACCCTGGCCACGGGTCTCGTCGGCAACCCGACCAGGATTCCCGCCAACTCCGACGCGATTGCGATCCTGCCCGGTGGCGGCACCGCCTACATCACCAATGTCGCGGATGGGACGCTCACGCCGTTCACGCTGGGCAACGACACCGTCGACAAGCCGATCAACCTCTCGAGTGCCACACCGGACGCCGTCGCGATCACGCCCGATGGCTCCACGGCTTACGTTGCCAGCAACAGCGCGGGCACGATCACCCCGCTCACCCTGTCCACCGGCACCAGCGGCACCGCGATCCCGCTCGGATCGGGGACCCAACCGACGTCGGTCGCGATCTCGCCCGACGGCATCACCGCCTACGTCACCGACTTCGGCGCCGGCCAAATCACGCCGGTCACGCTCGCCACGGGAGCCGTGGGCACGCCAATCACGGTCGGCGCGCAGCCGAGCGCGATCGCCCTGGTCCCGGCGAGCGGCATCACCACCGCGCCGCCGTCGACCGGAGGCACCTCTACGGGGGGCTCCTCCAGCGGGGGCTCCTCCAGCGGGGGCTCCTCCACCGGAGGCACCTCTACGGGGGGCTCCTCCAGCGGGGGCTCCTCCAGCGGGGGCTCCTCCAGCGGGGGCTCCTCCAGCGGGGGCTCCTCCAGCGGGGGCTCCTCCAGCGGGGGCTCCTCCAGCG
>JBOGYJ010000198.1:0-2239 GCA_050696795.1 Solirubrobacteraceae bacterium | reverse complement strand
GCGGTCACCGCCTCGGTCTGCTTCTGCGCTGCGTAGGGGTCAGCCATCGTCGCCATCCCGTCTCCTCTCGCTCAACAGATACGCGGCAGCGGATCTCCAACCAACTGATCCATCACCCGCCTGCCGCCAAAGCTCGTCTCCACCAGCACCATCCCGGGCGGCTCCGTCCGCACTTCCCCGATCTCCGTCGCGTCCTCGGATCCAGGGATGCCTCTCAGCGCCGCGAGAGCATGGTCAGCCGCCGCCGGCGCTACGAACGCGACCAGCTTCCCCTCATTGGCCACATACATCGGATCTATCCCCAACAGTTCGGCTGCACCGGCCACCGCCGGGAGCACCGGAACCTCTCGCTCTCGCACGATCATCGCCACCGACGAGGCTCGTGCCAGCTCGTTCAGTACCGACGCGACGCCACCCCGGGTGGCGTCGCGCATGCAATGAAGTTCAGCGCCGGCCGCGTCCAGCAGCGCGTCGACCGCGGGCCAGAGCGAACGGCTATCGGACTCGATCTCGGCATCGAGCTCGAACTCGTTGCGGGCCAGCATGATCGCCGCGCCGTGCTCGCCGATGCTGCCGGAAAGGAGAATTCGATCACCGGGCCGCAGGCCGGCGGGCGACAGTATCGCGCGTGGGTCGCGCTGGCCGATCCCGGCGGTGTTGATGAACATGCCGTACGCGTGACCGCGCTCCACCACCTTGGTGTCGCCCGCGATGACGTGCACCTGGGCGGCTCGGGCGGCCGCTGCGATCGCCTCCACCTCGGCGCGCAGCACGTCGCTCGAGAGTCCCTCCTCGAGAATCAGCGAGAGGCTCAGGGCCAACGGTCTCGCCCCGGCCACCGCGAGATCGTTGACGGTGCCGTTGACCGCCAGCTGACCGATCGAGCCGCCGGGGAAGCGCAGTGGCTTGACTACGTAGGAGTCTGTTGTCAGTGCGAGCTCGGCGCCGCCAACCGTGACGGCGCCGGCGTCACCCAGCGCTTCGAGCGTCTCGTTGGTCAGAGCCGGCACCAGCAGGCCCTCGATCAGGCTCTGGGTCGCCTTGCCGCCGGCGCCGTGGGCCATCGTGATCTGGCTGTCACGGAACTTGCCGCGCTTGCTGCGCGCCGTTTCGATGATTCCGAGAATGCGCTGCTCACGCTCGGAGATCGGAGTCGCGCTCTGAGCCTCGCTCGTCACACGACCTCGCGCTCGCGAGCGAACCGGCCGAAGTTGTAGTAGGCGGCACAGGCGCCCTCGGAGGAGACCATGCACGTGCCGATCGGGCGCTCAGGCGTGCAGGCGGTGCCGAACACCTTGCACTCCCATGGCTTGATGACACCTTTCAAGACCTCGCCGCACTGGCAGGCCTTGGGATCGGCCACGCGCACGCCGGGCACGCTGAAGCGCAGCTCAGCATCGAGCTCGGCGTAGTCGGGCGAGAGCTTGAGGCCGCTATGGGAGATGAACCCGAGACCGCGCCACTCGAAGTGCGGACGCAGCTCGAACACCTCGGCCATCACCTCCAGCGCCTTTACGTTTCCCTCGTAGGGGACCACTCGCTTGTACTGGTTCTCAACCTCGCAGCGGCCGTTGGCGAGCTGCTTGAGGATCATCAGCACCGACTGGAGGATGTCCAGCGGCTCAAAGCCTGAGATCACGACCGGCTTTCCGTAATCGGCTGGGATGAACTGCAGTGGGCGCGCGCCCACCACGGTGCAGACGTGGCCGGGGCCGACGAAGCCGTCGAGTCGCAGGTCAGGCGACTCCAGCAGCGCCCGTAGCGGCGGCACGATCGTGACGTGGCTGCAGATGCACGAGAAGTTGCGCACGCCCTCGCTGCGGGCGCGTTTGAGCGTCAGTGCGGTGGACGGAGCGGTGGTCTCGAACCCGATCGCGAAGAACACCACTTCGCGCTCCGGGTTCTGCTTGGCGATCCGCAACGCGTCCAGCGGCGAGTAGACCATCCGCACATCGGCGCCGGCGGCCTTTGCGTCGAGCAGGCTACCTTCGGATCCCGGCACCCGCATCATGTCGCCGAAGCAGGTGAAAATCACGCCAGGCTCATGCGCGAGTGCGATCCCGTCGTCGACCCGACCCATCGGGATCACACAGACCGGGCATCCGGGACCGTGGACGAGCTCGACGTTGGCGGGGAGGAGGTCATCGATCCCGTACTTGTAGATCGAATGCGTATGTCCGCCGCACACCTCCATCACCTTGTAGTGGCGCCCTGGCTGCACCAGCGAGAGGATCTCGCC
>JBOGYJ010000197.1:0-7902 GCA_050696795.1 Solirubrobacteraceae bacterium | reverse complement strand
GTCACCTCGCTGATCATCAGCGGCACCTTTCCGTCTCTCGGCGTGCTGCTCACGATCATCCGAGATCGCCGCCTCGACGTCATCGGGGCACTGGTGCTAGCCGGGATCGCCATTGGCGTCGGCCTCGGTCTCGCCACCGATAACACCAAGCTCGTGCTCCTCAAGGGCGCGTTGCCCACGACGATCTTCGCGTTCGCCCTGCTCGGCTCGCTGCTCGCCCCGCGGCCTTTGATGTTTCACTTCGCCCAAGAGAGCATGGGCCGCTATAGCCCCAAGGGACGCGACTTCGCCGACCGCTGGCAGTACCCCGGCTTTCGCCACGCCTTCCGGCTAATGACTGTCGTATGGGGAGTCACCTACCTAGCGGTGTCCGGCACCCACATCGCGATCGTTGAGACTCAATCGGCCGGAACCGCCCTGTCGATCTCCAAAGTGCTTCCCTACCCGGTCCTCGCGATCCTCATCGCCTGGACGGTCGCCTACACCAAACGCGGCCAACGCCACGGCGAACGCGCGGAGGCCGCCGCGCGGGCGGCGTGGGCGACCACGCCCGACTGACAGGCGGAGGCTCGCCGACCGTCAAGCTCTCACGCAGAGCGAACCGGCCACGCGACCCCTCGCCGCGATGCCTGCGCGCCGCGATGCCTGCGCGATGGCGAATGCGGGTCTCGACCCCGAGGGCGACCCCGATCTCGCAAATCGCGCCAAAAGCAGGTTCGGGGGGATCACTCACTTTCCGCGCGGTGCTCGCCCAGGACTCGTGGTGTTTGCGGATGAGTGTGGCCCGGCTTTATGTTGGTGGCGCGCGGCGCACGGTCAACCGTCCGGAAGATCCCGCCGACGCGTTGGCGGCGGTCAGGGCACTGCGTCGCCTCGCTGACCGAGTGGAGGATGCCGCGGTGGGAAGGGCTGTAGCCGCCGAAGGCGTTCGCGCCTGAACCCATGAGTGGCTGCATCTACGGGGGTGGCCAGCTCGACCGAGACTGCTCCCTTGTCGCCCGAGCGGGTCTGCGAGTTCGGCTTCCGCATCGGATGGTCGGCACGACGAAGCGGAAGTCACTGCGGTCGTGCCAGTCGATCGCGGCGACGGGTCGTTCAGCCCCAAAACACGCAGATTGGATCGTCGGCGATCTCGCTCAGGAGATCGGTGAGGCGGCAAGACGGGCCGAGCAGTGGGTATCGCTCCCACCGGCCAGTGTGGCGGTGGTAGTACAGGGTCCACAGACGCTTCGACGCAACGTATCGGAGCCGCGCGATCGGGAGCCGTCGCGCTGTTCAGGAGGCACCCGTGATTCGCAGAGTCCTCCGATTCTGGCCATGTCGATCGCGGGGATCACGATCGACACCATAGAACTGAACCCGGCTGAGACGCTTCCGCGATCAGCCGAACGTACGGCGAAGGTCTTTGATGAGGACCATCAGGTGCAGCACGTCGGTCGGTGATCGCGTGAATCCGAGACGTTCGTAGAAGCTCGCAGCCGACTCATCCCGGGCGTGGACGAGCACTGCGCGCGCGCCGACAACCTCGGCGGCCTGGAGCGCGCGGACGCCGGCGTCCGCCATCAGAGCACGGCCGTAACCTTTGCCCTGACACGAGCGATCAACCGCGAGGCGCGCGAGCAGGATCACGCCGATCGGATGCCCCGGCATGCCCCTCGCGTGCCGCTCGGGCATATCGCGGCGCTTGACCGCGCCGGTCGTCAACGCGTAGTAGCCGAGCACGCGAGCCTCGTCGCACAGCACGTACGTGCGGGCCGTGCCGGAGGCGTCAGCAACACGAGCGAACCGCCTCAGCCACACATCGAGCTCATCAGCGCCGCTCGCGAATTCAGCCAGGTGGTGATCGCGCGCGAGGGACTCGATCCTGACGGCGCGCGCGAGGGACTCGATCCTGACGGCCGTCAAGGCCCGATCAGCCGGTCGCGTAGCTCCAGACCTCGTCTGAGCTCCGGGAGATCACGCGCGGGGCGATCGAGCTCCGCAACGAAGCGATCCCAGTCCTCAGGATCAAGCTGGAACTCACGTCGGTCTGCCAGAACAGCGTCCGCCGCGACCGACGCGGCGTTCTCAACGAACGCGCTCGTGCTCACGCCGGACTCAGCCGCGGCTCTGCGGATCCGCTCGTCGGCTTCCACGCCGAGCCTCAGGTTCATTCGTGCAGTTCGCATAACGCCACACATTGTACGTCAGTCGCGTAGGGCGATAGGTCCCGTGCTGTCCTCGGCCACAACAGACGTACTCTGTCGCCCGCAGGGCAGTCCCGCACCGGCTTCTGCCCCGTGCACCGGCAGCCAGAAGCAGCAGCGTGACGGCCCCGGCGATCGTCGCGCTGACGCCTGACGCCCCCAGCTTCGTGGAAGCAGGTCTGTTGATGACGTCGTCGAGGCTGCCAATCTGCATCTGCTTCTGTATGCACCAGCGCATCTGTGCTACGGCTTCCAAGAGTTGCCCGAGCGATCGCGAGCTGGCTACCCGCTATGGGCGAAGGATCGCCGGCTGGCTGAGATCACGGCGCTTGACGTAGCCACCACTGCTCACGACGCAGTCCGGTGGCACGTCTTTTGCGACGACGGCACCCGCGGCCACGACTGATCCGGCGCCGACTCGGACGCCGGGCGTGATCGTGGCGTTCGCGCCGATCCAGACGTTTGACTCGATGACTATCGGAGCCGTCGTGATCCCGTCGAATCGTTCGTGTGGCTCGACTGGGTGGCCGGCAGTGCTGAGCGTGACGCCGGGACCGATCATGGTGCGGTCGCCGATGGTGATGCCACCCATGTCGTAGAACGAGCAGTTCTGGTTCACGAAGACCCGTTCGCCGAATTTCAGGTTGAGTCCGTAGTCGCAGTAGAGCGGTGGATAGAGCGTGAGGGTTGCCGGCATCGGTCGGCCAAGAATCTCGCTGATGAGCGCGGTACGCGCTTCGACGTCGCTTTGGAGCAGCACATTGAGACGTGACGTCAACTCCATCACGACCTGAACCCGGTCAGTCACCGCACGCGACTCCGGCGTCCTCCTCGGGATCAGCTGCTCGTTTCGCATGGTTGGTCCGTGATGTTGGCATGCAGCCACCCCGGAAAGCAGGAGCACCTGCCGACGGGCGAGTCCCCTTCCGCGTAGAAACGATCAGTCCGGCTCGCGTCGTCCATCGGCCCCTGCTTCGTCGCCCGCTGAGAAGTCTGGCGGGGGCTTCTGCTCTGCCCGCCGGCCTGGTCGAAGCGGACGCTCGGGCCCGGCCTCTCGCGACGGTCGAGACGCCTTGAGCTTCGTGGAAGCGGGTCTGTCACGGACGTCGTTGAGGTCGTCGGGCCGCTTCTGCTTGGCGAACGCGGGCAGAGGCCCGCTCGGGCACGTAGCCCCCGCGTGGTCATGCTGCGGGTGGCGCAGCCGGCGCGATGGGGAACCTTCATGCGTCCAGCTCACACAGCGCTTGACATATACCGATGATCGGTATATCTTGGTTGAATGTCCGCACGAGGAATGCACGAACCGACCTTTATGATCCTCACCGCGTTGGCGGCCGGGGCCCAACACGGGTATGGGATCGTCAACGATGTCATCGGGATCTCCGGCGGTCGTCTAAAGCTCCGCGCGGGCACCCTCTACACCGCGCTTGACAGGTTGCGCGCCGACGGTCTGGTTGAGATCGATCGTGAGGAGATCGTGGATAGCCGGCTGCGTCGCTATTACCGGCTGACGGCGGCTGGCAGTGAGCGGCTGGCTGAGGAGGCCGCGCGGCTGCAGGCCAACGCGCGTGTGGCAATGATGCGGTTGCAGTCGAGTTCCGGGATGGTGGGAGCATGAGCGACCAGTCTCAGCTCGAGCGGCGCTACCGCCGGCTGCTGGCGTGCTTTCCTGCCGCGTTTCGTAGCGAGCACGAGGACGAGATGCTCGTCCTTCTGCTGGCCTGCGCCCGGGACGGACGTCGCTGCCCGGGGCTGGCGGACACCGCAGACCTGGTCTGGCACGCGTTGCGCTTACGCGTCGCCCCGATGACGCGTCGGTCTGTCCCGACCGTTTTCTGGGGAGTGCGATTGATGCTGCTCGCAGCCTGCCTGGAGCTCGTCGCGCTCGTTATCGTCATCGCCACCCAGGGCACTGTGGACGCGGCGGTCCTGCACCGCGTCCCGGCCTACGCCGCCGCGCACTCCACCGCACTGGTCCACGCACAAGTGGTGGCGGTCGAGTTCGGCGCGCCGATCACCGCAGCGGCCTGGCTGGCGCTCGCGTGGGCCAATGACCGCGGGCACCGCTGGGGTCGATTCGGGGTGGTGGCGCTCCTCGCTCTCACCCTCGTGAGCGTGCTCACGGCGATCAGTCGACACGGCGCCGCCTACGCGGTCGCCGACGTGATCGCTGGGGCCGTCCTATGCGCAACTGCCCTGGCCGCAAGCGCCCTGATCATCAGCATCGACGCCAACACCCATTACGACAAACCGCGACGTGACGGTCAGCGCGGCCCCGCCGGCACGAACCGGGCGGCGACCCCCACCCGCCAGGCGGGGCCGGGCAGCCCCAACTGGAACCGACCATGAGCGCCGAACTTCAGATCTCGCGCTCCTCTCGCCTCGCGGACGCTGCCTGGCGATATCAGATCGTGCTCGACGGCCAGGACGCCGGCATGATCCGTAACGGCGAAACCGCGCAGCTATCGACATCACCCGGCGAGCACACGCTGCAGGTCCGCTCGCTCCACATCATCAACCGGCACATCGGGCTTGCGAGTCCCCCGGCGACCTTCGCCGTCAACGACGGCAAACAAGCGCAATTCGTCTGCCAAGCCCCGAGCTTCGCCCACGCACTACCGCAATGGATCACGTGTCTGCGCGGTGATCGCAGCCAGTGGATCAAGCTCGAGCCCGTCACATCCCTCGGTTAGCGCGGTACCTTCCAACCGGACGGGCTGATCGGCGACCACTCCCGTCACCGCAGAAACGCCCTGCTGCGTCACGATGACCCGCAACCACGACGCCGACTACCGCAGCCTCCCTTGCGCCGATACCGCGCTTTGCCCACGCAGTCGACATCCCGGCCCGTCGACACTCAGAATCGCGTCGCCGCCCAGCGGGCACCTCGGCCGGACTTCCGCTTGACGTGCCGGCAGACCAAAACAGCAGTCCCGATCCGACCGTCGGCACCTGACCACACGCCTGCAGCTTCGTGAAGGCGGCAGTGTCGGCGCTCGGAGCAGCGCGGACTACTGCGGGTTGCCGGCACGAAAGTAGGCGATGTAGTCGGCGACCGAGCGCTCGACGTCCCACTCCGGCTCGTAGCCGGTGTCTTGGTGCAGACGGGTGATGTCAAGGTAGCTGGGCGGCATGCTGGAGCCGGACTCGAGCTCGACTTCAAACTCGGGTACCACGGACTTGATCACGTTGATCACCTCGGTGTTGGTGGTCATACGGCCCGCGCCGACGTTGTAGGTCCCATAGGTCAGCGAGGCGGCCGTCTGGAGCAGCGCGGTGGCGCGGCCGAGGTCGTAGACGTAGCAGAGGTCGAGACCGTCATCGGCCTGAAGTCGCCCGCCCACCCCGGAGAGATCGACGGGAGTGCCCGTCGCGGCGGCGTAGACGAATTGGGGTGCGGGGAATGCGAAGTTCGGGAGGTGCCCGAGCGGTCCCCACGCCCCACTGATTCGCAGGTGGATGATCTCCAGGTCGGCGGCCTTGGCGAGGTGGTTGCCCAACAGTTCGCTGATCCGTTTGAAGGTCGGGATCACGTGCGGGGCGGTCAATGGGACCGGCAACTCCTCGCTCAGGGCGCCGGTGTGCGGTAGGCCGGCGTAGACGCCGATCGTGCTGGCGAGGCTGACGCGCTGCACACCCCATTCCTGAGCGACCTGGATGATGTTGAAGAGCCCACCGAGCGCCTCACGGGCGGCGTCCACCGGAGCCTCATCCGGGGAGGGCGGCCAGGGCATCGAGCCCGCCATGTGGATGATCCCGGTGATCGTGTAATCACGGCCGATTGCGCGGAGGGCGCCGAGATCCTTGACATCAGCCTGCACCGCCGCCACCGGCGTGGCAAACCGTCCGTCGGGGATCACCGGGCTTCGTCGCTGGATGAGCACGCACTCCTCACCCATCTCGTGCAGCGCGCGCACCGTGGCGCTTCCAATGTGGCCAAGGCCTCCAGTGATCAAAATCATCATGACTCCTGCTCGTCGGACTAGGTGATCATCAATATAGCTGACGATCATCCGCCGGTACGCTTTAGTGGATGCCGACACGCCAGGAACTTGCAATGCAAACGGGGCAGCGACTGGCCTATCTGCTCAAGCACGCAGACAGACTGTTGGCCGAGCTGCACGTCGAGGCGCTTGCACCCTTCAACCTTCACGTCCGCGAGCTCGGGGTGCTGCTGGTGATCGATCGCTCCGAACCGGCCTCCCAGCAACAGATCGCCGAGCGCATGGGCGTCGACCGCACGACAATGGTTTCAATCATCGACGCACTGGAAGCGAAGGGCATCATCGCCCGACGCCCAGACGCCGAAGATCGCCGTCGTAACCTGATCGAGCTCACGCCGACCGGCCAGGAGATCTTGCGACAAGCGACTGCCGCCAGCGATGCCGCCGAGGCGAAGCTGCTCGCACCGCTCACCCTTGAGGAGGACAAGCAGCTAAGGAACCTAATCGCGCGCGTCCTGAACCGCGACTGACCCTAGATCTGATCTTCGTGGCGCAGCGGCCACGCTGCCAATTGATCAGACGGCCGGGTACTCCCAAGGATGACCTCACAAGGGAGCCGGCAGCGAAACGCCTGCTCACTTCTACTTGGTCGCCCGCGCAGGTCCGATGGATCGACTTCTGCTCCGGGACCCGGTGACCCGTAGCAGAACCGTCGTCCGGGCCGCCGAGGACCACCCTCGGTATCGTTGTCGATCGCTACAGGAGCCGGCGCAGTTCTTCGCGTTCGATTCCGGCGTCGCGCAAGATCCCGGCGAGAGTTCCGCGTTTGAGTTCGCGGTGCAGTGGGACCACTAGCGAAGTCGAGCGCTCCTGGTGCTTGAGACGAACGTGGCTGCCGCGCTGGCGGACGACCACCCACCCGAGCTTCTCGAGTGCGGCGATCAACTGCTGGCCGGAGACGACCGGCAGCCGTTCGCTCACGCCGGTAGCGGCAGCTTGCGTCGAACGATGCCCATCTCAAGCGCGCGACCGTCCTCGCGCAGGCCCTCTACATAGAGCACCAGCGCCTCGCGCGCGCTTGCAGTCGCCTCCTCGAGATCATCGCCCTGTGTGTGAAGCCCGGGAAGCTCGGGCGCGTACACGTGGTAACCGCCCTCTTCCTGGGGCTCGAAGATGAACTCGATCTCGTGGGCAGGTTCCATGCCTCCAGAATATCGGCCCGCCAGCCGAAGGCAGATCCGCGCCCAGAATCCGTTCGGACGAGCGAGCGTAACGCTCGACTGAATCACAGCCGCTTGGTCGCCCAGGCGGCTGTGAGCCGCGGGCTTCCGCTTTTGGTGGCGGCCGGGCCGACGCAGCAGCGTGTCGGCCGCCTCGATCGTCGCGCTCGGGCCCCCAGCTTTCGTGATAGCGGGTCTGTTGTTGACGTCGTTGAGGCCGCCGAGCCGCTCTGCTTCTGGCGCGAACAGCAGGGAGCCTGGGACGAAGCTGGTTGAGACTTGCCTTTTGCTTTCGCGCGGGTATCTTGACGGACGCGCGCATGGTGGGTTTTCCCTGCCCGGAGGCGCTCAGGCGGGCACCCTGGTGCCGCCGGAGCATTCCTGTGGCACATAGTGGCACCGGGTGATACGATTGTCTGATGGCAGAGCACTACACGCTGCGGCTGGCGGCTGGGATGCGGCAGCGTCTCAGCGAGCGCGCGCATCGCTCACATCTACCGGAGCGGACCCTCGCGCAGCGATACGTCGAGGAGGGCTTGCGACATGACGCTC
>JBOGYJ010000196.1:0-1733 GCA_050696795.1 Solirubrobacteraceae bacterium | reverse complement strand
AGCCCAAGTACATCCTGACCGTACGCGGCGCCGGCTACAGGCTCGGCACCGGTTAGCCCGCCATGCTGCTGGCGCGGCTGCGTTGGAGCGCCTTCGGGCTCCGTGGCCGGATCGTCGGCGCCGTGCTCGCGACGACCGCGATCAGTCTCGGTGTGGCCGCGCTCGTGCTGCTGCCACGACTGGAGACCTCACTCAAGGACGCTTCCAAGAAGACGCTGTACGGGGCGATCAAGGCCTCCAGCGGTTACCTCGGGAGCCTCGGTACCGGCTATCAACTGATCCCGGACTACGCGACCGCGCCGCAACACAGTCCTCTCTGGAAGGCTGCAGGCGCGGCGGTCAAGGATCTGCTCAAGTGGGAGACGCATCTGGAGAACAGCCTCGGCGCACAGCACGTTGTGTTGTGCGGTCCGGTCGACGAGAAGGGCAACTGTCACCCCGTGGTTCCGTCGGACAACCAGGCTGATCCAACCGCGCTGGCCGACATCGCCGCCGCCGGCCCGTTCGATGACGTCCAGAGGGCCTATGCGACCGGCGGGACGCACATCTCGTTCAGCCCCAACGGCTCGACCGTGCGCGCTGCGGTCTGGCTGCCGAGGGCCAGGGCCGTGTTCCTGGCGCGTAGCTCGCTCAGCGAGATCAGCGATGCTGTCGCAGCGGTCCGCAATGCTTTCGAGATCGCTGCCGGGGTCGCGATTCTGCTGACGTTGCTGCTGGCCATTCCGCTGGCCGGCCGGCTCGTCAGCCGCCTGCAGCGGCTGCGCCAGGCGGCGCTGCAGCTGGCGATCGGCGGCAACGTCGCCGGCTTCCCGGCCGACCGCGCGCGCGACGAGGTTGGCGACCTGGCGCGCTCGTTCTCGATCATGCAGCGGCGGTTGCGCCAACAGGAGGAGGCGCGGCGGGCGTTCGTGGCGACGGCGTCACACGAGCTGCGCACGCCGCTGGCCTCGCTCGAGGGGATGCTCGAGCTGCTGGCCGACGACCTCCGGGGCGAGCAGCCGGACCTAAATGACGCGGCCGCGCTGCTCGACCGCGCACGGGTGCAGTCTCGGCGCCTGGCGCGACTGGCCGCGGACCTGCTTGACCTGAGCCGCATCGACGCCGAGGTCAGCCTGCGCTCGGAGCCGATCGAGCTGGGCGAGCTGGGCCGAGCCGTGATGGCGGAGTTCGACCTGCCGAGCTCCGACCGCGGTGTCGCGATCTCGCTGGTGGACGACGGCAAACCGACCTGGGCGCTCGCCGACCCCGGCAGCGTCGCGCGGATCCTGCGGATCCTGCTCGACAACGCGCTGCGTGTGGCCCCGGAGGGCAGCCAGATCCGCGTGTTCGTGCGCTACAGCCCGGAACCGATGCTGGTGGTCAGCGACGAGGGCCCAGGGGTCGCCCAGGAGGAGCGCGCACTGATCTTCGAGCGCTTCAAGCGCGGCCGCGAGACCGGTGGCGAGGCCGGCTTCGGCCTGGGACTCGCGATCGGCCGCGAGCTCGCTCAACGCATGGGCGGCTCGCTCGTGCTGACCGACAGCGACGGTCCCGGCGCGACCTTCACCTTGCGCCTGCAGCCGACCGAGGGCCCCCTCCTCGGGTCGGCTGGCCAGTACCGTCGGGCCCTGAGCCCTGAGCCCTGAGCCCTGAGGCCCTGAGCCCTGAGGCCCTGGGCCCTGAGCCCTGAGCCCTGAGCCGGAGGAGGCTCGGGGAGTTTCCCGGCAGATCTGCCGGGAGACTCCCGTCCGCGG
>JBOGYJ010000195.1:0-4318 GCA_050696795.1 Solirubrobacteraceae bacterium | reverse complement strand
GGCCAGCGTGCGCGAGGCGCGCTTGGCGGCGGCGCAGATCTCGGCGACTGTCGCGGTGGAGGTGCCCATGCGACAGTTGAAGCCTACGCGAGCACGAAGTAGACGCGGTGTACGGCCTCGACGCTGGCGAGCGGCAGCAGCTCCCGCACCGCCGCCGATTTCAGCCCGCGCACGCGCCGCAGCTCGTCGGCCGAGTAGTTGCTGATGCCCTTGCCCACCTGCTCGTCGCCGCATGTGACCTCGATCGCGTCGCCGGCCTCGAACTCGCCGCCGACCTCGACGACGCCGACCGGCAGCAGGCTCCTACCGCCCTCGCGCAGCGCCCGTGCGGCGCCGGCGTCGATCTGCAGACGCCCGCGTGCCGGCTTTGCGTACTTGAGCCAGAGCTTGAAGCTGGAGACGCGCTCGACACGCGCCAGGAAGGTGGTGCCGACCTCATCGCCCAGCACAGCGGCGCTGATCGTGCCGGCCAGCTGGCCGTTGGCGATCACGGTCGGGATCCCGGCGGCGGTCGCCATCTCGGCCGCGACGACCTTCGAACGCATGCCGCCGGCCCCCAGCAGCGAAGGCGCCTCGGTGATCTGCAGCGCCTCGAGCTGCTCGAGGCGCTCGATCCGGCTGACGAGCTCCGCGCCCGGGTGCGTGCGAGGGTCGGCGGTGAACACGCCATCGGTGTTGGTCAGCAGCAGCAGCCGCTCGGCACCGATCAGGATCGCTACCTGCGCGGCGAGGAAGTCGTTGTCGCCGAAGGAGATCTCGTCGGTCGTGGTCGTGTCGTTCTCGTTGATGACCGGCACGACCCGCCACTCGAGCAGCTTGGCGAGCGTGTGGCGCACGTTCAGGTAGTGCGTGCGCGCGCTCATGTCGAAGAACGTCAGCAGCACCTGCGCACTGCGCGCGCCGCGCTCCCGCAGCAGCTCGTCGTAGACGCGGTAGAGCTTGCCCTGGCCGATCGCGCTGGCCGCCTGCAGCTCGTCGATCGCCTTGGGCCGCTGCGAGGGCGGGATCTGCATCACCCCGAGCCCCCGCGCGATCGCCCCGCTGGTGACGATGATCGGGTCATAGCCACGCCCATGCAGGGCGGCGACGTCATCGCAGATGCGCCCCAGAACGTCTATGCGGACCGTCCCGTCGTCATTGGCGACGACGCTCGACCCGAGCTTGATCACCACCGAGCTCATAGGCGGTGGAGCTTACGGATCGAGCTCGAAAACCACCCCTGCGATCTCGACGTCGTCGCCGGACTCGAACCCGGCGGCCTCGAGCGCGCGAATCACACCGAGCCCGCGCAACCGGCGCTCGAGGTGCGCCAGCGCGTCCTCGTTGTCGAGATCGTAGCGCGCGACGAGCTTCTCGACGCCGTTGCCCTCGACGATGTACGCGCCCTCGTCGTTGCGGGTGATCTTGAAGGCACGGCCCGGCGCTGGCCGGAACACGCGATGCTCCGGCAGGTCGTCGATCGCAATGATGTTCTTAGCACCGCTACTGGCCCGCTGGCCAGTAGCGTCGTCGTCATCGGCGTCCAGCACGGGCACTCGCCGCAGCAGCTCTGTGGACAGCTCCTCGAGACCCTGGCGCGTGGCCGACGAGGTGAGGATCACGGGCACCTCCTCCCCCATCCGCTCCTGCCACTCGCGTTGCGCCCGCTCGCCCTGCTCGGGCGTCACGAGGTCGGCCTTGGACAGCGCGACGATCCGCGGCAGCGTGGCCAAACGCTGCTGGTAGAGCCCGAGCTCGCGCTCGACGGTCTGGAAGTTGTCCAGCGGGTCGGAGCCGTCGAGCGGGGCGAGGTCGAGCACGTGCACCAGCATGCGCGTGCGTTCGACGTGCGCGAGGAAGTCATGGCCGAGGCCGATGCCATCGGCGGCGCCCTCGATCAGGCCCGGAATGTCGGCGATCACGAGCTGGCGGTCGTCGTGATGCAGCGTCCCAAGTGCCGGCACGAGCGTGGTGAACGGGTAATCGGCGATCTTCGGCGTCGCCCGCGTCAGCCGCGAGATCAGCGACGACTTGCCGGCGTTGGGTAACCCGACGAGCCCGACGTCCGCGAGCAGCTTGAGCGCCAGGGTGAGCCAGCTCTCGTCGCCGACCAGACCGCGCTCGGCAAAGCGCGGGCTCTGACGGGTGGAGCTCGAGAAGTGGCGGTTGCCACGCCCACCCGAGCCACCCTGGGCGACGATCGCGCGCTGCCCGGGCCGGATGAGGTCGTGCTGCGTACCATCAGCCTCGATCAGGACCTCGGTACCGGGCGGCACCGGGATCGCGAGCGTCTCGCCGTCGGCGCCGTGGCGCTGAGAGCCCTGTCCGTGGGCACCACGCATGGCCTTGAAGTGCGCCTGCCGGCGGAAGTGCTCGAGGTCGCGGTAGGAGTCGTCGCAGACGAGCACGACGTCGCCGCCGCGGCCGCCGTCGCCGCCGTCAGGCCCGCCCTTGGGCACGTGCGCCTCGCGCCGGAAGCTCATGCAACCGTCGCCACCGCCACCGGCCTGTACGTGGATTCGTGCTCTGTCCTTCATCTCGAGAGAGGGTAATTGCGCATTCGTCCGAAAGCCGTTTAGGCTGTTGCGGGTTTGGACAAACCACACATGGAGGCAAGGCGCATGAAGGGACTTGCTGCGGACTTCAAGGATTTCCTGATGAAGGGAAATCTCGTATCCACGGCCGTCGCGTTGGTCATCGCACTGGTGTTCGCGACGCTAGTCAAGGCACTGGTGGCCGACCTGATCACGCCGATCATCGCCCTGATCTTCGGCAAGCCGAACTTCGGGAATCTTTCGTTCACGATCAACTCGAGCCACTTCAAGTACGGCGACTTCATCAACGCCGCCATCAGCTTCGTGACCGTCGCCGCGGCGGTGTTCTTCTTCGTGATCAAGCCCTACGAGAACCTGACCAAGCGGTTCGAGAAGGAGGACGTTTCGATCAAGCACTGCCCGGAGTGCACGATGGAGATCCCGACGCAGGCGAAGCGCTGCCCGCAGTGCACCGCGGTCCTGGCGGTCGGTCCAGCCGGCGCCTGACCCAACCGATCCTGATGCCGGGGGCCTTTTGCCGCGTAGGGCGGCATTTCTCCCCCAGCATCTGGGAGCAGCGAGGCTGCGGGAGCAGCAGGGCCTCGGGAGCAGCAGGGCGTATGCAACGAAGCGCCGCGCGCCGCTAGGCGGCGTCGGCCGGCTCGACCGAGATCACGCGCCCGCGACGGCCGGTGTTGAACTGCACGACGCCCGCGGACTTGGCGAAGATCGTGTCGTCCTTGCCGATGCCGACGCCGTCACCCGGCTTGAAGCGGGTTCCGCGCTGACGCACGATGATCTCGCCGCCGGTCACGGTCTGGCCGGCGAACACCTTGACGCCGAGTCGCTTGGCATTCGAGTCACGGCCGTTGCGGGACGAGCCGAGGCCCTTCTTATGCGCCATCTTCAGTCTCCTGGGCGGCAGCCTTGACCTTGGTCGAGCGCGCGGCTCCGGCCAGCTTGATGTTCTTGATCTCGATGCGCGTCAGTTCCTGACGATGGCCGTTGCGGCGCTTGTAGCCGCGCTTCGGCTTGAACTTGACGACACGGAGCTTGGGGCCACGCTCGTGGCCAATGACCGTCGCCGCGACCTGCACCTTGGCGAGATCCTCTCCGTCGACGACCTGGTCGCCGTTGACGTAGAGCAGCGGGGTCAGCGACACGCTCTCGCCGTCCTGTGCGGTGAGCCGCTCGACGAGCAGATTCTCACCCTCCTGGACGCGGTATTGCTTGCCGCCTGTCTTGACGATTGCGTACATGATCACTCTGAGGAAGATTCGTCGGCCGATGAAGCCGAGCCAGCTTTGGCCGTGGAACGTCGGCGCCCTCCGCGCCGGCCACGACGCCGGACGGTTGATTCTACGCCATCCGCGTCGGTCCCAGCCGGCTCGTCGGCGGTCCCTTCGTCGCTCACGTTAGCAGCGACCTGGGGATCATCCTGCGCTGCAGGCTCTGGTGCAGCATCGTTGCCCTGCGCCGGGTCGGGCTTAGCGGCCCTGCGGCTGCGGGAGCGAGTCCTCGCCGCGCGGGGCTTTGCCGCCGCATCGTCGTCGATCATCTCCGCAGCTTCCGCGGTCGAACCGGTCTGCTCGGCGGCTTCGGGTCGGGCCTCGGCTTCGGGTCGGGCCTGGGCTTCGGCTCGGGCCTCGGCTTCGGCTCGGGCCTCGGCCTCGGGTCGGGCCTCGGCCTTCGGCGCTTCGGCCTCCGGCTTGGCCGGCGCCCGCCGCCGGCGCGCGGCCGGCTTTGGCGCCACGAGCTTCGCGGGCTCGGGCTTGGCGGGCTTGGGTTTGACCGGCGGCTGGTCG
>JBOGYJ010000194.1:0-2503 GCA_050696795.1 Solirubrobacteraceae bacterium | reverse complement strand
CTGTTTGGGGAGCCTACGCGGTGTAACAGCCGTTGCTCCCACAACTACCGTGCATTTGCAGGCTAAAAGAGGCGACGACCGGACTCGAACCGGTGTAAACGGCTTTGCAGGCCGCTGGATAGCCGCTCTCCCACGTCGCCGGAGCGGACCGCAAGGTTAGCGGGCGGCGCCGGTGCCCGCAGCGTCTCCTGGGTCGGCTCAGACGCGCAGCAGCACGCCGTTGCCGCTCGGATCGCGGACCAGCGTGGCGCCGTCGGCCGCGGGCTCGCTCGCCACGCCGGCGGCGTCGCCGCGCGACCGCACCTCGGCCAGGGCCTCGGTCGAACCCAGCCGCAGCTCGTAGGCGCGCAGTCCCACGCCGCCGGCTGGGGGAGGGGAGCCGCCACCGCTCTGCCAGGTGTTCAACCCGATGTGGTGGTGGTAACCGCCGGCAGCCACGAACAGCGCCCCCGGATAGCCGCGCACCGTCACCTCGAAGCCGAGCACATCCGCGTAGAACCGCTCGATCTGCTCGAGCTCGGCCACCTGCAGGTGCACGTGGCCGATGCGCGTGCCCTCGGGCACGCGTGCGTCGGCCGCCGGATCGGGCGGCGCGTCCTGCAGTTCGGCGAGCAGGCCGTCGAGGTCGAGCGGCAGCGTCGCCATCTCCAGCTGGCCAGCACGATCAAGACGCCACTCCGAGCGCGGACGGTCGCGGTAGATCTCGATCCCGTTGCCGTCGGGATCGCTCAGATAGAGCGCCTCGCTGACGAGGTGGTCGGAGGCGCCGTCGAGCCGCCAGCCGCCCTGTGCCAGCCGCGCCAGCGCAACCGCGAGGTCGCGCCTGGTCGGCACCAGGATCGCGAAGTGGTAGAGCCCGGTCTCGCGTGGGTTGCGCGGGCGTGCGGAGCTGTCGCCGACGAGCGAGAGGAGGGGCGGCAAGCGGGCCGCCCCTCCCAACAGAACTGAACCGTCCGGCTGCTCGGTCGGGGCAAGCCCGATCATCTGCGTGTAGAACGGCAGCGAGCGCTCGAGGCACGAGACCGTCAGCTGTACGGTCCCGATGGTGGTGGCTGCCGCGATCTTCGGGGTCCGCGCGCCTGTTGCCTGGACAGCCATTGCTCCCAAACGTTACGCCGCGTGCGCCAGGGCGCGGTGATGTTCGGCCAGGCCGCGGAGCACGTGCTCGAGTTGCTCGAGCGTCTCCTCGTCGGTGAGGTTGCTCTGCTCGTCGAATTTCTCATGTGCGCGGGCGACCGAGAGCTCGGTATCGGTCACGCGTGCGCCCGCGATCCCGAGTGCCTTGCGCACATGGTCCTGAGCCCACATCGCGCCGTAATCGGTGTTGCTCGCGCCGACCACCGCGACCGGCTTGCCGTACAGGGCGGCGCCTGGCCCGTAGGGGCGCGAGCCCCAGTCGATCAGGTGCTTGAGCTGGCCCGGCATGGTCGTGTTGAACTCCGGGGTCGAGATCAGCAGCGCATCGGCGTCCTCGATCTTTGCCATCAGCGCTGCGACTACCTCGGGCCTGTCGTTCTCGCGATCCTCGTTGTAGGGCGCGAGCGACTCGAGGTCGTGGAGGATCTCCACCTCGACGCCGTCGGGGGCATGTTCGGCCGCCGCCTCCAGCAGGCTCCCGTTGTAGGAGCGCCTGCGCAGGCTGCCGGAGATGGCAAGGATCTTGGTCATTATGCGGCCTTGATTGCGGAGACGCTCACGACCAGCTTGACCTCGTTGGCGACCAGCAGGCCCCCGTTGGGCAGCGTCTGGTTGAACTCGAGACCGAACTCGCGACGGTCGATCTTGCCCTCGACCTCGAACCCGACGCGGGCGTTGCCCCACGGATCCTCGCCGTTCTCGGCGATCTCGCCGACGAGCTCGATTGGCTTGGTCGTGCCCTTGATCGTGATCTCGCCGGTCAGCTTGATCTGGCCGTCGCCGACCGGCTCGGCGCCGGTCGAGCTGAAGCTGATCTGGGGGAACTGCGCGGCATCGAAGAAGTCGGGCGACTGCAGGTGGCCGTCGCGGTTCTGGTCGCCGGTGTCGATCGAGGCGACCTCGACGGTGCCCGCGAGGGTCAGCTTGTCATCGGCGGCCTCGACCGTGCCGTTGAACTTCTTGAACTGCCCACGCACGGTGGCGATGCCCATGTGGCGTACGGCGAAGCCGACGTTGGAGTGCGCGGGATCGACGTTGTAGGTGCCGGACTGGATCGCTTCTGCGGAGATGGTTGACATGTGAAGGGTTCCTTGAGTAGTCGATAGTTGAGCTTGCAACTAATAGGCTAACACAAATGGTTGACCTGTCAAGCATTTGTTCAGTTCGGCATGTTTGGCCGCCGCCGAAGCAGCGGCGAGGCGGTGCAAGCGGCGCTGGCGCGTCCGCGTCAGGAGACGCTGCAGGAGCCGCCGTCTTCGACGGCGCAGGAGCCGCCCGGCATCGCTCCGGGCAGGCGGCTGAGCAGACTCGCGAGCTGTTCGAGCTCAGGCGTGGTGAAGTTGGCCAGGAACAGGCGCTCGATGCC
>JBOGYJ010000193.1:0-55825 GCA_050696795.1 Solirubrobacteraceae bacterium | reverse complement strand
GGCCACCGCTGTGGCCGACGCCGGGTTTCCGGTGGTCGCGACGTCGAGCCGCGCGATCGCGCAGCTGCTCGGTGAGGCCGACGATGACACGAGCGACCCGGAGGTGATCTTTGCGTTCATCGCACGGATCGCACGGGCTGTGTCGGCCCCTGTCACCGCGGATCTCGAGGCCGGCTACCGGCTGCCGGCGCCGGAGTTGGTCGATCGCATCCTTGCCGCTGGAGTGGCCGGCTGCAATCTTGAGGACAGCGACCACCACGGCGGCGGTGTGCTGATGGACGCTGAGAGACAGGCGGTCTATCTCGCGGACGTGCGCGCGGCCGCCGACAAACGCCGCGTGCACATCGTGATCAACGCGCGCGTCGATACGTTCATCCAGCGAAGCGACGATCAGTCCAATCCGGTCGCAGACACCGTTCGCCGGGCCTGTCTCTACCTCGAGGCCGGCGCCGATTGCGTTTATCCAATTGCGGTGTCACAACACGAAGACGCGGCAGCGCTCACGCAGGCGATCCCCGGTCCTGTGAACCTGCTGGCGCGCCGCGGAGGTCTTACCGTGGCCGCACTGATCGGACTTGGCGCCCGGCGGATCAGCTTCGGCTCCGGGATCTTCGGGCTGCTGGGCGAGCGCCACGCACAGATCCTGCAGGCGCTCGCCCGCGGAGATGACCTCTGACGTGGACATCAATGGACGATCAGTCAGCGGCTGTCGTCTACACGCGGGTTGGGGTTCTCGATCCATACAACCGGAGTCGTCTGAAACACCTCTGTTAGCCTCGTCGACCGGAATTCCACGTTCCGCGAGCTTGCGTAGCGCTTTCAGATGGAGCTCAACGCTCAGCAACGGCTTCGCGGCCGTGCGGGACCGTCTTACGGTGCACCTTGAGCAGCTTCTGGACCTGCTCGGCCATCGGCACTGTCCGGTTGGGACCGGACTTGGGCGCGGTGAGGGTCCCGAGCGGATAGGAGTTGTAGACGTGCAGCCCTCGCCGTCGAAATCGACGTTGCCCCATCGCAGGGCGATCAGCTCCCCCATCCGCAGGCCGGTGAACGTGGCGAAGCGATAGATCGCATGGTCCTGGGCGGACCCGGCCGCCTCAATGAGCTGTTCGATTTCGTCGGATGAGAAGAAAGTCGAAGTCACGAGAGCTCTTCCTCGTTGCGACCTGGTTATTCGACAATCGGGAGCGCTTCACGGGACCACGATGCGGTCCTCAGACACCTCCTCCGGTACCTTGAGGGGCGTGCCTGTAGACCTGCGGAGCCTCTCGCGCGCTGGGGCGCGCATGGGAGCGGGACGCGTGCTGCCCTTGGCTGCGCTGCTGGGGGTGATCGTCGTCCTGACCGCCGGGCTCGGCGGGCCCGCACACTTCAGCGGCGCTCGCTGGTACCCACATCTGGGCGGGGGCAGTCACGCGACGGCGCTGCCCAAGCGCAGGGTCGGCGAGATCCCGCCGGCGACGACGGTTGGTCGGCGGGGGCACGGATCGGTCAGCCTGCCGACGTGGGTGGTCGTGGTGGCGATCGTGGTGGTCGTCATCGCGATCGTCGCTTTCCTGCTCTGGCTCTGGTCGAGACGCCGCGCGCCGGCGGCTCCGCGGCTGCATCCGGCGGGTGTGCAGGTGGCGGGGCAGCCGGTTCCCGCTGAGCCAGAGCCCGAGCCGGAGGCATTGCTCACCGGCATCGAGCTGGCCCTGCAGGT
Source organism: Solirubrobacteraceae bacterium (assembly GCA_050696795.1). GTDB lineage: Bacteria > Actinomycetota > Thermoleophilia > Solirubrobacterales > Solirubrobacteraceae > Palsa-465. Next base: position 54,123 of record JBOGYJ010000193.1, on the reverse strand, counting down.
TCTCGATGAGGGGCGTGAGCCGGGCGATGCGATCGTGCGGGCATGGGTCGGCTTGCAGGAGACGGCCGCAGAGTCCGGGATCGTGCGCCGCCCCGCCGAGGGCCCGACAGAGTTCACCGCTCGGATCATGGCCGGCGCGTTCGCGGATGACCGCGCGCTGCGCACGCTGCTGCGGCTCTACCTCCGCACCCGGTTTGGCGACCATCCCGTGACTGCCGCGGACGTTGCCGCGGTGCGCGACGCGCTCGCGCAGCTGGTGTCGAGCTGGCGTGCGCCTGAGAGCGCAACCCATGCCGGGACGCGCTGAGCATGGATGCACGATCGATCACGGAGCTCTTGCGCCTGCCGTCGAGGCGTGAGCTGACCACGGTGCTGTGCGCGGCGCTGGCGATCGCTGTGGTCTGTTGGTATTTCGGGGCGGACGTGTGGCATTCGCTCCTGCTCGGATGCGCGATAACCGTGGCGGCGCTCGCCTGCCTGGCCGCGACATCGGCTCCGGACGTGAGCAGTCTCGACTGGCGCGCCGGCAAGAGAGCGAGCAGCGACGGCTCCCGTAGCGACGTCGTCAGCCTGTCCGCGTCGCTGCGCGGCGGTTGGGGACTGGTCGGACTCACAGCCGAGCGTCAGGTGCGCCACATCGCCCGCCGTCGCCTCGCGCTCGAGGGCCTTGACCTGGCCAGTCCCGAACACCAGGCTGCGATCGAGCGCCGGATCGGGAGCTCCGCATATCGGATCCTCACCCGCCGGAGCCCGCGACGATTGAGGATGCGAACGCTGATCGCTTGCCTGGATGCGCTCGACGCTCTCAACCACGCCTACTATCCGGTGCCGCAACCACGCTCGCGGACCGGGACCCGCGCCGGATCCCATCCAGCCCCCGGGAGGACCCTTGAACGATGATGCGCTGCCGGTAGACGAGATCGCACGGCTGGCCGAACTCGTGATGAACCGCGTTGGCACGGTCGTGGTCGGCATGGGCGGAGCCCTCGAGCTGGCGCTGGCCAGCATCCTCGCCGGCGGTCATGTGCTGTTCGAGGATGTCCCCGGACTGGGCAAGACGCTCGCGGCGCGGAGCCTCGCGGCGGCGCTCGGACTCGACTTCCGGCGCCTGCAGTGCACGCCCGACCTGCTGCCGGCGGACATCACCGGCTCCTTCGTCTACTCGCCTGCCACAACCGAGTTCGTGTTCCGCCCGGGCCCGATCTTCACCGGCCTGTTTCTGGCCGACGAGATCAACCGCACCTCCCCCAAGACCCAGTCGGCGTTGCTCGAGGCGATGGCCGAGGGGCAGGTCACGGTCGAGGGGCAGAGTTTCAAACTGCCGGCGCCGTTCCATGTGATCGCGACATCTAACCCGATCGAATACGAGGGCACCTACGCGCTGCCCGAGGCGCAACTCGACCGCTTCATGGTGCGCCTGGCCGTTGGCTATCAGGAGCCAGACGGTGAGACGAAGATCCTGCTCAACCGTGTCGCGCGCCGCCACGAGGTCGCCAGCGTGGAGCCGGTGATCGACCCGGACACGCTGGCGGCGATGCAGGCCGGGATCGAAGGCGTGTATGTCGAGCCCGACATCGCCAGATACTGCGTGGACATCGCCATCGCAACTCGCCGCAACAGGCTGGTCGAGGTGGGAGCCTCGCCACGCGGATCGCAGGGGTTGATGCTGGTGGCCCGCGCCCTGGCGGTCATCGACGGTCGGGATTTCGTCACCCCGGAGGACATCAAACGGGTCGCGGTCCCGGTGCTCTCCCACCGTCTGTCGCTGACGACGCAGGCCTGGGCGGACGGGGCAAAGGCGGACCAGGTGGTCTCGGGCGTCGTCGCAGAGGTGGCCGGACCGCCCGCTGTCGGGCGGAGCTCCGCGGCCGCGCCGCAGTGACCGAGCCGCCCCCGCCGCGGCCGGACAGGGTCACCGAGACCACCCAGCTGCGCTGGACGCATTCCCCCGGGCTCGCGGCTGGCGCCGGCGCCGCGCTGCTGCTGGGCGCCATTGGGCTGATCGCCGCCCGCATCGACGTGGCGCTGCTCTCGCTGCCGCTGATAGTCGCGATCGCGCTCAGCTGGGACCGGCGACCCGCCGCGCAGCAGTCGGCCACCGCCACCCTGTCGCTCGTCGACGCGGGCAGCTCCGAGGTCGCCTACAGCCTCGATCTGGCGGCGCCACGCGCGGTCGAGATGATCGTCGTGCGCCACAGCGTGCTCGGGGGCGAGGCCCGCGAGGTGGTGGTCGCCGGGTGGGTGGGATCAATCGGCGACCTTTCCGGGACTGTCCCACTGTTGCACTCCGGCCCGCAAGAGCTGGTGCGCTTCGACTACCGCTTCCTGAGCACCGATGCCGCGGCGGCGAGCATCCCCCAGGACCCGATCGTCGGCGAGCGCGTGGTGGCTCCGAGCCAGAAGCTGATCCGCTCACTGCCGCTCCCCCGCCGGCTGCAGGGGCTGACCGGTCCGCACGAGTCGGCACGCGCCGGCGACGGCGGGGAGTTCCGCGACATCCATCCGTTCACCGTCGGCGACCGCCTGCGCCGGATCGACTGGAAGGCGACCGCGCGCCGCGGTCAGAGCGCCGGCGACCTATATGTGCGTCGCACCAACGCGCTGGCCGACGCCACCGTCCTGATCGTCATGGACAGCCGTGACGACGTCGGTGAGCAGGTGCGCGAGTGGAGCCGCAATGTCGCCGTCGAGAAGGGTGTGAGCTCGCTCGATATCGCCCGCGAGGCGGCCAGCTCGATCGCCTCCGCGTACATTGCGGCCGGCGACCGCGTCGGCTTTCAGGATCTCTCCAGCCGCGCCCGGATGGTCGCGCATGCCGGTGGCCGTCGTCATCTGTGGCGACTGCTGCGGGTGATCGATCTCACCGCCCCGTCGAGCGTGGCGTTTCGTCACAGGCGACCCCCGATCGTCCCGCCGGGCGCGCTTGTCTATCTACTCTCCAGCCTGCTCGACGATCAGGCACTGAGCCTGGCGCTGACCTGGCTCGGCAACGGGCATCGGGTGATCGCTGTCGACGTGCTGCCGCCCGCGCGCTTCGCTCGTACGAACCGCTACGAGCGCGTCGCGCACCGCATGGTGCTGATGGGGCGCGACGACCGTGTCCGGCTGCTGCGGATGCGCGGCGTCGAGGTGCTCCGCTGGTCTGAGGAGGCCGCATCGCTGCCGCTGGCGGCTCGGCTGCAGCTGCTGGCGCGGCCGGTGCGCAGGCGCGGCTCGCGGGGAGCGCGGCGATGAGCCTGCGCGAGCTGTCGCGGCGATCGGATCTGTCAGCGGCCGCGCAGATCCCCAGCGTCAGCGTTCGCGTTGCGCTCGCGGTCGCCGCGGCGCTGCTCTCGGCCGTCGTCTACGGGAGCAGCGGCTGGCTCGCCGTCGGGATCATCTTCGGTCTGCTCGCCGCGCGGGCGCCCGAGTATCTGCTTGCCTGGCCGTTGATCGTATTTCTGGGCATCGGCGAGCTCGGCCGTCAGGCCGCGCTGAGCTGGCAGATACTGGTGTTGCTCGCCGGCGTACACCTGATCCACGTACTCGCGATGCTGACCCTCGGCCTCCCGTGGCGCAGTTCGGTTCAGCGCTCGGTGCTCACGCGAGCGCTGCGGCGGTTCATCGCCATCCAGATCCCCGTCCAGTTGCTGGGCGTCGCGGCGCTGGCGCTGCTCGCGCCGAATGCTCACGGTCAGCGGCCGCTGACCGTCACCGAGCTCACGATCATCGGAGCCGCGGCGCTGGCCGGTCTCGCCCTGCTGCTGCGGCCATCCGCCTCACCCACGTCACGCTCATAGGGGCCACCGTGCCGAGACCGAGATCGGCGGATAGAGACTGTGCTCGAGCAGCACCATGCGCGGGGCGTGGGTGGCGAGCGCGTCGTTCAGCGCATCGCCGAGCCCAGCGAGGTCCGTCGTTCGGCACTCGATCCCGAACGAGCGAGCAAGCATCGGGAAGTCCGGCCCAACCAGGTCGACGCCACGATGGGGCTCGCCGGCAACCGTCTGATCGAAGCGCAGCATTCCGTAACCACCGTCGTCCACGAGCAGCAGCGTGACCGGCAGGTCGTGCTGGCGCAGGACGGCGAGCTCACCGACGGCGAACATGAAGCCGCCATCACCGCAGATCGCCAGGACAGGGCGCTGGCGAAGCGCGCCGGCGCCCACCGCCGCGGGCAGCGCATATCCGAGCGTGCCCCAGCCGACCGGGTACTGCATGCGCCGGGGACCGTGGACGCGCGCGTAGCCCGCGGCCCAGTAACCGGGGATCGCCATATCGTTGACGACGACCGGTTCGCTGTGAGTGACGGCGTGGTCGATCGCGGCCACGAAACGCCAAGCCCCGGAGGTGTCGCGATCGCCGGCGAGGCGACGTCTGACCCGCTCGCACAAGTCGCGCAGCGGCGATGCGTCGCCATCACGCGGCGTAACCCGGTCCGCGAGTGCGCGCACCGCCTCACGGGCGTCCGCGACGAGCGCCACCGATGCCGGGTAGTTCTTGGAGGCGTCGGCCGCGTCCGCGTTGATCGCGATCAGCCGCTCGGGGACGGGCAGCTTCCAGTTCATCGTGTTGGGGCCATCGAATGCCGTTCCGACGGCGATCATCAGATCGGCGGCCGCGATCAGGGCCGTGATCTCGGGCTCATGTGGCGGCAGATCGATGAGCCACGGGCTGTCCGGTGCGACGGCCCCACGTCCGGCCCAACTGGTCACGACAGCCGCTCCGAGCTGCGCGGCCAGACGCGAGACCTGCTCGGCAGCATCGGACTGGACGGCACCGCCACCGACCCACAACACGATCCGGCCGGCTCCTGCGATCAGCTCGAGCGCGGCGCGAACCGCGCCCTCATCCGGCCCGAGCCGCCGTGGCTCCGCGACCGCCGAGGGCTCACCGGGTGCTCGCAGCACGTCGGTCGGCACGCCCACGTAAACCGGGCCCCGCGGCCATTGCATCGCGACCTCCGCGCCGCGCGCCACCGCCTCGACCGCCTCGGCGGCGGTTTGCGGTCGGTAGACCGCCTTGGCCGTCGCCGCGAACATCGCCGCCTGATCGGCAGACTCGTGCAGAGCGCCACGGACGATCCCGGCGCGGGCGATGCGGGTGGAGATGTCGCTCGCGACGAGCAGCACCGGGCTGCCGCTGGCCGCGGCCTCACCGAAGGCCCCCGCCGCGTTGGCGACGCCGGGGCCTGTGGTCGTGAGGCTGACGCCCAGTCCGCCCCCGGCTCGCGCCAGGCCGTCGGCGGCGTAGATCGTGGTCTGCTCATGGCGGGTGCCGATGATCTCCGGCGCTCCCGCGCCGGCCGCCTCCCAGAAGGCGAGGTTGTGCACGCCCGGCAGGCCGAACGCCGTACGCACTCCGGCGCCGCCGAGTGTTTGCAGGATCGCCGTGGCGACCGTCATATCGCTCATCGCTTGTGCCACCCGCCGGTCCGCGGCAGCCAAGCGGGCTGCCGCGGGTCGTGCGTGAGTCAGCCGATGCGGATCAGCTTCTTGTTGACGAACTCGTCGGCTCCGTAGCGGCCGAGCTCGCGGCCGAAGCCGGATGACTTCACGCCGCCGAACGGCAGCTCCGCACCGTCGGCGCCGACGAGGTTGACGTAGACCATGCCGGCCTCGATCCGGTTGGCAACGCGCTCGGCCTGCTCGGCGTCGGTGGTGAACAGGTAGGAGCCGAGCCCGAACCGGGTGTCGTTGGCGATCCTGACAGCCTCATCCTCGGAACTGACCCGGTAGACCTGTGCCACGGGGCCGAACAGCTCCTCCCTGTAGGCCTCGTTCTCAGGCGTGATGTCGGTCAGCACCGTCGGCGGGTAGAAATTACCATCGCGCTCCCCACCACCGGCGGCGACCTTTGCGCCCTGCGCGATCGCGGCCTTGACCTGCTGATCCAGCCGCTCGGAGGCGATGCTCGATGAGAGCGGCCCGATCGCGCTCTCAGCCGAGGCCGGGTCCCCCGGCGATACAGCCGTCATCGCCCGAGTGAACTTCTCGAGGAACGCGTCATAGAGCCCGTCTATCACGATGAACCGCTTGGCCGCGTTGCACGACTGCCCGGTGTTGTCCAGACGCGCCGCCACCGCCGCCCCGACCGTGGCGTCCAGATCGTCGGTCGAGAGCAGGATGAACGGATCGGAGCCGCCGAGCTCGAGCACGACCTTCTTCAGATGCTTACCCGCCAGCTGCGCGACCGCCGCGCCGGCACGCTCGGAACCCGTGAGCGACACGCCGCGCACCCGTGGGTCCGCGATCACCGATTCGATCTGCTCAGGCACCGCGAAGATGTTCGTGTAGGCGCCCTCGGGAAAACCCGCGTCGCGGTACATCTGCTCGATCGCGAGCGCCGACTCCGGGCACTGCGGGGCGTGCTTGAGCAGGATCGTGTTGCCGATGACCAGGTTCGGACCCGCGAAGCGTGCCACCTGGTAGTAGGGGAAGTTCCACGGCATGATCCCGAGCAGCACCCCGTAGGGGCTGCGGCGGATGATCGCCGAGCCCTCACCGTCGAGCAGCGTGATCGGCTCGTCGGCCAGCAGGTGCTCGGCGTTGTCGGCGTAGTAGCCATAGATCCCCTGGCAGAAGTCGACCTCGCCGAGCGCCTGCTCGACCGGCTTGCCCATCTCCCGCACGATGATCTCCGCAAGCTGCTCGCGCCGCTCGCTGTGCAGTTCGCCGACGCGCCGGATCAGAGCGGCCCGTTCCGCCGTCGTCGTGCTCGGAATCCACTCCTGCTCGGCGCGGTACGCGCCCGCGATTGCATCGCGCAGCTCGGCATCCGAGATCGTCGGGTACTCCTTGATCGTCTCCCCCGTCGCTGGGTTGACCACCGCGAAATCAGCCATCAAACCTCTCCTAGTTCCAGATCAACAAGCTCTGCCTGCCATCAAACACGATTCCACAAACGTTGCCGATGATGTTGTCCCCTGAGTCGATGCCGTGGGGTCCAAGCGAGAGTCCTGCGAGGCGCCGCTGAGGCGCGAAGCAACAGACCGGCAGAGGGGTCCCCGGCGGCGAGTCGACCGCTCACCGTCAGCCAGGGCTGACGTTGCGGCGGTCTCACCGCATGCGGCATGATTGATGGTCACCGTGGCAACGTTCGACCTTCTCGCCGACCTCCCGCTCACGGTCGATGGCTACTCGTTGGAGGGGCTCGTCGCTGAGATCTCGCCCGAATTCGTCCGCCATACGACCATCGTGGAGATCCATGGCGGTGGCCTGACAGGGGTTGGTGAGGACGTCGTCTACACCTCCGAGGAGCACCTCGAGTACCAGCAGCTCGGCCCCGTTCACGATCTGACGGGGACGCGCAGCCTGGGCGAGCTCTGCGAGCTGGTCGAGTCGCTCGACCTCTTCCCCACGGCGCCCCAGATGGAGGCGTCGCGGTTATATCGGGTCTGGGCGTTCGAGAGCTCGGCGCTCGACCTCGCGCTGCGCCAGAGTGGGCTGTCGCTGGCCCGCGCGCTCAGGCGGGAGCCGAGGCCGATGAACTACGTGGCCTCGTTGAGGCTCGGTGAGCCGCCGACGCTCGAGCCGGTGAGCAAGCGCCTGGCGCTAGATCCTACGCTGCGCTTCAAGCTCGACGCGACCAGCTCGTGGACGCGCGAGATCTTCGCGCAGCTGGTCGCCACCGGGGCTGTGGACTCGATCGACTTCAAGGGCATGTACCGGGGCACGACCGTCGATCAGAGCGCGGACCCCGTGCTGTACCAGCGGGTCCTGGATGCCTTCCCCGACGCGTGGCTGGAGGACCCGGATCTGAGCTCGGCCGAAGCCATGGCGGTGCTCGCCGACGAGCACCACCGCATCACCTGGGACGCCCCGATCCATGCCATCGCCGACATCGAGGCGCTCCCCTTCGCGCCGCGGATGGTGAACATCAAGCCGTCGCGGATCGGCCGGTTGCGCGAGCTGTGCGCCACCTACGACTACTGTGCGGCCCATCAGATCGGCGCCTACGGCGGCGGGCAGACCGAGCTGGGCGTCGGCCGCGGCCAGGCCCAGTACCTCGCGGCGCTGTTTCACCCCGACACTCCCAACGACCTCGCGCCCTCCGCCTACAACCAGATGGACCCGCCGGCCGGATTGCCGCACAGCCCGTTGGCGGCGGACCTGAGCGCGCCCGGCTTCCGCTGGCCCCGGTAGCCGCGGACTCACAACAAGCTCAGGGGGCGCTCGAACTGCGCGCGAGCCAAGTCCACCTGGGCATGGCAGTGGCAGCCGTCGAGGTGGTCGTTGACCAAGCCCATCGCCTCCATGAACGCGTAGACCGTGGTCGGGCCGACGAAGCGCCAGCCACGGCGCTTGAGCTCCTTGGCCAGCGCGCGGGACTCGGCGGTGGTGACCGGCAGCTCGGCGCGCGTGAGCGCCGTCGCCCCGCGCTCCGCCTCGTAGCCCCACAGAAAGTGCGCCAGCGACCCCTCTCGCTCGGCGAGCTCGAGCGCACGCTGAGCGTTGTTGATGGTCGCCTCGATCTTCGCGCGGTTGCGCACGATCCGGACCTCATTCATGAGCTCCGTGACCTTGTCCTCACCGAACCCGGCAACGACAGCTGGGTCGAAGTTGGCAAAGACCTCACGGAAGGCCTCCCGCTTACGCAGGATCGTGAGCCAGGAAAGGCCTGCCTGGAAGCCCTCCAGGCAGAGCTTCTCGAACAGCCGGCGGTCGTCGGCAACCGGAAAGCCCCACTCGGTGTCGTGGTAGGCGCGGTACGCGGGTGTGGAGTCCGCCCACCAGCAGCGTGGCACTCCGTCGTCGCCAACGACGATTCCTTCCGGCAGGGTCACTTCGAGCTCCTTGGCCACGCAGGGCAGCCTAGCCGCCGCGTCAGCCGGGCTCACTGATCCTGCGTCGGATGATCCGCGCTGCTCCGCAGGAATCGTCCGGCTCCTGAAGCGAGCGATCAGCCGGACACGACCTCGACGACCGAGGCCACAGGCTTCGACGATGCGACGGGCGCCCGCGCCCGGCGCCCGACGGTCGCGATGACCGAGCCCGCGAGCACCAGCACGAAGCCGACGCCCATGCCGGCCGTGACGCGCTCCCCCAGCAGGGCGACACCGAGGATCGCGGCCACCGCCGGGTTGACATAGGTGATCACAGTCGCCCGCACCGGACCGACCTCGGCGATCAGCGCGAAGAAGATCAGGAAGGCAAGCGCGGTACAGACCACTCCGAGCCCCGCGACCGAAAGGATCACATCGGCACGCATGTGCTTGGGGATCTCGAACGCCGCCACCGGTGCATAGGCGACTGCCGCCACCGTCAGCGACCCCGCGATCACTCCGAGCGAGGGCAGGTCGGAGAGGCTGCGTGACAGCACGATCGGCCCGCTCGTGTAGCCGACGACCACCACCATGACCTCCAGCAGAGGCACGAGCCCGACCCGGCCGAAGTCGAGCCCGACCAGCGCACCGACGCCGAGGATGCCGACGAGCAGCCCACACCAGCTGCGACGCTCGAGCCGATGTCGGCTTCCTGTCGCGGTGCTCGCCCCCGCCGCGACCAGCGGCACGGCGGCGACCAGCAGGCCCGTGAGCGAGCTGCTCAAGCGTTCTTCCGCCCGGGACAGCAGCAGCCACGGAATGCCGATCTCCACGACAGTGAAGAGCAACACGGGCCGCCAGTGCGGGAGCAGCACGCGAAGCTCACCACGCCGCGCCGCCAGCGGAAGCAGCAAGAGCGCGCCCAGCGCCGTCCGCGCGAACACCAGGAATGCCGGCGAGAGCTCTCGAACCGCGACGCGAATCAGCAGGTATGGGATACCCCAGATGACGCACAGGGCGCCGAACATCAGCAGCCCGCGGCGGCTCATGCGAGCTCCTCACGATCTTGACGCTGGCTCATCTCATCCAGCATGCCAACCTCGCCTATCCGGTGCTGAGCGGATGGCTCGTCGGGTCGCCGGGCTCGCAGCCGAGCTGTCAGTCCTCGCTAAACCTGCAAAACATGAGATCATCGCGGCGTCGTGGAGGACGGAACCGACGAGCTCGAGCCTGGTAGTACGCCGGAGGAGCGTGCCGGCGACGCTTCAGCCAAGCGTCTCTGGTTCGTGCAGTGGTCGTACAACTGGGTGTGGGCGGTCATCCTGATCGGCGTGCTCGTCACGTCAGGCTTAGCGCTGCTCTCGGCAGATCTCGCCTCCTCAAACGAGCAGCACCTGCTCAAGCTGCGCAGCAAGGAGGTGGGATCGGTCCTCACCAGCGCACTGCCCGACGTCGAGACACCGCTGGGTGCCGCGGTAGCGCTGGCCAACATCACAGGAGCCGATGAGGCAAAGTTCACGCAGTTCGCCGATACCTACGTCGGCGTCCCGAAGGGCCAGTTCATCTCGATGTCGGTCTGGCGCGTGGGCCACCTCGCTCAGGGCCCGGCGGTGGTCGTCGGCGAACCCCCGGAGCTGCCCGAGGAGCACGGCGGCGTGATTCCGATTCTGCGTGCGGCCGAGCACCGCAGGGGCGGGCAGAACATGCTCACCGTCCTCGGGCTGCTGGGTGCTGAACAGCGGCGACTCGCGTACGTCTACGCGGGCTCACATCCTGGACAGTTCCTGGTCGAGGCCGAGGAAGCACTACCGGCCGACGAATATGCCCGGCTGCCGGCAAACTCCGCCTACTCAGGCCTCAACGTCGCGGCCTATGTCGGGCACCGCGCCACGCGTTCGCGACTGCTGATCAGCACGGTCAAGCAGCTGCCGCTCCCCGGGTCGCACGCGACCACCGTGGTCCCCTTCGGCAGCAACGCGATCACGGTCGTCATCAGCGCGAGCCAACCACTCGGCGGCGCACTGCCCGAGGACATGCCGTGGGTGATCGCGATCATCGGCGGGCTACTCACGATCGGTGCCAGCCTGCTCACGTTCCGGCTGATCTTGGGCGGCAGCCGTGCCCAGACCCTCGCGGCCGAGAACCGGCGCCTGTACGCGGAGCAGCACGGCATCGCCCAGAGCCTGCAGGATGCATTGCTGCCCGACGACCTGCCGAGGATCGACGGCCTGCGGCTCGCGGGGCTCTACGACGCCGGCGCGCCCGGCGTCGACGTCGGCGGAGACTGGTACGACATGATCCGGCTGAGCCCGCGGAGGCTGCTGCTGGTGGTCGGTGACGTCTCCGGTCGCGGTATCCGCGCGGCCACGGCGATGGCGTCGGTTCGGTCGGCGATCCAGTACGCCGCACAGGTCGACCCGCCCGAGGACTTCCTGCCGACGCTCTCCGGTCTGCGCTCACTGCGAGAGGAGGGTCAGTTGGCCACCGTACTCTGCGTGCTCATCGACCTCCAGGAGAACCGCGTGCAGGTGACGAGTGCCGGACATCCCCCGCCGCTGCTGATCCACGACGGTCAAGCAGAGTTCCTGGAAACCGAGGTCGGGTTGCCGATCGGCGTCGATACCGACTGTTCATATGTCTCGAGCAGCTTTGCGGTTCCCGACGGCGCCTGCCTGTTGGGCTTCACGGACGGCCTGATCGAGCGGCACGGCGAGAGCCTCGACGAGGGCCTCGAGCGGCTACGACAGGCGGCTATGCAAGCCTCCGGATACGTTGAAGAGATGTTGGCATGGATCCTCGAACACGCGAGAGGCCCGGATTCGGTGGACGACACGGCGATGGCAGGGGTGCAATGGGTCAAGCAGACGAACCGCTGATGGGCCACACCATCACCGACCTCGGTGACGGCAGTTACGCGCTGGTGCTCGAGGGCGAGCTCGATCTCTCGACCGCCGAGCGGCTGCGAGCGGCGGTCGAGCCGACGATCGCGTCCGTGACCGGGACGCTCGTCGTCGATCTGGCACAGCTGCGCTTCGCTGACAGCTCCGCGATCGCGCTGTGGGTCAGCTGGAGCCAGCGCGTGCCAAGACTTGAGATCCGCAACCCACAGCCGATGATCATGAGAGTGATCCAGGCGATGGGCCTGACCAAACAGCTGAATCCATCATGACGAGCAACCGCAAGTTCCCGAACGACCCGCAGGCGGTCAGGGCAGCTCGAAGGTTCGCGATCAACGAGCTTCCCGGCTACGCACCCGAACTGCTGGACGTCGTCGAGCTGCTCGTCTCCGAACTGGCCGGCAACTGCGTGCGGCACACCGAGTCGGGCTTCGAGGTTCAGGTCTCAGACCACCGGCGCCGAATCCGCATAGCGGTGTCCGATCGAGGACCCGGGAAACCCGTTGTCCAGCACGTCGACACCAGCGCCGTCGCGGGCCGAGGCCTCGCCCTGGTGGAGACGCTGTCGAGCTCGGGGGGCGTGCGCAACAGCCGTCTGCCGGGCGGCGGGAAGGCCGTCTGGTTCGAGCTCGATCTCGACGGCGGCCATGCCCGAGCACGCATGGTCGCCTAACTTAGAGCCTGCCCGCGGACGCAAATCCTCTCGAGGCCATCCGCTTAGAAGTGGAGGCTGCCTCCGCTATAGTTCCGGAGGCAGCCTCCACATCCGTGGCAGGCGGACCCCCGACCCAAGGAGGCCCCATGTCCACCATCACGACCGGCGTTCGCGCTCCCGCCCGCACAGCCGCACTGCGCGCGGCCGACGGCGTCATCGCGGAGTACATCCACTCACTCGCCGGGGCCGCCGCAAAGCCGGCCGCTCTCACCAGCGTGAGCGGCCGCGTCACGACGACATCCCCCGCCGGGTTGCTCACGTCTGAGGGGTGGGCACGGCGGGGCGACGACGATCGGCGACGAGCGCGAAGAGGGCCCCGAACGCGACGTTGTCAGCCAGCTGCGGCATCAGCGGCAGCGCCCTGAGCTGCGGGCAACCCCTGCCGATCACCCGCAGGTTGACGACGCCGATCCCCAGCCCGGCGCCAGCCCCCCACATGACCGAGTGCTTCTGCGGCAAGGTTCGCGCAAGCAGCTCGCCGCAGACCAGCGACACCCCGAGATGGGCGACCGAGCCCCGCACCAAACCGAGCCGCCCCGGCGGAACCAGCGATCCCGCCGCGCGAGTGGCCACCAGCACGTCGCCGATCGCGGGGCCGACAGCCCGGTTACGCCCGACCGAGATCAGCGCAGACGGCGCTGCACTCAGCACGGCCGCCGCAGCCGTCCCCTCGATCACGCGCCGACGTTCACGCATCGCCCGCCGCGCAATGCCCCAACGCCCACACCAGCACAACATATCGGTCACCTTCACGGGACCGCATCCTAAATACGTGTGGCGATGACCTACGCTCGACGTAATGCCCAATGTAAAGCAAACCGTGATCAGGCTGGCCGCAATCTGCGGCGCCGCCGCCATCTGTGTGTCCGCTCCGGCGGCTGCCGCTGTCCCCAGGGGCGCGCTGAGCGCAGCTGAGTACGAGCAGCTGTCGGTGGGGGTGGCCGCACTGAACAAATCCGCCAGCGCCAAGTCGGTCAACTGGGCCAAGGCTCGAGCCGCTTGCCGAGCCATCGGCCGGGCCACGGAACTGCTCCGAACCCAGCGGGACAGCTGCCTGGACAGCATGACCGTGCTCAACGCGCTCGCGAGCTTTCCGCCCGAGCGGCGCCGGTGCAGCGCAGCGGGCAAAACGAACACCGGCACGACCACGACCGAAAGCACGACCACGACCGGAAGCACGACCACGACCACCACCGCGACCGGCACAACCACCACACCAGCCGACTCGGCCGTGATCCAGTTGCTGGTCTGCATGAGCCCGCGCTATCACGCGCTGGCCCGCCATGCCAAGGGCCTCGACAAGGGCGCGATCGTGGCGCGCAAGGCGGCCCTGGCCCGCGGCTTCGGCGGGTCGTGTCTTGCCGCGCTGGCGCCGAGCGCTGTCGATCTGCGGAACGCCAAGCTGTTCGCCTCCTCGACCGCACGGCTCGCGGGCGATGTCGCCCTGCTGATCAAGGTGACCGAGGGCAAGGCGCCGTCAAGCGACTTCGACCAGGCGAAGGTCGACAAAGCTGTCAAGCAGTTCGAAAGCTCCGCGAACGCGGTCCTCGACGAGCACGGGCAGCCAAAGCTGTCTGTCTGTCCCCACCGATAGATAGGCAGCCCCGTGATCCGATCCGTACGCATCGCCCTGGCCGCCGTCAGCTCTCCGAGCGCCAGCGACGGTAGACGTCGGCGAGCTCACGCTGCATCTCCGGTGAGAGATCCTCAGGCACGAGGCGACCGGCCAACCGGAGGGTCTCGCGCATCTGGGCGAGATAGGCGCTGCAGTGCGGGCATCCGGCGAGGTGGTGCTCGAGGCGGCGACGCTCACGCGCCGGCAGCGCGTCCTCGAGGTAGTCACTGATCAACTCGACCACCTGCTGGCAGGGGATCTCCGCGGGACGCAGCAGTCTCATGAGCTCGCCGCTCCCACCGTGTCCTCCAGCGCCTGCCGCAGACGGCTGCGCCCACGGTGCAACAGCACGCGCTCGTTGGCTGCAGTCAGGTCGAGCACCTGGCAAACCTCGTCGCTGCGCAGCCCGTCGACGTCGCGCAGCATGACCACGGCGCGCTGACGCTCCGGCATCTCCGCCAGTGCCGCAAGGATCTGCTCGCGCAGCGCCTGGGCGCCGATCCGGTCCTCCACATCATCGACCCAATGCTCGGGGGGAGAACTCCAGGCGCCGCCTGCGTCGAAGCGCGCTGCGTCGACGGCGGCCACGAAGCCTTCCGCGTCCGACGCGGCGACGCTACGCGCCTCACGCGTGCCGGTGCTGCGGGCACGGTTGACGAGGATCGCCAGCAACCAGGTGCGCAGCGAGGAACGACCCTCGAATCGGTCGATCCCCCGCAGCACCCCGAGCCAGGTCTCCTGAACGACCTCCTCGGCGATGGCGTGGCTGTGAACGAATGTTCGGGCAAGGCGCAGCATCGGATCATGGTGCTTGCTGACGAGCGTGACAAACGCGTCCTCATCGCCTTGGCGCAGGCGCATGAGCAGCTGCAGGTCCGTGTCAGCCGCCTGGCGGCGGCCGCGGGCCCAGCGGAGGCGTGGAGCGTGGAATGACATGGACCGGGCACGGCGGTGGCGTGGCCAAAGCATGGCCACGCCACCGAGTATCCCCTGCTCTCAGGACGTTGCGATCCCCTCTCCGCCGGCGGCGTCCGGGCCCGTCACGCTGCCGAGCGGGGTGAGCGCGCCACCGAAGCCGACGGCGAACTCGTCGACGATCCCGTTCGCGCCCGTCTGCACGTAGAGGTAGCGACCAAACGGCGACTCGCGGCGTCGACCGTACCCTGATCGGTGCTCGTCGTCGCAGCCAGCGACAGGGTCCCGGACCAGGAGTGTGCCGTTTACCTCCAGAGTCGTTTGACGTTCTGGAGCTTTGGTCCTCGCGTGCGCCGAACCGTTACACGCTCACGCGCGCACAGGTGGGAAATCGCGCGCGATGGACACCAGCCGCTGTCGCACGAGCCCGGGCAGCTCGTCGACGATGAAGTGGCCGCAGTCGGCGATCAGCTCGAGCGAGTAGTCGTCGGCGCGCGCCGTCGAGGGCGAGGCGAGCGACCAGTGCAGGGCGGCGTCGTCCACGCCGAACACACCGCGCGTGGGCACCAGCAGGCGTCGCGCCTCGGGCCGGCGCGCCGCGGCCGGGAGCTCCTGGGTCAGGAAGGTTCGGTAGGTGTCACGACCGGCGCGGGCGCAGACCGGGTCGCGGAAGCGTTCGCTGAACCAGCGCACGTCCGCCCGCGACACGCGCGTGCTGTCGAACAGGCTGCCGCGGATCGCGCGGTACGCGAATTCGGTCTTGCGCTGTAACCGGTCACCGAAGATCGCCACCAGCGGCTGGTAATAGAAGCGCCATAGATGCGGGAGCATGCCGGCGGGCGTCTGCCAGGGGTGGATGATGTTGAGTGCCAGAAAGGCGCTGAAGCGCTCGGGCTCGCGCAGTGCCAGCAGGTAGCCGATCCAGCCGCCCCAGTCGTGACCCACCAGAACGGCCCGCCCCACCTCGAGCTGGTCGAGCAGCGCCAGCACATCCGAGGTGACCTGCTCCTTCTGCCAGCGGTGCGGCGCCGGCCCCGACCACCCGTAGCCGGGAAGGTCCGGCGCGATGATGCGCAGACCTGCGGGCGGGTCGGACAGCAGATCACGCCACTCGTAGTGATGCTGCGGCCACCCGTGCAGCGCCAGCACAGGGATTCCGTCGGCCGCGCCGGCCTCGGTCACGTGGAAGTCGACGCCGCGCGCCTGCACTCGGGAGCGCCGCACGCCGCCGATCGCAGGCGGGTCTTCCGGGGCGAGGTCCCGCTGGACCCGCCCCGGTCCGGAGCGCTCACGCCGCACGCCAGTGCACCACCTCGAGGGACACCGCGACCGCCATGCTGTTCTCCTCGAGCGGGCGCGGCAGCAGCTGCTCGGCTCGGTTCAAACGTGTGAGCACGGTGTTGCGGTGGGTGAACAGGGCCTCCGCCGCACGCGTTGCGTTCGACTGCAGCCGCAGGTAGGTGCGGAGCGTGTCGCGCAGCGTCGGTGGCGCGCTCTCGAGCTCACCCAGGGTGCGCGTCACGAACTCCGCCGCGCGTGACTCGTCGGTGGTCACGAGCGCGACGACCTCGACGGCGTCGTAGCTGGCGACGCGCACCTCGGAGGCCACCCGCACCATCAGCCGCTGCGTCGCGATCGCACCCAGATGACTCGCCCGGAAGCCGTCGATGCCATCTCCGATCGGGCCGACAGCGACCCGCACACCCGGTAGCTCGGCGATCAGACGCTCGAGCTGCTCGAGGTCAGGGCCGCGCGAGCCGTGCACCCAGACCCACAGCGTCGAGGCGCTCGCCACCACCGTGAACGGGCGGCGCGCGTCGCTTGCGTGCGCGAGTGCATCGGCTGCGCGGTCGAGCAGACTGTGATCCTCGCTGGCCTGATCGCCCCAGATGATCGCGCCCGTGTGGCGCTGCGCGAGCTCATAGCCGAGCATCGCCGAGGCGCGGTCACGGGCGATCGGGGCACCGTCGATGATCAGCGAAACGGTCTCGAAGCGCATCGCGTGCGTGCCGCGCTTGAGCTCGTCGCGCTCGCGCTGCATCTGCTCGGAGATCACCGACAGCGTGCTGTCGACGAACGCGAAGATCGAGGCGGCGGTGCGGTCGAGCAGCTCGGCCAGTTCGACCGGGTCGTCGGTCAGCGCGAAGGCTATCCCCATCCAGCGCCGCCAGACGATGTTCTGGCCGGCGCGGAAGGCCTCGAGCGTGGTGTCGTCGAGGCCGCGGCGCACCAGGTCACGGCCGATCGCGAGCATCTCAGGGCCGATCGTGGGCGTCACCCTGGCCCCGGGGTCGTGCAGGTTCGCCTCGGCCCAGGCGCGCACGAAGCCACGGTTGGTGCGGCGGATCCCGGCCGCCAGGCCGGGGTCGTCACTGATCTCATGCGGCATCGCCGCCAGCGCCACCTCGTCGAGCTCGGCGGTGACGTCCTCCGGTAACCCGAGCACGATCTCGGCGCCCTGGCGGATCAGCTCAGCGACCCGAGGGGAGACGGCGCGTTCAGTGGACGAGGCCGGCATCGGTCGCATCCTAGCGCGAAACTACCGTGCAGTTTGCACATTCTGAGGCGCACATATTGGGCAGATGACCATTGGCGCGAGGTACCCACGAGCGCGATCATCAGCCGCATGACGCCAGCAACCGACGCCCTCAGCGGACCCCAGAGCGTCGAGCACGTCGATGTCCTGATCGTCGGTGCAGGCATCTCCGGTATCGGCTGCGCGTACTACCTGGCGCAGCACCACCCGCGGCGCAGCTACGCGATCCTCGAGGCGCGCGAGCGCCTCGGCGGGACGTGGGATCTGTTCCGCTACCCCGGCATCCGTTCCGACTCCGATCTGCACACGTTCGGCTTCGAGTTCAAGCCCTGGCGCAGCGAGTACGCGATCGCCGACGGCGCCGAGGTCCTCGCCTACATCCACGAGGCCGCGCGCGAGCATGGGATCGACGCCCACATCCGCACCGGCCGCAGGGTCACGGGCGCGAGCTGGTCAAGCGACGAGGCCCGCTGGACGGTGACGATCGAGGCCGCCGACACCGGCGAGGTCACGCGACTCACCTGCAGCTGGTTGTTCGCCGGCACCGGCTACTTCCACTACGACCATGGCTACACGCCCGAGCTCCCGGGGCTCGCGGACTTCGAGGGGCAGATCGTGCACCCGCAGCTGTGGCCCGAGCAGCTCGACTACGCCGGCAAGCGCGTGGTCGTGATCGGCAGTGGCGCGACCGCCGTGACGCTGATCCCGGCGATGGCCGCGCACGCCGCGCATGTCACGATGCTGCAGCGCTCACCCAGCTACATCGTCTCGCTGCCGCGGAAGGACGCGATCGCCAACCTCGCCAACCGGCTGCTCGGCCCCGAGCGCGGCTACGCCCTCGCGCGCCGCAAGAACATCGCGATCCAGACCGGCTTCTACAGGTTCTGCCAGCGCTTCCCCCGGCAGGCCCGCCGGCTGATCCGCCACCTGACCGCCAGAGCACTGCCCGCGGGCTACCCGGTCGACGAGCACTTCCGGCCACGCTATGACCCCTGGGACCAGCGTCTCTGCGTCGTGCCGAACGGCGACCTCTTCAGGACGATCCGCCAGGGCAGGGCAGAGATCGTGACCGACACGATCGCCAACTTCACCGCGTCCGGGATCCGCCTCTCCTCGGGGCGCGAGCTCGCGGCCGACATCGTGATCACGGCCACCGGCCTGCGCCTGCTGCCGCTGGGCGGCATCCGCTTCACGGTCGACGAGCGCCCGGTCGAGCTGCCGAGCACACTCGCCTACAAGGGCATGATGCTCTCCGGCATCCCCAACTTCGTCTTCCTGGTCGGCTACACCAACGCCTCCTGGACGCTCAAGGTGGGGCTGGTCTGCGAGCACTTCGTGCGGCTGCTGAGCTACATGGACGCGGCCGGCTACGACCAGGTCACGCCCACGCCCGACCCTGGCGCGACCGAGCAGACCGCACCGCTGCTCGAGTTCTCGGCCGGCTATGTGCTGCGGGCGGTGGGCGACTTCCCGCGCCAGGGCGCAGGCGCGCCCTGGCAGCTGGCGATGAACCCGAACGTCGACCGCACGATCCTGCGCGAGGGTCCGATCGAGGACCCGGCGCTGCGCTTCGCGACCCAGCGCCGACCGGTTGAGCCGATGATGGCGCGCCGCCGCGCGGAACCCGTTCAGGAGGTAACCCATGCAGCCGAACCGCTCCAAACGTGAGCTGTTGAGACTTCTGCCGCCCGGCCCGCGGCTGCCGCCACCGCTGCAGCTGCTCGGGACCTGGCTGCGCCCCGGCATGTCGATGGTGATGCTGATGCGCCGCTACGGCCGCCGCGTCACCGCCAACATCCCCTTCCAGCCGCCGCTGGTGATGATCTCCGACCCCGACGAGGTCAAGGAGATCTTCCAGCTCGCGCCCGACGTCGCCCACCCTGGCCAGGGCGCACGCATCCTCGAGCCGATCCTCGGCCGCTACTCGCTGATCCTGCTCGACGAGGACCTGCACCTCGAGCACCGCCGCCTGCTGCTGCCGGCCTTCCACGGCGACCGCATGCAGCTTCTGGCCGACCTGATGCGCGAACTCACCGACGCCGAGCTCGACCGCTGGCCGGCGGACACGCCGGTCTCGCTGCACCCGCGCCTGCAGGCGCTGACGCTCGAGGTGATCCTGCGGGCGGTCTTCGGCATGGAGAAGGGCCAGCGCCTCGACGACCTGCGCGAGGCCGTCGCCGGGATCCTCGCGCTCGCCGACCGGCCGCTCTCGATCATCCTGCCGGTCGCCGACCGCTACCTCGGCTGGGTGCCGACGATGCGCGAGTTCAAGCGCCTGCGCGCCCGCTCGCGCGAGCTGATCTTCGACGAGATCCGCGACCGCCGGGCGGCCTTTCAGGGCGGCACCGCCGATCCGCAGGCGCGCGACGTGCTGGCGATGATGCTCGCCGCCAAGCACGAGGACGAGTCGCCGATGAGCGATCAGGAGATCCACGACGAGCTGATGACCGCGCTCGTGGCCGGCCACGAGACGACGGCCTCGCAGCTGGCCTGGACCTTCATGCACCTCGCGCGCGACCAGCGCGTCTGCGCGCGCCTGAGCGAGGAGGTCGATGCAGGCGAGAGCGACGACTATCTCACCGCGACTATCCACGAGAGCCTGCGGCTGCGCCCGGTCCTGCCCCAGGTCGAGCCGCGCTATCTGCGTAAGCCCGCGACGGTCGGGGGCTTCGACTACCCCGCCGGCGTGGCGCTGATCCCGGCGCCCTACATGCTCCACCACGACCCTGAGATCTATCCCGAGCCGTTCACCTTCAGGCCCGAGCGCTTCCTCGACAAGAACCCCGGTACCTACACCTGGATTCCGTTCGGCGGCGGCCGCCGACGCTGCCTCGGCGCCGCCTTCGCGCTGCAGGAGATGAAGATCGTGGTCAGCGAGGTGCTGCGCCGCTTCGAGCTCGAGCCCGACCAGCCGGCCGGTGAGCGCTCGATCCGGCGCAGCATCACCGTCAGCCCAAAGCGGGGCGGCACCACGATCCTGCGCAGCCGTCGCGTCACTGGGGTGAGCGGGAGCCAATCCGCTGACGCGCAAGCGGTGCCGGTGGAGCTCGCCGCCTAGCGCGCCAGCTTGGCGAGCCTGTTGAGGCCGAGCGTCAGCTTCGCGTAGCCGACCGGGAACATGCGCACGATCAGGTCGATGAGCTTGGCGTCGTTGCCGACCAGCACGCGCGGGCGGTCGTGCTCGACGCCGTCGACGATGATGCGCGCCGCCTCGGAGGCGGGCAGCCGCAGCAGCTTGTCGTTGTAGGCCTGCACGCGCCGGCGCTCGCGGTCTGAGACCTCGTACCCGAGTTCCTGCGCGTGCTGCAGGCCGGCGGTGGCGATGTTGGTCTTGACCCCGCCGGGGTGCACGACCGTGACCTTCACCGGCAGCTTGTCGCGCAGCATCTCGATGCGCAGAGTCTCGGTGAAGCCGCGCACGCCGAACTTGGTCGTGCAGTAGGCGCTGAGCTCGTCCTGGGCCATGAAACCGTTGAGGCTCGAGATGTTGGTCACGTGCCCGTCGCCCGAGGCGATCAGGTGCGGCAGGAAGACCTTGGTGCCGTGGATCACGCCGAACAGGTTGACGGCGATGACCTTGTCGTAGATCTCGAAGTTGGCGTCGCGGATCGTCTTGCCCGAGGCGATCCCGGCGTTGTTGTAGATCTGGTGCACGACGCCGAGCTCGCCGGCGACGGACTCGGCGTAGGCGATGAACGCGTGGCGGTCGGCGACATCGAGGTGCTGCTGGTGAATGACGGTGCGCGGGCCCGGCCCGGGGAGCAGACGGGCCGTTTCGGCGAGGCCCTCGTCGTTCACGTCCGAGATCGCAACCGCGGCGGCGCCGCGACGGGCGAGCTCGAGCGCGAGCGCGCGGCCGATGCCGGATCCGGCGCCGGTGACGACACAGACCTTGCCCTGGACTTTGCTCATCGAAGCTCGATACCTCCGGCAATCCGGTGTTACGCGGCGAGACGCCGTATCCGCCTGTACGGCAGGGTCGCCGTGCGCGCAAGGCTGATCATCTCGCGGGCGGTCGCGTGGCGCCACAGCACCCCGACGGTCAGCAGGTACTTGCGGCCGATGTTGTTGGCCATCAGCTGGTCGAGGTTCGGAAACCACGAGGCGTACGGCCCGAGCCCTTGGACGCCGGCCGGCGGCTTCCAGCCCTTCGGCACCGGGCCGAAGATCTGCGTAGCCTCGACCACCTTACGCATCAGCCGCCAGCCGGCCTGTGGGCCGTTGTCGACGTTGACGGTCACAACCACCTTGGCCGGGGGGCCGCCGCGGTGTGCACGAGCGACAAGGTAGTTGCACTGTGGCATGCCGTTTGAGGCCAGGTGCTGGCGCGCGCTGATCGTCGCGGTCCGCACGCGCAGGGCGCTGGCGATAACACGGCGCTCCGCCGCCAGGCACACGCGCAGCGTCGGGGGTGCCGTCGTCGTGCTCGGGCTGCTGCTGGAGGTGGGGCCGGTAGAAGTGGTCGTCGTGTCGGTGGCCGCGGTCGTGTCGCTGGCTGCGGTCCTCTCGGTGGCTGCGGCCACCGCTGGCGCGGGCCCGCCGGCACACGCACACGCGACTGCCATTGCCAGCACCGCTGTCCACCGGGCGCGCATCGCCGCGAGCCGCTTCTCAGGCGGCCGCCGCGCCGCCAGCCACCAGCGCCGGCTCGCGTACCTCGGCGGGGTGTGGCACCAGGCGGATGAAGACAGACTTGGAGGTGGGAGTACCGCTCTCGTCGGCCTGGCTGTCGAGCGGCACAAGCGCGTTGGCCTCGGGGAAGTACGCCGCCGCGCAACCGCGGGCACTCGGATAGGAGACCACGCGGAAGCGGTCTGCGCGACGCTCGATGCCGTCCTGCGCGATCCCGACCAGGTCCACGGTGTCGCCGTCGCTGACGCCGACAAGCGGCAGGTCGAGCGGGTTGACCAGGATCACGCGCCGGCCGGCATGGATGCCGCGGTAGCGGTCGTTGAGGCCGTAGATGGTCGTGTTGTACTGGTCGTGCGAGCGTATCGTCTGCAGCAGCAGCGCGCCCTCGGGCACGTCCAGCACGCGCAGCTCGTTGACCGTCATCCGCCCCTTGCCGGTCGCGGTCTTGAAGGTGCGGCTGTCACGCGGCGGATGCGGCAGCGTGAAGCCCTCGGCGACGCGCTCGTTGAAGCGCTCGAAGCCGGGGATCGCCTCGGCGATCAGCTCACGCACACGGTTGTAATCGTCGGCGAGCTCCGACCATCTGAGGTTGCCCCGGTCACCGACCACGTGCTGTGCCAGTTCGCAGACGATCCGGACCTCGGAGCGGAGGTTGCCGGAGGCCGGCTGGAGCGTCCCGCGCGAGGCGTGCACGGCGCTCATCGAGTCCTCGACGGTGACGAACTGCTCCCGGCCCTGCTGCAGGTCGCGCTCGGTACGCCCGAGCGTCGGCAGGATCAGCGCCTCCTCGCCGTGGACCAGGTGTGAGCGGTTGGGCTTGGTCGCGACGTGCACGGTCAGGCGGCAGCTGCGCAGCGCCTGCGCGGTCGCCTCCGTGTCGGGGGCGGCGGAGAGGAAGTTGCCGCCCATCGCGAAGAACACGTGCGCGCGACCGTCGCGCATCGCGCGGATCGCGTCGACGACATCGAAACCGTGCTCGCGCGGCATCGGGAAGCCGAGCGTACGCTCGAGGTTGTCGAGCAGCGCCGTGGGCGGCTTCTCGAAGATGCCCATCGTGCGGTCGCCCTGCACGTTGGAGTGGCCGCGCACCGGGCACAACCCGGCACCGGGACGACCGATGTTTCCGCGCAGCAGCACGAAGTTCACGATCTCCCGCAGCGTCGGCACCGAATTCTTGTGCTGGGTCAGGCCCATCGCCCAGCAGACAATCGTGCGCTTGGAGCGGACCGCCATCGCGGTGAAGCGGTCGATGTCTTCGTCGGCCAGACCGGTGGCGCGGCGTACCTCGGCCTCGTCGAGCTGCTGCAGGTGCGCCTTCAGCTGCTCGAAGCCGTCGGTGTGGCTGGCGATGAACGCGTGATCGACCGCGTCGCGCTCGATCAGCTGGCGGTTGACGGCTTGGAAGAAGGCGAGGTCCCCGTTGACGCGGATCGGCAGGTACAGGTCGGAGAGCTCGCGGCCGAGGCCGAGCATGCCGCGCGGCGTCTGCGGATTGTCGAAGCGAGTCAGGCCCGCCTCCGGCAGCGGATTGATCGAGATGAGCTTGGCGCCGCGCTGCTTGGCGATCTCGAGCGCGCTCAGCATCCGCGGGTGGTTGGTGCCGGGGTTCTGCCCGACGATCACCAGCAGGTCGGCCTCGTGGATGTCCTCGAGCGTGACGCTGCCCTTGCCGATCCCGATCGTCTGTCCCAGGGCGGTGCCACTCGACTCGTGGCACATGTTCGAGCAGTCCGGCAGGTTGTTGGTGCCGCAGGCGCGCACGAACGCCTGGTAGAGGAAGGCCGCCTCGTTGCTGGTGCGCCCCGAGGTGTAGAAGATCGCCTCGTTGGGCGAGTCGAGCGCCTTCAGCCGGCCGGCGACGATCCCGTAGGCCTGATCCCAGGAAACCGGACGGTAGTGGTCGTCGCCGGGGGCCAGGTGCAGCGGTTCGGTGAGACGCCCGAGCTTGCCGATGAAGTAGTCGGAGTGGGCCTCGAGCTCGGAAACGGTGTGGGATGTGAACACGCTCGCGTCGGCGCGGCGCGTCGTCGCCTCCTCGGCGACGGCCTTGGCGCCGTTCTCGCAGAACTCCGCCACGTGCCGGTGTCCGGCGGGGTCCGGCCAGGCGCAACCGGGACAGTCGAAGCCCTCTTTCTGGTTCAGCTCGGTCAGCGTCTTGTACGTGCGCGCCGGCCCCATCTGGGTCAGCGCGTGGCGCATCGCGGCGGCGATCGCCGGTACGCCGGCGGCGTGCTGCTGAGGCCCCGTTACGCGCTTGGGAAGGTCGTCGCCGTGGTCGTCGTGCTTGGACATCGCTCTCGCTTCGCCGGACTTACGTCCCTGAAGAGAGGATACGCCCGTTGTCGCTACGCCGCGATCGAGTCGAACAGCGCGCCGGACGCCTCCTGCGCCCAGAGCAGCGACTGCACGTAGAGCTCGCCGGCGCTGGGGACCAGCAGCTTGGCGTCGCCGAAGTAGCCGGCCTCGAGCGAGGTGGCGGCGGCGAGGATTCGCCCCATCGGCCCGGCGTGGCTGAGCAGCGCCATACGCATGTCGTTGGGGAACGGCAGCTCCGCGGTGATCTGCTCGAGCGGCACGTCGAGCATCGCATCGAGCAACGAGAACATGCCGATCGTGAACAGGCCGGCGCCGTCCATGCCGGCGGCGAGGCCGGCGAGCTCGCAGAAGCGGGCGCGGATCAGCGCGTCCGAGGTCAGCTCGGGGGTCTTGCCCTCGATGCTGCCCATCACGGTGAGCGTCGCCCAGCGTCGCACGTTCTCGATGCCGAGCATGACCAGCGCCTGGCGCACGGAGGTGACCTCGTGACGCAGGGCGAAGAAGGCGGAGTTGATGTAGCGCAGCAGCCGCAGGCTGAGCGGCAGGTCGTGCGCGATCAGCGGCTCGAGCTCGTCGAACTGGAGCTGCGTGTTCTGCAGTGCCGCGATCACCCGCAGGATCGAGCCGGTCGTCAGCTCGATCCGGCGCCCACGCAGCAGCTCGGGCTTCTGGTAGAAGAAGCCCTGGAACAGGTCGCACCCGAGCCCCACGCAGTACTGGTGCTCCGCCTTGGTTTCGACCTTCTCCGCCAGCACCGCCACGGGGTATCGCTTGAGCCGCGTGACCTCGGTCGCGAAGCGCTCGCCGCCGAGCGCCAGGTAGTCGAGCTTGACGACATGCACGACCTCGAGCAGCGGCGCGTAACCGGGCGCGAACTCGAAGTCATCGAGCGCGATGCGATAGCCCTGCTGCTTGAGCTCGACGACGGCGGCCACCAGCGCGTCGTCCACCTCCTGGCCCTCGAGGATCTCAAAGCCGGCGACGGTCGCGGGCAGCATCGTCGCAATCCCGCTGAGCACCGACTCGCGCGAGAGGTTGATCCAGGCGACGTGCCCCCCGACGATGCGCTCGAGGCCGATCTCGGTAAGCGCATTCAAGAGCACCGTTGCCGTGGCACTCTCGGCATCCACTATGCGCGCCTGACCCTCGTCCTCCGCTCGGAAGAGGATCTCGTAACCGACCACGAGTTGTTCACGGTCGAAGATGGGCTGGCGCCCGATGAAGACCTCGGAGCCGTTCGGCACGTCCACTCCTGGGCTATTCGCTCAACCTGGCTCGTAGCTGGGCTACTCGCCTTCACATTCGTGATCGGCTCGCCTACCCAAAAACTTGAGAGCTCGTGACCGACTTGTCATTTCGGGAATGGCAAGCTGCGAATATGCGCGGCGGGTTGTCACACACTTTTGCCTGCTCGGAGCGTTAGAGAGTTATAAGAACGGGCTTCTGGCCCTCGTCGAAACCACGGCTACCGTCGATAGCAGTCCTACCACCCGATGTCCCTGCCTCAGAGAACTTCCGTGCGCCGCTCGTCGCTGGCGATCATGGGCGCGGTCGTGGCGCTCGGCGGCGTCGCTGCGCAGCCGGCGATGGCCGCGCGCTCGCGCACTTCTCAGACCGATCACGCGAGCGCGGCGCTGCCCGCGGCGGTCCTCGCCGGTGACGTACAGCAGGCCACGGGCTACAGCGCCTCGCAGCTGAGCACGCGCGCGGCCTGCGGTGCGCAGCCGGGCACGAGGATCCGGTGCTACGCGCGGGTTTTGACGGTCAGGAGCACGGGCAGACCGGCGTCGCCTCGCGCCCCGAGCGTACCCACCGGAGCGAGCGCTCCCGTCACGGCGGACTCGGCGCCGGAGGCCTACACGTCCGCGTACCTGCAATGGGCCTACGACACGACCTGGCTGGCCGCCAACCAAGGCGCCGCTGACACCGTCGCGATCGTCGACGCTTACGGCGACTCCACCGCCTACAGCGACATGGAGCAGTTTCGCAGCGCCAACGGGCTGCCGTCGATCCCCACCTGTGGCGGTTCGGTGACGACCTCCTGCTTCGAGCGCGTCAACCAATACGGGCAGGCCGCGAACCTGCCCGGCAACGGTGACGACGAGACGGTCTCGTCGGGCTCAGGCTGGAACATCGAGGAGTCACTCGACATAGACGCGGTCTCGTCGCTCTGCCCGCTGTGCAAGATCCTGATGGTCGAGGCCAACAGCGACGACTCCGACGACCTTCCCGACCTGGAGACCGCCGTCAGCACCGCCGCGAGCCTCGGCGCCAACCAGATCTCGCTCAGCTGGGGCGGCGACACCTCGCCGGACGCGCCCGATTTCAGTGCGCCCTACGACTCGATCAGCAACTCGGCGATCTTCGCCGCCGCCGGTGACTACGCCTACCCCGGCCCTAACGTCGGCTACCCGGCCGCGCTGGCGGATGTGACCGCGGTCGGCGGCACCTCACTGACCGCCGACCCGGCCGTCGCCCGCGGGTTCTCCGAGTCCGCGTGGTCCGACACCGAGTCGGGCTGCGACACCTCGCAGCCGGTTCCGTCCTACCAGAACAGCGCGACCACCGGCTGCAACGGACGTGCGTACAGCGACATCTCCGCCGACGCCGACGCGGACACGGGCCTGGAGATCTACGACTCGCAGCCCGGTGCCGAGGGCTGCGGCGGCGACGGTTGGTGCATCGTCGGCGGCACCAGCCTCGCCACCCCGCTGGTGGCCGCCTACGACGCGATCACCGGCATCTCCGACACCACCCCCGCCTGGACCTACACCGATGCCAACTACCTGAATGACATCGTGTCGGGTTCAGACGGGACCTGCCCCTCGGGCCGGTCCCTGATCTGCAACACCGCCATCGGCTGGGACGGTCCCACCGGCAACGGCTCGATCAGCGGAGACATCGCGACCGGGGCACCGGGGATCGGCGTCCAGCCCGACGCCACCAGCGTCGGAATGATCTCGGCGGACGTTTCCGCGAGCGTCGATCCCAACGACTCAGGGGCAGGCGCGAACACAACTTACCACTGGCAGTACGGACCGACCACCAGCTACGGCTCGGCCACGCCATCGACCCCACTGAGCGCGGGCACAAGCTTCCAGAGTGCGAGCACGACGCTGACCTTCACCGAGCCGTGCACCTACCACTACCGCGTGGTCGCAAGCAACGCCGTCGGCACGGGCTACGGTTACGACCATACCGTCACCTCGACGATGGTCGCGAGCGGCTCACCGGTCCCCGGCACACCGACGATCACCGGAACGGCCGCGATCGGCCAGCAGCTCTCCGCGCAGTCAGGGACTTGGTCGGGTGGCTATGACTGCGATACGACGTACCAGTGGCAGCGGGCATCAAGCCCAGACGCGTCGTCGTGGACGCCGATCAGCGGCGCGACGGGGGCGAGCTACACGCCAACGGCAAGCGATACGGGCGAGTATCTGGAGGTGGTGGTCAGCGGCAGCAACACCGCGGGCAGCGGCAGTGCGATCTCAGCGGCGACCGCACCGGTGCCAGCACCGCCCGTGACTACTACGACGACCGCCAGCACCCCGACATCCACCACGTCCACCACCAGCACTACCCCCGCAACCAGCCTCACGATCCCGACGACCAGCGCCACGCCGACGACCACCAGCGCGCCAACGACCACCACCACCAGGAGCAGCA
The DNA here is from genome assembly GCA_050696795.1 of Solirubrobacteraceae bacterium. Classification (GTDB taxonomy): domain Bacteria; phylum Actinomycetota; class Thermoleophilia; order Solirubrobacterales; family Solirubrobacteraceae; genus Palsa-465. The sequence continues at coordinate 26,088 of JBOGYJ010000193.1, read as the reverse complement.
CGACAAGCACGACCAGAACCTCCGGTGCGCCCATGGGCTCTGCCACGAGCACCACCACCGTGCGCTTCTACCGCTGTGCCCGCTCGTGCAGGCTGCTGCACACCCATGGGGCTGACAGCTACACCCCGCGGAGGGCCGACTATGGCCGCTACATCAAGGTGGTGACGACGCTCACACGGATCGTCGGCAAGGTCGCAACCGAGAGCAGCAGCACGCGCTGGGTCGGGCCGATCACCTCAACCATGGCAGGAGACGTCAGCCTCGGCAGCGGTGCGCGGGTCGCGTCGGCGCTGATCGTCAGGGGCGCGAGCGGTAGGTCGCTCGCGCAGGTGCGCGTGGTCAGGCACCGCGCCGGGCACGGCGCCACCCGGCTCACGCTGGTCGTCCGCCGCAAGACCGCGGCGAGCACGCGGGCCTGGGCCTACGTCCTCAGCGGCGGCCGGGTTGTGTCCGCCACCCGGGCGCATTCGCTGAGGCGGCCCGTGACGCTCAGCGTCGCGCTGAAGCGCGGTCAGACGATCAGGCTCGTCGCCGTCACGACCTGATCGGCCGCATCGGGCTCGCGTGCGCGCGAGAAGTGCAGGTTGCGGTCGGCGATCGGACCGCGTAGCACGCGCGCATCGGTCCTGAAGCTCATCGGCAGCTCCCAGGGCGAGTGCATCCCCTGGCGCGGCAGCTGATGCAGCGCACGCTGGACATAACCGGCCTTGAAGGTGAGCAGCGGCCGCGTCGCCATGTTCGGGTAGGGCAGCTCGACCACGCAGGTGTCGGACTCGAGCTCGTCCATGTGCGTCAGAAGCCGGGAGAAGTGCTCGCAGACCAAGCCGACCTTGAGTGTCCACGAGGCGTTCGTGTAGCCGATCAGGAACGCCAGGTTCGGCAGACCGTCGAGCATCATCCCCCGGAACGCGACCCGCTTGCTGATGTCCACCGCCTGGCCGTCGACCTCGATCTCGATCGCACCGAACGCCTGCAGTTGCAAGCCGGTCGCGGTCACGACGATGTCGGCCTCGAGCAGCTCGCCTGAGGCCACGCGCACGCCCGTGGGAGTGAAGGTCTCGATCCGGTCGGTCACAACCGATGCCCCGCCCTGGCGGATTGCGCGGAACAGGTCACCACTGGGGACGAAACACAGGCGCTGGTCCCACGGGTCGTAGCGCGGCTTGAAGTGCAGGTCGACGGGATAGCCCTCCGGCAGCTGCCTGATCGTCAGTCTGCGGATCAGCTTGCGGGCCTGGCGTGGGAAGCGCTGACAGAACTGGTAGAGCCCCGTCTGCAGCAGGATATTCTTGCGCCGCGCCCACTCGTAGCCGCGCTCCGGACCGAGCCACTGCTGCAGCTTGAGCGCGATCGCATCCTGGCGCGGGAGCGACAGGATATAGCTCGGCGAGCGCTGCAACATCGTCACGTGCGCAGCCTTTTCGGCCAGCGCCGGCACCAGCGTGACGGCGGTCGCGCCGCTGCCGATCACGACCACGCGCTTGCCCTCGTAGTCGAGGTCCCTGGGCCACTTCTGCGGATGCACGATACGCCCCATAAAGCTCGGCAGGCCCGGCAGCTCCGGCAGGTATCCCGCGTCGTAGCGGTAGTAACCGGTGCCGGCAAAGACCCAGTCCGCACTCATCCGCAGCGGCCGCGCGCCCGTGCGCTCGACGGTCGCGAACCAGCAGGCGTCGGCGGAGGACCAGGACAGAGCAACGACGCGATGGCTGGTGCGGATGTGCTGGTCGATCCTGTTCTCGCGCGCGGCCTCGTGGATGTATTCGAGGATCTCGGCACCGTCGGCGATCGCGTTCTCACGCACCCACGGCTTGAACTCGAAGCCGAACGTGTGCAGGTCGGAGTCCGAGCGGATGCCCGGGTAGCTGAACAGGTCCCAGGTACCGCCGATGCGCTCGCGCGCCTCGAGGATCCTGAAGCTGCGTCGCGGATGGTGTTTCTGGAGGTAATAGGCGCACCCGATACCCGAGATCCCCGCACCCACGATCAACACGTCGACGTGCTCGACCGCCTCCCGGCTGCTGCTCACTGCCATGTCCGCAAGTTCTAGCGCCTTGTCAATGTGGCGAGTCGCTCGGCGGCCTCGGCGATCACCGCGGGACGCTTGCAGAAGGCGAAGCGCACAAGGTTCGCGCCGGCCTGCTTGTCGTCGTAGAAGACGCTCGTCGGGATCGCGACGACCCCGCAGCGCTCGGGCAGCAGCGCGCAGAAGGCAACCGCCTCGGTACCAACATCCGCGTTGATGAAGTAGGTCCCGGCGGGGATCAGAGCCCTGAAGCCGGCGGACGCGATCGCGGCCTCGAGCGCGTCGCGGTTGGCACGCAGCTCGCTACGCAATTGCTGCAGCGGCTCGGGGCCCAACATCAGCGCAGCGGCGGAGGCGTGCTGCAGCGGCGTGCCGCCGGCGAAGGTCAGGAACTGCTTGACGGTGCGCACCGATCTGACCAGCTCCGCCGGCCCCGTGCACCAGCCGATCTTCCAGCCGGTGAAGCTGAACGACTTGCCCACGCTCGAGATCGTCAGCGTGCGCTGCGCCATGCCCGGCAACGTCGCCAACGGGATGTGCTCGCCGTCGAAGACCAGATGCTCGTAGACCTCGTCGGTCACGCACACGAGGTCATGCTCGATGCAGACATCGGCGAGGGCCTGCAGCTCCTCGCGGCTGAAGACCCGTCCGGTCGGGTTGTGTGGCGAGTTCCAGAGCAGCACCCGCGCACGTCCGCCTGTCTGGGCGACGGCGGCGCGCAGCGCGTCGATCTCGAGCGCGAAGTCCGGCGGGCGCAGCGTGACCACGCGCCTGTAGGCGCCTGCAAAAGCAATGCAGGCGCCGTAGGAGTCGTAGTAGGGCTCGAACAGGATCACCTCGTCGCCGGGATTGGTCAGCCCCAGGACCGCGGCGGCGATCGCCTCGGTCGCCCCGATGGTGATCAGCACGTCCTCGGGCTCGAGCCCGTAGTACTGCTGCTGGTGCCGCAGCACCGCCTCGCGCAGTACCGGCACGCCCGGCAGCGGCGCGTACTGGTTGGCGCCGGTGTTCAGCGCCGCGATTGCCGCTTCGATCACCGCATGCGGACCGTCGCTGTCGGGGAAGCCCTGGCCGAGGTTGATCGCGCCGGTGCGCTGCGCCAGCGCGGTCATCTCGGTGAAGATCGTGGTGCCGAGCCCCTCGATGCGCCGCGCCGCGCCCTGCATCAGCGGCAGCCGACGCAGACGCCGCGGAGCACGACCTCGTGCTCCTTGGCCTCGAAACCGAAGCGGCTCTCGAGTGCGTCGATCGCCTGCTCCAGCGCGTCGTCGTCGAACGGCACCAGCAGGCCGCACGTATCGCACACGAAGTGATGGTGGTGATGGTCGTGCTGCTGGAGCGGAGCACGCTCGTAACGGGCGACGCCGTCGCCCACGTCGACCCGTGCGATCAGCCGCAGGTCCTGCAGCACCTCGACGCCACGGTAGACGCTGGCGATGCCCACCGGGCGGCTCACCACCCCATCCTGCAGCCAGGCGCCGAGGCGCTTATCGATCTCCTGCACAGTCAGCGCGCAATCCTCCTGCGCGAACAGCTCGAGCAGCACATCGCGCGCCCCGCCTCGCCGGTGCCCGGCTCGGCGGATCCTGTTGCGCGAACTGTCCGCCCAAGCCTGTTGCTCGCCACTCAGCCCGCCCACCGCGCGGATACGCGCGCTGACCTTGTCCTGACTGGTTGCCATCGCGGAGAGAGCATATCGGTATCAAGACAGAAATGATAATGAGAATCAGAATCATTATCGTTATTGTCGTGAACGTGCCAGCCAAGGCTCAGAGAATCGTCGGCCCTTCGGGGCGGCGGCTCGCGCTCGGAGCGCTGCTGCTGTCTGCCCTGATCGCGGGTTGTGGTCGCAGCAGCACCCGCATCGACGCAGCCGCGGCCTACCACAGCGAGTCGCCGAGCATCCTCGCCGTCGGCGCCGAGAATCAATACGCCAACGTGATCTCGCAGATCGGCGGCAAGTATGTGTCAGTCACCGCGATCATGAGCGACCCGGACACCGATCCGCACACCTTCGAGGCGAGCCCCGGCGTCGCCCAGGCCGTCAGCGCCGCAAAGCTGATCGTTCAAAACGGCGTCGGCTACGACCCGTTCATGAACAAGATCGAGTCGGCAACGGCGAACGCCTCGCGCAAGAGCATCGAGATGCAGACGCTGCTCGGGCTGCCGGCCTCCACCAGGAACCCGCACCTCTGGTACGAGCCTACGACGATGCCGAAGCTCGCGGCCCGACTCGTCACGGACCTCACCGCGCTTGAACCCGCGCACGCGGTCTATTTCAAGGCCAACGCGGCACGCTTCGACGCCGCACTCGAGCCTTGGCGGGCGGCGCTCGCGAACTTCGAGAAGCGCCACCCAGGAACCCCGGTCGCCACCACCGAGCCCGTGGGCGACTACATGCTGTTCGCCGCGGGGACCGACAACCTGACGCCGTGGAACCTGCAGGCAGACATCATGAACGGGGTCGATCCCGCTCCGCAGGACGTGACCCTGCAGGACAACCTGTTCAAGGACCACAGGGTCAAGGTGTTCCTCTACAACCAGCAGGTCACCGACACGCTCACGCAGTCATTCCTGAAGCTGGCGGCCGAATACCATGTGCCGGTCGTCGGCGTGTACGAGACGATGCCGCTCGGATATAGCTACCAGTCATGGATGCTCGACGAAGTGAAGGCACTCAACCGCGCCGTGACAGCGGGCAAGTCGACGACAAAGCTGGGACCGCCGTGACCGTGCGGTCCGAGCACATCCGGCCGGCCGAGATGACGAGCGCCGATGCGCTCGAGATCTCCGGCGTCACTGTGGAGCTCGGCGGTCGCCGAATCCTCGACGAGGTCACGTTCAGTCTGGCTCCGGGAGATCTCACCGGGCTGATCGGCTCAAACGGCGCCGGCAAGACCACGCTGCTGCGCGTAATCCTCGGCCTGCTCGCGCCGACGCGCGGAACCGTGCTGGTCAGCGATGGCGCCGGCGGCCGTGGCGTCGGATACGTACCCCAGAAGTTCATGCTCGACCCGGACATGCCGCTACGCGGCCGTGACCTGGTGGCGCTCGGGATCGATGGGCATCGGCTGGGTCTGCCGCGCCCCAGCCGCGCGCGCCGCGAGCTCGTTCAGGAGATGCTCGCGGCCGTCGATGCCGAGCGCTTCGCGGACGCACGCGTTGGGCGTCTGTCGGGCGGCGAGCAACAGCGAATCCTGATCGCGCATGCGCTGATCAGCCGGCCGAACTTGCTACTGCTGGACGAGCCGCTGGCCAACCTCGACCTGCGCAGCGCGCGCGAGGTCGTCGGCCTGCTCGCGCGGATCGCGCGCGAGCAGCGGATCGCCGTGCTGATCTCGGCTCACGAGATGAACGCGCTGCTGCCGGTGATGGATCGAGTCGTCTACCTGGCCGACGGTCGAGCCGCGTGCGGCACGGCCGATGAGATTGTCCGCTCAGACGTGCTCACACGCCTCTACCGCCACCGGGTCGAGGTGCTGCGCGTCAACGGCCGGGTGATCGTCGTCGCGGGTGACAGCGACGATGCCGAGCCAACGCACCCGCATCACCACGATCACGACATCGAAGTCATCTGAGGTCGAGACCATGCAAGCGGTGTGGCACGCCATCGTCGAGCCCGGATTCGCTGAGAGCTCGCAGGTGCAGCTCGCAGCCACCATCGGCGGCCTGGTCGCGACCGTCACGGCCTGCGTCGGCGTCTTCACCGTGATCCGTGGTCAGTCATTCGCCGGGGAGGCACTCGGTGACATCGGCGCCGCCGGCGGCGCGGGCGCCTACCTGGTCGGCGCGGCGGCACTCTGGGGCTTTGTCGCGAGCTCGATCGTGGCCGCCGGGGCGATGGAGCTCGTCGGCATCCAGCGCAACCGCGGGCGCGATCTGGCGACGGGCATCGTGCTGGGTGTCGGCTTCAGCCTGACCGCATTGTTTCTGTACCTGACGAGCACCGCCAAGAGCACGACCGGCGCGCCGATCGTGATCCTCTTCGGCTCACTGTTCGGCATCTCCTCGTCGAGCCTCCCGCTGGTGCTCGCGCTCAGCGCGATCGCGGGCGCGCTTCTGATCGTGCTCTACCGGCCACTGCTGCTGGTGAGCGTGAGTCCTGAGCTGGCCGCTGCGCGTGGAATCCCGGTGCGGCTCGTCGGGGCGGCCTACCTGATCGCGCTGGCCGTGGCCGTGGCCCTGGCGGCCGACACGATCGGGGCGATCCTCTCGACAGCGCTGCTCGTCGGTCCAGCGGCCACGGCGCTGCGGATCACGAGCCGGCCGCACCGGGCGCTGTTGGCCGCGACCGGGATCGCTCTGGCCTGCACGTGGCTCGGCATCCTGCTCGCGTACGACAGCTATTACTGGCCGCATCATGGCTGGCCTGTCAGCTTCTTCATCGTCACGCTTGTGCTGGCGGGATATCTGGCCTCTGGCCTGAAGGCGCGGGGCCGACGCGGCGCGAGGGCCGCCTAGCCCGATGTTCAGCGGCTTCATGGTCCATGCTTGGATCGTCGCAACGCTGGTCGCGCTGGTCGGCGGCGCGACCGGCTTCTTCATCGTGATGCGTGGATCGGCGTTTGTCGCGCACGCGATACCCAACGGCTCGTTCGCAGGTGCCGCGGCAGCCAGCGTTGTCGGCGTCTCCACACTGCTCGGACTCGGCCTGTTCTCGCTCGGCGGCGCGCTCGGCATCGGCCTGCTCGCTCGGCGCGGCCGACGCGATGTCGCGACCGCGCTGACGCTCGTCTTCATGCTTGGGCTCGGCGCGTTGTTCGTCAGCTTCAGCGTCGAGGACGAGAGCTCGCTGAGCTCGCTGCTGTTCGGCGAGGTGCTCGGCATCAGCAGCAATGAGCTGTGGCCGACGGTCGCGCTGGCCGTCGCTTGCCTGTTGGCTCTGGCGGTGCTGTGGCGGCCGCTGCTGCTGGCCTCGGTACTGCCCGAAAGCGCCCACCGGATCGACCCCTTCAAGATCGAGCTCGCCTTCCTGGTGCTGGTCGCGCTGGCGACGACGATGACGGTGCCGGTCGTCGGGACGACGCTGATCTTCAGCCTGATGGTCGGCCCCCCCGCGGCGGCGCGCTCGTTCACCGCGCGCCCCGGTCTGGCGCTCATGCTGTCGATCACGATCGCGGTGGTGATCGTCTGGGGCGCGATCGCGCTCTCCTATCAGAGCTACTGGCCGATCGGCTTCTTCGTCGGTTCACTCAGTGCCTGTGCCTACACGATCAGCCGCATCTGGGCGCTTGCCGTGCCTCGGCTGGGGAGCCGTCGACTGGCCTGCGTTCAGAGCTGAGCGCAGAAGGTGTAGATCACCATCGCGCCGACGATCAGCACGAAGATCCGCAGCAACCACAGCGCCGCCTCGGCGCGGCGACCGATGTTGGCCGGCGGCAGCGGCTGGCGCCGATCGGCCACCAGTTGATCGCGCTCGAGGAACATGACCATCTCCTCGTCGTACTCGTCGCGTGGCTGTTCGTCGATCGATCTCATGCTCAGCTCAGCACATGGATCTGCAGCAGGAACGAGTCGATCCCGTAAGCGGCTCCGCAGACCGAGACGAGCACGACGATCACCAACGCCAGCACGTTCGTGCGCAGGCCGTTGACCCAACGACCCATCAGCTGCCGGTCGTTGGCCAGCATCACCACGAAGACGAGCGTGAACGGCAACAGCACGGTCGCAAGCACATTGGCGTTGAGCGCGATCGACAGCAGTGGCACGCCTGGGATCAGGATCACCGCGGCGGCGACCACGGCGACGATCGCATTCACCGAGTAAAACGGTGCCGCCTCCCTGAAGGTCAGGTTAAAGCTGCTGTTGCGGCCCGTGCACTCGCTGATCGCGTAGCCGGTACTGGCGGAGATCGTCAGGATCGCGACAGCCCCCGCCTCGATCATCCCGAGCGCGAAGACCGTGCCCACCGCGCCGCCGGCCGCATGACCGAGCGCCGATGGAAACCCAGCCCCGGCAAAGCCGTTCACGCTGTTGCCGGCATGCCCCACCAGCGCGGCTCCGGCGACCAACGCGCCACAGCCGAAGATCGCGGCCAGGACGCCACCCGTAATGGTGTCGAGCCGCCCCTGCCTGAGATCGCGGGGGGTCAGACCCTTATCGGCCGAGGCGCTCTGCTGGAAGAACACCATCCAGGGTGTGACGGTCGCACCGATCGTGGAGGCGAGCAGCAGCAGGATCTGGTTGAAGCTGCCCTGCGGCAACGGCGAGAAGGTCGCAAATGCATGCCCGATGTGGCCGAGGTGGGGTTTGACCAGGATCGCTGCGGCAAGGAACAGGCCGTTGAAGATCGCCAGCCCGAGGACGATGCGCTCCCAACGCCAGTAGCGCCCGCCGCTCAGCGCGAACAACACGAGTACAACGCCGAGCAGCGCCGCAACGCCGGCTCCGAGGTGGAAGTACGCGAGCCCGACGCGGATCGCCACGAACTCACCGATGAGCGTCACCAGGTTCGTGAAGAGCAGGTCGCCGGCGGCCAGCCAGGCCCACGAGCGCCCGTAGCGCTCGAGCACCAACTGGCCATAGCCACGGTGCGTGACCGCGCCGACGCGCATGCACATCTCCTGGCAGACGATCGCCATCACGAAGGTCACCACGATGAACGGGAGGAAGAAGCCGATCCCGTAGATCGCGCCTGTGGCGGTGTAGGAGATCATGCTCGGGCCGTCGTTCTCACCCAGCATCGCCAGGATGCCCGGCCCCACCAACAGCCACAGCAGATACCAGCGCGAGCTGCGGCCACGCGCCTCCTGCACGCGCGAGCGATCCAGCGAGCGCGCCACGTCCTCACTCGTCAGCTGCGGCGCGGGGAGATCTTCCCCGGCCAGATCAGGCCGTGCCGTGCTCATCGTCTCAGAGGGTACCAAACGGAGTTGACACCATCAAAACCTTTGATATGTCAGGATCGTGAGTTAAGCTTGACACCGTGTCGGAAGCCGCGAATACCGCCGTCTCAGCTCCAGTCGAGGATTACGTCAAGGCGATCTATGCGCTGACGCTCGAGCCCGACCAGACCGCCTCGACCAGCCAGATCGCCGAGCGGCTCGGCATCACCGCCGGCTCCGTCTCGACGATGATCAAGCGCATGGACGCCTCCGGGCTGGCTGAGCACGTGCCCTACCGCGGTGTGCGCCTGACGCCCAACGGCCGCAAGCTGGCGCTGGCGGTTATCCGCCGCCACCGGCTGCTCGAGCTGTTTCTGGCCACCAGCCTCGACATCCCATGGGAGAACGTGCACGGCTTCGCCGACGCGCTCGAGCACGCGGCCTCCGACGAGCTGATCGAGCTGATCGCGACCAAGCTGGGCGATCCCGTCGCCGACCCACACGGCGACCCGATTCCCAACCGCCTGCTCGAGATCGACGACCACGCCCAGCCAACCATCGCCGAGCTGGAACCCGGCGAGCAGGCGCGGGTCGTGCGCGTGTCCGACGCCGAACCGGAGATGCTGCGATACCTGACCGAGCAGGGCATCGGGATCGGCGACGAGCTCGAACTGATCGAACGTCAGCCGTTCGACGGGCCCTGCCTGGTGCGGCTACACGACCGCTCCGAACACAACCTCGGGCTCAGGCTGGCTCAGGCGATTCACGTAGAGCCTCGATGAGCTCACCGGCCACCTCTTCGGGGTGGTTGACCACGAACAGCAGAGGCTCCTGACCGCAACGAACGCGCAGACGACGGCGCAGGCCGCCGTTGCGCTTGGCGGCGAGTGACCTCACGGGATCCAGCGTGTCCACGCCGGTGATCTGCCCGATCGGGACCCGCGTCGAGACGATGTCGCGGCGGCGGTTGAAGCGATTGGGCATGAACAGCAACGCCTCAGAGGTGACGTACAGCAGCCCCGCCACCACATGGTCGCTCAGCGATAGCGCCGCCGGGCGCCGCCAGACGACCTGCTCGCGCTCATGCAGAGTCGGCTCGAGGTTGATCAACCCCATTGCCGGCCTCCCATGCGTGCTCCAGCAGCGCCAGCAACTGCTCAGCCGGCTGCGCTCCTGACATGCCATAGGCGCGGTCAACGACGAACATCGGCACGCCGCTGATCCCCAGCTGATGCGCTGCGGCCTCGTCGTCGCGCACCTCGCTGGCAAACTCCTCACCGGCCAGCATCGCGCGCACCTCGGCGCCGTCGAGCCCGACCTCCGACGCCAGCTCCACCAACGTCTCGAGGTCCGAGACGAGCCTGCCCTCGCTGAAGCGAGCGTGAAACAGGCGCTCCTGCATCGCGTCCTGCAATCCGTGGCGCTGGGCCAAGTGCACCACGCGGTGTGCGTCGAAGCTCGACCCGATCCGCGCCTGCTCGAGGTTGTACTCGAGCCCGTCGCCAGCCGCGCTCTGTGTGACGTTCTGCTCCATCGCGCGGGCCCGCTCGAGCGGCACCCCGTACTTCTCGGCGAGCATCGTGGCACCGTTGCCCGCAGTCTCGGCCGGCGCCTCCGGATCGAGCTCGAAGCTCCGCCAGGTGACGTTGGCGCCCGCGGCGTGATCGAAGTTGGACATCGCCGCCTCGAAACGACGCTTGCCGATGTAGCACCAGGGACAGTTGATGTCAGACCAGATCTCCACCTCCATGCTGAGAAGAAGCCTATCGGCCGTGCGCGATTAGTGGTCACTAGTGACCGGCGATGAAGCGCGCCACGACCGCCCTGGTGATCGCCCCGTGGGTGACGCCGACACACGCGTCAGCGGCCTGCACCAGAGCCGGCTGATGTAGGTTGATCCCGGCCGCCGCGAGCATCTGGTGCGTGATCCCGCTGCTATTGGGGTCCGGAAAGCGGGTGAAGCCGTGCCTGCGAACGCAGCGGGCGAACGCCAGCATCGCCCCAATCTGTCGGTGGCTGGGCGGTGTGCTCTGAGCTTGGCCACCGGCGGGCAGGAGGTGCTGGCAGGCCGTGTGCGCCGCCACGAAGGCCGGCGAGCTGTTCTGGAAGGCGCTCTTCCAGGTGCGGCCCCCGGCGCCGTTGGGGCCAGGCGCGTCCGGGAAGTTGCCGACCCCGTGGTTGCGCATACATGTGGTGAACTTGACCGCATCGTTTTGGAAGCGCTGTAGCTGGGCCTGCGTCGGCCCTGAGTTCGAGTTTGTGGTGGTAGGGGGCGGCGAGCCTGAGCCGCACGCGCTGAGCGCCGCCGCGCTGAGCGCCGCCGCGATCGTCATAAGTGCTGGACGTGGTCTGAACATGCTCTGGGTGGTACTCGGTCACCGGTCACACGAGTGCAACAGCGTGTGTGATGGATTTGTGACCCGCGGTGGTGGACGATGTCCGTATGCGCGTGCTGGTGGCCGAGGATCACGTCGAACTGGCGCAGGACATCGCCGACGGGCTGCGCGACCGCGGCATCGCCACCGACCTCGCGCACGACGGCGCGTCGGCGCTGCAGAAGGGCTCGGTTTACCGCTACGACGTAGTCGTGCTCGACCGCGACCTGCCGGTGTTACACGGCGACAGGGTGTGCGTGGCGTTGCGCGACGCTGGTTCTGACGCTCGCATCCTGATGCTGACGGCAGCCGCCACGATCGGCGACCGCGTCGAGGGCCTCAACCTCGGCGCCGACGACTATCTGCCCAAGCCGTTCGCATTCGCGGAGCTGGTCGCGCGCGTGCAGGCGCTCGCCCGGCGCGCCCCCTCGGGGCCGGCGACGCTCGTCCGCGGCGAGCTCAAGCTGGACCGCGCACGACGCCAGGCGACGCGCGCCGGTAGCGAGCTCTCGCTGACGCGCAAGGAGCTGGGCGTGCTCGAGGTACTGCTGGAAGCCGACGGCGCGGTCGTCAGCGCCGAGCAGCTGCTCGAAAGCGTCTGGGATGAGAACGCCGATCCGTTCACGCGCACGGTGGTCGTGACGCTCACGCGCCTGCGGCGCAAGCTCGGCGAGCCCGAGGTGATCGAGACGGTCGTCGGAGTCGGATACCGCGTGCGATGAGGCCGCTGATGCCCCCCGCGCGCGTGCGCGCCCTCTGGCCGCAGCGGTTGCGCACGCGCCTGGCCGTCTTCTACTCGCTGCTATTCCTGGCCGCCGGCCTCGGGCTCGTGGCACTGGCCTACAGCCTGGTCGCCAATCTCTTCCCGCCGACGGGGGCGCCGAAGCTGCAGCGACTGGCCCCCTCGGAGCAGGCGGTCCTGCCACTGTGCAAACCGCCCCCCAGCTCCAAGAAGGTGATGGCGGAGTGCCAACGCCTGATCGCGCTTGCGAGTCCGACGCAGAACGGCGACGTGCGGACCGCGCTGAAGATCGCCGCCGTCGTCGCCGTCGTGCTGGTGGTGATCGGCGCGGTCGCGCTCGGCTGGCTGGCCGCCGGGCGCGCGCTGGCACCCGTGCGATCGATCACCGAGGCCGCCCGCCGCGCCTCCGAGCTGCGCCTCGGGCAGCGCCTCGCGCTCTCCGGTCCCGAGGACGAGCTGAAGGCCCTGGCCGACACCTTCGACCTGATGCTCGAGCGGCTCGACACGGCCTTCACGAGCCAGAAGCGCTTTGTCGCCAACGCCGCGCACGAGCTCCGCACGCCGCTGACGGTCATGCGCACCGCGATCGAGGTGACACTGGCCAAGCCCGAGCGCTCACCGGCGCAGCTCGAGGAGATGGCCGAGCGCGTGCGCCGCTCGGTGCAGCGGGCCGAGGCGACAATCGAGGCGTTGCTGACGCTGGCGAGCAGCGAGTTGGGCGCGACAGCAGCTGAGACCGTCGACCTGGCGACCGCCGCCGAGGACGCGCTCGACGACGCCCGCGGCGCGATCGATCAGCGCGAGATCCAGGTCGAGGCGTCGCTGGAGCCGGCGCCCACGCGCGGTGATCGCGTACTGCTCGAGCGCATGGTCGCCAACCTGGTCGAGAACGCCGTACGCCACAACCATCCCGGCGGCTCGATCTGGGTCCACACCAGCCGGCACAACGGGAGCAGCGTCTTCGCCGTCGCCAACACCGGGCCGGAGGTGAGCGCCGACCAGCTCCCGATCCTGTTTGAGCCCTTCGCCCGGGCCGAGCAGCGGCTCGGCATCGATGACGGAGTCGGCCTCGGCCTCTCGATCGCCGACGCGATCGCACGCGCCCACGACGCCTCGATCTCCGTGCGGGCGCGCCCAGGAGGCGGGCTGGAGCTGTCGGTGGCCGTCCCGAGGTAGCCTCCCAGGTGTTGACAGCCCGCCTCGATTACCTGGAGGATCGATTGAGCACATCGGAGACCCCGCCCTTTAGAGCAGACCACGTCGGCAGCCTGCTGCGACCGCCGGCGCTGACCCAGGCCCGCGCCGATCACAGGGCCGGGCGGCTGGACGCCGCCGGGCTGCACGCTGTCGAGGACGCCGCGATCCTCGAGGTGATCGAGATGCAGCGCGCCGCGGGGCTGAAGTCGGTCACCGACGGTGAGCTGCGCCGCACGTCCTGGCACATGGACTTCATCTACCAGCTCGAGGGCATCACCCAGGTGCAGGGCGAGTCGCTGCACGTGCAGTTCAAGAACGAGCAGGGCACCTACGAGTACGCGCCGCCCGCGATGCGGGTCGCCGGCCGGGTCGGACTCGGCGAGACCATCTTCGCCGACGCCTTCACCTTCCTGCGCGACCATGCGCACGCCGACCAGACGCCGAAGCTGACGATCCCGTCGCCGAGCATGGTTCACTACCGCGGCGGCAACGCCGCGATCGACCGCGACGTGTATCCGGACATCGAGGCCTTCTGGGCGGACCTGGTGCTCGCCTACAGGCAGGAGCTCAAGGCGATCTACGAGCTGGGCTGCCGCTACCTGCAGCTCGATGACACGAGCCTCGCCTACGTCAACGACCCCGCGCAGCGCAAGCACATCGAGGCGATCGGCGGCGATCCCGCGCACCTGCACGAGCGCTACATCGACGCAATCAACCGCGTGCTCGCGGACAAGCCCGAAGACCTGACGGTCACCACGCACCTGTGCCGCGGCAACAACCAGTCGATGTGGGTGGCCGAGGGCGGTTACGATTTCGTCGCCGAGGCGCTGTTCGGCAAGCTTGGCGTCGACGGCTACTTCCTCGAGTTCGACGACGAGCGCTCCGGCGGCTTCGAGCCGCTGCGGCACCTGCCGAAGGGCCACAAGCGCGTGGTCCTCGGGATCGTCACGACCAAGCGCGCCGAACTGGAGGACAAGGACATGCTCAAGCGGCGGATCGAGGAAGCGGCTCAGTACGTCGACATCGACCAGCTCGGCATCTCCGGACAGTGCGGCTTCTCATCGACCGAGGAGGGCAACAAGCTCACGCTCGACGAGCAGAAGGCCAAGCTCGAGCTGATCGTCGAGGTCGCCGCCGAGGTCTGGGGCGCCTGAGCGCAGGCGCCGGCCATCAGCGGTGACGGCGCAGCGTCCTCAGCGCTGCGAGGGCGGCCGCATCGCCGGGCACCCCGTGAACGGCACCGCCCGGGAAGGCGGCGGCGCTCGCCAGGAACAGGCCATGAAGCGGCGTGCGGTAGGGCGACAGCGTGGGTAGCGGCCGGAAGATCGACTGCACGCCCGCGTAGCTGCCGCCGCCGACATCGCCGTCAACGAGGTTGGCGTCACGAGCCTGCAGATCGGCCGGGCCGAGCACGTGGCGGGCCAGGATCAGGTCGCGAAAGCCCGGAGCGAAGCGCTCCACCTGCCGCTCGACGGCATCGACGTAGTGCTCGGAGCTCAGCTCCGCGGCGAGCGCGGCGGGGGCATGGGTGTAGGCCCAGGCGGTGTGCTGACCCACTGGGGCGCGGCTCGGGTCCGCGACGCTCTGCTGCCCGAGCAACAGGAACGGGCGCTCCGCCAACCCGACGTGAGCCTGCGTGAGCGACTCGATCGTGGAGCTCTCATCTCCGCCGATGTGCACGGTGCCGGCGCCGCGCGCCGCGGGTGCCGCCCACGGGATCGGGCCGTCGAGCGCCCAGTCGAGCTTCAGCGTCGCGGGACCCTGGCGGAAGCGGAGCAGGCCCGCTCGATACCAGCCGGTCAGCGCCTCACCGGCCATCGCCAGCAGCGCCTGCGGCATCACGTCGGCCAGCACGACGTCGGCCCCGTGGCGGCTGCCATCGGCCAACGCGATGCCCGTGACGCGTCCCGCAACCGATTCGATGCGTTCGACCTGGGCGTCGCAAACAAGCTCGCCGCCGAGCGTGCGCAGGTGTGCGACCAACGCGTCGGTGAGCGCCTGGGCGCCGCCACGGGGACTGGGCCAGCCGACGGCGTGGCCGAGCAGGTTCAGGTAGAAGGCCGCAACGGCCGAGCCGCTGGAGGTGACCGGCGCGTCGCCGTGGGCGGCGGCGCCGAGCAGCCAGGCGCGCGAGCCCGAGGCGCGGAACATCCGCCGCGCGAGCGTCCGCGCCGGGAGCCCAACCAGCAGGCCGAAGCGGCCTGCGGCCAACGGTCCCGCGTGGGTGAGCAGCTCGAGCGGTCCGCCGACCGGCGGGAAGCCCGCCAGCATCGTCGCCCGTACCGCGTCGAAGTTGCGCAGAAACGGCCCGACGAAGCGTGCCCAGGCGCGGCCATCGCCGGCCTGTTGGGCCTCCAGCGAGCCCACGGTCGGCTCGAGCTCGCGATACAGGCCGATCGCGCTGCCGTCGTCGAGCGGATGCGCCATGCACAGCTCCGGATGCACCCACTCGAGGCCGTGGTCGGCGAGCGGCATGCGGCCGAAGACGGGCGACGCCGCCGCGGCCGGGTAGACCGAGGAGAAGGTGTCGTGATGAAAACCGGGGAGCGTCAGCGGCTCGGTGCGCACGGCGCCGCCCGGCTGCGGACGGGCCTCGAGCACCGTGGTCTCGACGCCGGCCTCGGCCAGCCGGATCGCAGCGGCCAGGCCGTTGGGTCCAGCGCCGATCACCAGCGCGCGTTTGCTCACGAGAGCTTGGCTACCTGCAGGGCGAGCTGATGAAGCATGCTCTGGGCCACGTTGTCGCCCTCGCCCCAGAATGCATGCTGGGCCTCGCGGCCGGCGACCCGGTAGGCCTGGTCGATGTGCCAGGGCATCGGATCCCAGGTACCGGCGGCGCGCACCCAGACCCTGCCGTCGTGTCTGTAGAGCAGCAGGCGGTTGTGGCCCGAGCCCATGAAGTGCCCTCTGTGCGTGGTCAGATCGAAGCCCACGAGCGGAGTCGCCGCGTAGGGAAGGATGGATGGCTCGTCGTGCCCGTAATCGCGCATCCCCTGTTCCAGCGCGTCGAAGTAGGCCCGTAGGGCGGTGGCGTCCTCGAGTGTCACCAGACGATCGATGGTCACGTAGCCTCGCGTGAACATCGGCCAGCCGGCACCGGTGCCGGCGGCGACCTCGATCTCGAACACCTGCCCCTCCAGGCCACCGCGACGAAGCGCCGTGAAGCGGCCGATCTCAGAGGCGTAGTCGGGCCACGTCTCGGGCGCGGTCAGCGCCGCGATCACGCCCTCCCCTGGCGGCATCGCGACCGGCGGATAGGTGTGCCAGATCTGCTCGCTGAGCGGACCCCGCTCGGGCGTGAGCTCGCCCACGCGCGCAAGGGCGAGGCGCACCTCCGGGTCGTAGGCGGCTTTCTTCTCCGGCGTGGCGAAGGCGATCCCCCAGCCCCGGCGGGTGTCGTCGGCATAGGCAGCGGTGAACCAGTCACCGCATAGCGCGCGAGCGCCGCCCTCGAGCTGCGCGCGCGAAAGCGTTCCGCGCGCGCTCTGGATGGTGTCGAAGCGGTGCGCGCCGAAGGCTCTATGGAAGGCGACCAGGTCGGAGGCGTGCAGGCGCCTGTGACTCGGCTTTCCCCACCAGTAGCTGGTCAGGATGCTGAAGGCGAGCCGCAGATCATCGACGTCGCGGTCGCCGGCCGGGCGTCGGTAGTAGGCGGCGTTGAGGAAGTCCGTCACCCAGGGTGCCGCATCGCGGCTGCAGATCGACGAGCCGGCCATCCGCGCGAATCGGAGCACGCCGGCGCGCGGCGCGGAGATCTCGGCGCCACCGTCGGCCAGGTCCTCGAGGTAGTCCGGGATCTCTGCGGTGCCGCTATCTGGAACTGGTGCCGTCGATCCGGCGAACATCTTGCGATCCTTCCCTAGGTTGCCCTGAGAGCATCGACGATCGGGGGCTCGCCGAGGTATGGAATGGGGCGCAGACCCGCTCCGTAATTACTACTTGCGTGCGGCGGTCAGGGGTCGCCGGCCTCGTGCTGTACCGGCCACCGCGGCGGTCAGTCGCCCGGCGCGTCGGGTCAGCTGCTGGTCAGCGGACCGGCAGCTGAACCAAAGACCTTCGAGTCAGACCAGCGCCAGCAGAGCCAGGCGGTAACCGCCGAGGCCAGCAGCACGGAGGGCCACGCGCCGATCGCCAGCGCGATCACGTGCGAGAGCACGAAGGCGGTCAGGCCGACGAGCGTAAGGCGTACGGCGGTCGCGTTGCCGTCCCGCCTGACCCAGAAGTAGATGCAGGTCAGACCGAAGGCCGCCATGACGGCCCCGCCCAGCGGTCGCGAGCCGGTGCTCGTGGCCGTGCCGAAGCCGGCGATCAGGCCGATTGCCGAAAGCAGTGATGTGGGAACGCGGTCTTTCACGGGTATTGGGCGTTGTAGCGGTCGCGCCACTGGAGCCGGAGCGCCTCGCGCAGCTCACCTAGATCGTAGTCGGATCCGCTGGTCCGGATCGTGATCGCGGCCACTTCGGCGTCGGCAAGACCGCCTGTCAGCGCCAGCGGGTCGGCGTGCGGCGGCTGGACCTGGGCTCCCATGCGGATGGGCACTGCCGAAGCTCCTTTCGGCTCGGACGGGATTGGCGATCTATTGCGAGGCTACGGGAGCGGCCTCGCGGGCGCGCAGATCGAAGTACAGGAGGCCGATCAGCAGCATGCAGAACGACTGGGCGATGATCGCACCGAGGATCCCGATGACCACCAGGGCCGGCGACGCGGCGCCGGTGACCGCCGCAACCAGGTAGGTCAGCGCGTCCTCGATCAGGATCAGGCCGAAGACCCGCCAGGAGCTTCCCCGAGTCAGGCCGAAGCTGCGCCGGATCGCCTCCGGCCAGCTGACCTGCTCGCAGGCGGCCACGGGCGCCGCCACGGCGAGACGCACGGCCGCCAGCAGGCCGGGAAAGACGAAGAAGACGAGCCCGGCGAACGCGATCAGACTGGCCACGATCTCCGCTGCCGCGACCATCGGGAGAGCTCGCAGGCCACGAGCGAGGACATCGGGGATCGCCGCGCGCCGGCCAGCGCCGAGATCCAGCAGCACCTGCATCTGCATCGCGACGATGAATGGCGTCACGAGCGCGACGTTCGCGAGGAGGAGCACGAGCACGGTCGCGGACGACGCGTGCCTGGCGTTCGTGACCAGGTCGTCGACGATCCTGTAGGGGATTACGATGATCCCCGCCAGGCACATGAACAGCAGCGGCATCTGCAGGTAGAGCCGGAGCGCCGCCGCAACGATCTGTCCGACGCCGCGCGGGACCTTCAGGTCGATCTGGGACGAGTGTTCTGTCAAGGCACGGCTCCGGGCACGGAGCCGTCGAGTTTGCCAGGCGGCGGGCGGGGCGGGCGACCGCGCTGGCGCCGTCCGCGGCGCTGCTCCCGCCAGCGGGCTTGCGCGGTCAGCTCGGGATCGACTCGAGCGGGCTCAGCCCGTCGTCGATCTCTGCGTCCTCGGGCACGAGCTGCAGCTCCGCCCCGGCGGCGACGAGCTCGATCAGCGCGGCGAAGTCGACCTCGTTGCCCTTGATTCCTTCGAGCAGCTGTACGACCTGCTCGGCGGCGGCCACGACATCCTCGCGGTCGGCTCGCTGAAGCCGCGGCCGGTCGTCGCCGAGGACGGGGACACGCTGGTCGCCAGGCCCACGCTGCAGGTGAGCCTCGCCTGCGACCACCGCATCCTCTACGGCGCCGACGGCGCCCGGTTCCTCGATCGCGTCGCGCAGCTGCTCGCGTCGCCGCTCGCGCTACTGATCTGAGATGGACGCGTCCGAAGCCCGCAGGGACGCGGGCCGACGGTGCGCAGCCTACGGGCGATGCGCGGCCCGAGGTCTGCTCGCGACCGCGGGCGCGTTCGGAGTCGACGTGGCTGCGGCCCTCGGCAATGTGCGGCCACTGGCGGCGTCGTCGGTCGAGTTGTTGCCGTACGCGAGAATGACAGCGATCACTATCAGAACCACAATGATCGCGAGCTTGCGCGGCCCCAGCTTGCGTAGATCCTCCACCAACCTCCCCAACATTGCGAACGATTGTGGCAGCACAGAGGTCTGCTCGCTGTCAGCCCGCCGAGGCTGACCTGCGCCGCCGAACGATCAGCGTGATGCGAGTGCGGCGAGCGGGGGCACCGTGACGATGCGTTGCAACCAGCGGCGTGCGCGTGATCATCGGCCACAGGGACCAGAGGCCGCCTTCCCCTGATGGGACCAGCTTGGCTACAGTTCTGGATCCCGCCCTCTTAGCTCAGCTGGTAGAGCACTTCCATGGTAAGGAAGGGGTCGACGGTTCGAGTCCGTCAGAGGGCTTGGTCGGATCCCCAGCACTGCTGGGGATTTTGTTTGGTTTTGGGCCTACCTGATAGCGCACAGACCACCTCGATGGAAAGTATTTGGAAAGGCTCTCCTCGCCGCGAAAAAGGCAGACGCGCCGCTTTCCGACAGGCTGCCTTCCCGTCCGTAGCGGACGTCTCCGGCGACCCGCGCTACCGTGAAGGCCGACCGACCGTTGGTGGGGTCAGGCTGCGGCTTACTCTCTCTTCACCGGTCGAGCCGAGAGGTCGGGATGGCATCCTTCCGCACGAAGCGGGTGCCGGAACGGAGCGCCGCGGTACGCGCTGTGGGCTGAAATCAGGTGCTCGCGGAGTTGCTGAGTGGCAAAGGGATCGTGAGCCAGGCAGCTAGCCCTGACCGAGGGTTTGCTAGCCCAGATGCAGCACTTATCGGCCGGCGGCGAGGAAGCGGCCGCGCTGGAGTTGAATGAGCATCGTCATCGGGTCTAATACGTCGTACTCCGTCGGGGTCTTGATCTGGAGCGTGAACACCATCGGCTGGGCTTCGCGCCACGCAACGAAGAAGTGCGTCCGACGGGGGCCGCTTTCATAGTCTGTGTTGACTAGGACGGCACGGGCGTGCTCGCCAGCCGCCCTCGGCGGCGCAATCTCAGTCTCAGCGTGCGCTAGGGCATCGCGATCGCGTGACGACAGCACCTGCGAAGCACTGATCTCAAGCCAGTCTTGAGCGTCCTCGACGCTGACGAACGGGACAGCCGACGCCATGACCCAGGTCCCTGTGCCAACTAGCTCGAAACATCGGGTCGCTCCAACGAGCTTCGCTTGACGAGAACGGCGAGCAAGTTCTTCCGTGCTCGTCAGCCCGAACCGCCAGCGCTTCTCCCAATTCTGAAACCAACCGTCCGGCAGGTCCTCGAGGCGGATCAGAGCGTCCAGCGAGCTTCGATCGCTCGAAAGCCTGCCGGCAAGGAACGCCACTTGCCAACGAAGCTGTCTCCACAGCACGGCCATCAGCCTACTGAGCTAGGCCATCGCCGACTGAAAGCGCCGCACCTGGGAACGGCATTAGTTCACGCGACCGGCGCGAGTGCTTCGCCACGACAGCGGCAGCCGGATGCCCTGCCGCTCTGCACAATCGCCTGAGCGGGGACCGGGCGCTAGTGGTTGGTCGCGTCGTCTTGTGCCCGCAGGAAGCCGGCAGCACTGTGGCTAACTCTGGCAGAGGGGTGCAGCGCGATGAGCGACACCAGCTTCAGATTGGCTCGGGTTGCCGGTAGGACTCGGTACGAGAGCCAGGTGTTTATCACCGTGTCGTTTCCGTTCGGGAGTACGTCACGCACGGGCTTGCGGGTTCCTGGCGTGACGTACATCGTGCCGTTTCCGCCGACCTCGGTGCCGGCGGCGGAATCGGTCATGTACCAGGCCTGGGCTAACTTGAGCGCGGGGTGGCCGTCGATCGTGACTCTCGCCACGACTCGCTCGTGCCGGCTGAGGTGCGGCACGAACATGTCGCCCAGCCCGTCCAGCCCGGGCTCCATCAGCGCCATGAATGAGTCGTACTGCTTACTCGACGGGGTGATGCTGACGGTCGTCGTCCGCTGGCTGGCCTGTGCGTTCTGGTCGCTCGACTTCAACCGTTGCCGCAGTTGCTTTCCGGTCTTCAACAACCCCGTCAGCGCCGCCCCGAGTTCGGCGTTCTGGTTGGTCTCATAAACGGTGTTGTTGGTCGGGTCGTACATGCTCTCGTTGTTGCCCGAGCTCATCGCCTCAAAGCCGCGGTGCATGAAGGACGTTGTGTCGACCGAGGTTTGCTCGACTCCGTGTGGCGATATCTCTGCTGCGCCTCGGGTCGTGAATGTGAACGCGTTCTTAGCACTACCGTCCCTGGTGCGGACAACCACCACGACGATCTTCTCGCTAGAAGACACGACGTTCGTCCCGGTTTCAGGTGGACTCGCGCAACCTCTCGGCGGGACATGGCGCGTGACCGTCGTGCCAGACGTGGTTTTCAGCGCTGCCGCGTCAGGCCATGATGCGTAGGGCCAGGAGGCTATGTAGAACCCACGTGCGACTAATGCTTTTATCGAGGGTTTGTGTGCGAACTCGAATGTGACCCCGGTCACTTCACTGCCGACAAACCCGAACATCTCACCTAGGTTCGGGTTCGGGGGGCTGTCGCAGACCGAGTCGCCCCCTTGGCTGTCCTGGATCCCGACCGGAGCCGGAGCCGACTCGATGCCCTCAAAGTTGTCGAGAGAGTCGGTAGGGGCGGTTGAGGGAACCGCCGGATCCCCTCCCTCGCTGGCGAAACCCTGGTCCGACGGAGGTATGCCTGGAGTCGGTTCCCAATAGCAATAGAACGTGTAATTGTGGAGCAGGTCAATGAACAGAACTGCGATGTACGGCCCTCGTCTGTAGATCATTGGTGCGCCCAAGAACGCTTGATCCGAGGCTTGGTCCTTGCACCGCTGCGGCATGTTTTGCACGCTCAGCGGCGCGTTAGCCGCGTTCTTCGATTGCGTGGCCGACGCGAGCCGCGAGGTCTTGGGCTGCGATTGAGCGCCAGACGTGAGCGCGAAAACGACACCCACCAAGGCGATCACGACCACCCCGGCTTCGGCTTTCCTGCGAAGTCCCAGCATCTGGGGAAAGCCTACCGCCGGCGACGGGTTGTACCAATAGCGATCACCAGCGATGTCTCAGGCTGGCGATCGCCTCGCCACGCTTTCGCATGCCGCGTAACGAGGGCCCGACCTTTCGCTCTCCGAGATGCACGCCCGAAGACTGCCGCGGCAACAGCGAAGGTCAGGGCCGGGTCACGGTCACGCCGGGCGAGGCAATGACCTGATGTGTGCCGTTCCAGATCATCGTTGCGGACGCAGGCACGGACCAGATGTGCCATACGCTCCCGCAAGTCTCGACCGGTGGGCGACGGCCAGACTCATATAGCTTCACCTATCGCCTGCACCACGGCACGCCAATCCAGTCATAGCTGTGCTCCGTCGCCCATATGGCGGCCCAAACCCCCGGTTCCGTGTACGGGCACGCGTAGCGGCTGACTTCCGCCAGCATGTCCCTTCGTTGCCTCACCCATCGAAGTTGGGCTACCGACTGAGGGCTCCTTCCGTGGAGCCGCTGCTCTCTAGACGGAATCAACTCGGGTTCACCGACCCAGGCTGCCTCCCAGCATACGACCAGGACGCCATACGGTCTAATGCACTCGCGCCGTCGCGCTCCCCGAATCCGGAAAGCAGTAGTCGGGAGAAACCGCGTCGCTGAGCCAGCGCTAGCAACGTTTGCAGAACCTGGCCACTGCTAGCTCAATTTGATCGCGTCGACCCGCGGGTGGTTGATTTCGGATGGTCGCTTTGGCTGATGGCGGCGAACTTCTTGTGCCGCGTCACTGACGTCTGCGTCTTCACGGATCGCGAGCCAGCGGCGGCTGCTCGCCGACTCTTCTGCCTCGCAACCGCATCCTGCTGAGCAGAGCCCGCGAACCGCTGGCGGGCGGCTTGACGCGACACTCCGAGCGACATCGCGATCTGGTTCCAGGATCGGTCCATGGCTCGAGCCGTGGCAACTGCTGCATCTAGTGCAGCCTTCGCGGCATCTACGGCATCAGCCGCGCGCGCCACTGCGAACAGGTCATCTGTGGCCTCAAAGTCTTCCCGGCTCAGCGTCTCAGCCCACTCGTCAAACCGCTCGATGGCGTCGGCGACTTCCTGCGGAGAGTGCTTATTTTCGGTTTGTGGCATTGGGCCTCTTTACGGAAGGAATTTGTCGCGGGCCGTGTCAGCGTGGATAACGACGGGATCATCGCTGCCGGGGCCGAGGATCCCAATTTCCAACAGCGTTGCATCACGCGCCGGACCGATGACTATGGCCAACCCACCGGTACCGACAGCCTGGAACATCGGATTCCGAACGGCGTGCAAGATGTCTTCGTCCTCTACGCCGTGCTTTCTCGCTTCTCGAGCGATCCGCACCCAGACAACATACCTTGTCTACCCGTCCGTTGTCAAGAAACGTTGTCTTAAGTCCTGATGTTCAGATCCTCGCCACACGATCACTCGCTGAAGCGCTTTAGTCGCCGTTGCACTCGTGTGTTAGGAGCGGCCTGAATCGCAAAAGCGATCACCGGCGCAGAGCCAGCTCGCCGCGCGAAGCAGGTGCTACGGCGCGCTCGCGAGGATGCTCGCCGCATCGCCGAAGCAGGTCCCGGCGGGTCGTCCGAATCGAGGCAAAGCAGTCTTGGCGGGACCCGCCGTCGCGCCCGACCGGTAGATACGTGTACACCGCGTGTTATTCGGCGGGCACGGTTCGGTTCTGCGAGCATGGCCCTATGGCTAGCTCGCCATCTATCGGTGATGGCTTCGGGCAACCGACCGTGACGGTCACGGGTAGCGCCATCGTCCGCACCGAGCCGGATGAGGCGGTTGTGTGGATCTCGCTCACGGCGCTCAAGGATTTGCCCGGATCGGCGCTGGCCGACGTTGGTCACCGCAGTACTGGTCTCGTTGCCCTGTTGGATGAAGTAGGAGTAGGCAAGGCGGATCGCTCGACATCCGGGGTTACCGTGTATGAGGAATTCGAGCACGGCGCAGCGGGACGGCGGTCGGTCGGACACCACGCGGTGTCGCGTGTGTCTGTGCGTCTGACTGAGCCCG
The DNA here is from genome assembly GCA_050696795.1 of Solirubrobacteraceae bacterium. GTDB lineage: Bacteria > Actinomycetota > Thermoleophilia > Solirubrobacterales > Solirubrobacteraceae > Palsa-465. The sequence continues at coordinate 1,986 of JBOGYJ010000193.1, read as the reverse complement.
ATCTCATCGGTCGGCTGATTGAGCGGTCGACCGCGGACTTGGCGGCTCAGATTGACGGGCCTCACTGGCTGATCTCGCCTGATAACCCGGCTCGTCTGAAGGCCGCCCGGCAAGCCGCCGCGGACGCTCAGCGCACGGCACAGGCCTACGCCGAAGGGGTCGGCGCCGAGCTTGGACGATTGATCAGGCTCGCGGAACCGGAGCATCCACGCGGCCTCAGGACAGCTGCGGCATCAGCGAAGCATCCAGCGGGCGATATGCCTGTAGAGCCTGGCGAGTCGGAGGTCACCGCGGCGATTGCGGCTACCTTCGCACTAAATCTCGGTTGAAGCTCGACGAACCAGGGTCAGTTTCCAAATGCCCTCCTCACCATCACGTCGCGGCCGGAAGCGCTCATTGCATCAAACGTGAGGCCGCTATCGCTTCTGCCAAGCATGTAGTCGTCGATGAGAGTCGCACTCTACGTGCGTTGCGGGTTCCCGACGAACGTGGCCGGGCGGCCTCGCGGGAGACGAAAGATGGTATGTCCCGGGCGGGGTGTGACTGGTCGTGAAGGTGGCCGGTCCTCCGCGTCGAACGGCGTAGAAGGCGCGCGTGGTTGCACCCACGCGGCCGGCCATTGCGAAGAGGAGGTACCGACCGTGGTTCACGGTATGCGAAGCGCTGGATGCTTGGCGGTGCTGGTGTTTGGGTTGGTGGTGGTCGCGTGAGTTTGGTGATGGGGATGGATCAGCATCGAGCGCAGATCTCGGCGGAGTGGATCGACACCGTGACGGGTGAGATCTCCCGCGGTAGGGTCGCGCCGGCGGATCGGACGGGTGTCCGTGAATTCCTCACCAGGTTCACGCACGAGTCGTTGGAGGTCGCGTTGGAGGCGACGACAGGCTGGTGGTTCGTGGTCGAGGAACTCGAGCGTGTCGGCGCGGAGGTTCACCTCGCGGAACCGGCCGAGGCGGCCGCGTTGAAGGGCAGCAAGCGCCGTGCGAAAACAGATTGGGCTGATGCCCGGCATCTGCGGGAGTTGTTGCTGATCGGCCGGGTCCCGGAGTCGTGGATACCGCCTGCGCATCTGCTCGATCTCCGCGCGAGGGTCCGGACTCGGCACACGCTCTGCCACCAGCGGACGGAGTGGCAGCAGCGGATGCAGGCGGTGCTGTATCACCACGGGTTCCCGCAGCAACGCAACCTGTTGACGCTCGAGCGTCGTGAGTGGCTTGCCAGCCTCGATCTCCCGGCGGCGGGCACCGAGCAGCTGACGATCGCGCTGCACATGATCGACGCGATCGATCTGCAGATGGTCCCGCTCGATGAGGCGCTGCGCGCCTATGCGCGCAAGCAGCCTGGTTGCCGTGCGCTGGTCGATCAGATCTACGGTGTCGGCACATTGACCGCTGTCACGATCCTCGCTGAGCTCGGCGACCCTCGCCGGTTTCACAACTCACGTGACGTTGTCCGCTACTCCGGGCTGGACATCACCGTGCACCAGTCAGACGCTCACCGCGCTCCGGGGCATCTCTCACGCCAAGGACCACCCGCGCTGCGCTGGGCGCTCTACGAAGCAGCGCAGGTCGCCCGCTCACGAGCCGCCAGCCCCGATCGCGAGTAACTACCTGCAGGCCAAAGACCGGATCGGTGGGAACCGCGCGTGCATCGCGATCGCCCGGAAGCTCCTCAAACGCAGCTACCACGTTCTGCGTGAGCTCGGTGACCAAGCGCTCGAGCCGATCACCCCCTGACCCTCCGAGGGCTCGATTGTTCCCGCGGCAAGCCCGAGATCACACGATGAACCGCGGCCAGCTCCCGGCAACCCGCTGCCGACCCCTCACAGGGAACGGCCTAGAAAGACTGAGCGGCCGCAACCTCATCTGCCGGAACCCCCAATCACACATCATGTCGCCGCCCCGGAGCCAACCCGAGACGAGCACCAAAGTAAGCCTGGGCGTCCGCGGACAAATATCCCCCCAACACGCCCACGGACCACCCCCC
>JBOGYJ010000192.1:0-16199 GCA_050696795.1 Solirubrobacteraceae bacterium | reverse complement strand
GTTCGATCTTGTTCACGACCGGGACGATGTCGAGCCCGTTCTCAATTGCGAGATAGGCATTTGCAAGCGTCTGCGCCTCGATCCCCTGCGCCGCGTCGACGACGAGCAGCGCGCCTTCGCATGCCTGCAGTGACCGGGAGACCTCGTACGTGAAGTCCACGTGCCCCGGCGTGTCGATCAGGTTCAGCTCGTGCCCCTGCCACGAGACGCGCACGGCCTGCGCCTTGATCGTGATCCCGCGCTCGCGCTCGAGGTCCATCGAGTCGAGCACCTTGGCGCGCATCTCCCTCGCCGAGACGGTGTGGGTGAGCTCGAGGATGCGGTCGGCCAGCGTCGACTTGCCGTGGTCGATGTGGGCGATGATCGAGAAGTTGCGGATGCGGGCCTGGTCCATAAAGCGGTCCATCAGATTCAGAGCGTGTGCTCACCAAGAGTAGGTGCCGCGCGCGCGTTACAGCTCGTCGAGCAGCGCGAACAGGCCGGCGCGGCGCTGCGCGACGCTAAAGCGCTCGAGCACGCGCCGGCGGGCGGCGTCGCCGAGGTTCAGATGCAGCGCCTCGCGGACGCCCAGTGCGACGGTCTTGGGATCGTCGTCGTCGAGCAGGATGCCGGCGTCGCCGACAACCTCGGGCAGGGCGCCGGCGCGTGTGGCGACCGGGACGCAGCGGGCGAGCATCGCCTCGGCCACGGACACACCGAAGCCCTCGTGCTTGGACGCCTGCACGTACACGCGCGCGCGGCGCAGCAGCGACTCGAGCTCGTCGGCCTCGAGCCAGCCGGTGAGGCGGACGTTGCTCGTGGCGATGCGCTCGAGCTCGGCGCCGGCGTCGCCCATGATCCTGCCGGCGACCACGAAGTCGACCTCGGGCACGTGCGCGGCCGCCTGCACGAAGGCGCGCATGCCCTTGCGGTCGAGGTTGGTGGCATCGACGATGCCGACGGTGATCACGATCGGGCGCTCAGGGTCCCCGATGATGCCGCTGGCCAGCGGGCCAGCGGCCGTCACGAGGTCGTCTATCCCGTGGTAGACGAGTCGGACGTGCTCAGGCGCGATCCCGACGTTGCGGCGGATCTCCTCGCGCGAGTACTCGGAGTTGGTCATCAGCGTGCGCGCGGAGCGCATCGTCAGGCGGCTGAGCCAGGCGCGCGGGCCGCCCAGCTGGAAGCCGTAGCCATACTCCGGCTCGGCCGCCGTGTCGAAGCCGCCGACGATCAGCAGCGACGGCTTGCCCAGCAGCCACGCGAGCGTGAACGGCAGGAAGGTGTGCCAGGAGGCCCACCAGCCGACGACCACGTCGGCGGCGAGCAGCTCGCGCAGCACGACGCGCGGGTCGGGCAAGCGGCCCGGCTGGTAGATCTCGTGGACCTCGTAGCGCTCCGCGAGCAGCCGCTGATCGAGCTCGATGAAGCTCGCCGTCCGGCTCTTGACGAACAGCAGTCTGTGCATCTGCGGCTTTAGGCTACGGCGCGCAGGTGATGCCTGAAGTGCTCCGGGGTCGCGGCGGAGCGCGCCGCCACCGCGAGCGACCCGCCGACCGCCAACAGCGCCCAGGTCACCGGGTCCTCGAGGAAGTCGGCGTAGAGCATCGTGTGCAGCAGCAGCGCGAGGAAGGCGGCTGCGATGCCGACGCGGTAGGGGTCGCCACGGGCGCCGCGGAAGAGCGCCAGCAGCGCGCTGATCACGAGCGCGGCGTACACGATCAGACCGATCACGCCCTGCTCGGAGCCCACCGTTATCGGGATGTTGTGCGAATCCTTGACGATCCGGGCCGCTTGCCGGTCGTACTTCGTGTACTCGGTCGGGAACGAGCCCGAGCCGTACCCGTAGAGCGGCTTCTTCTCGAAGATCCCGACGCCGCCGCTGATCAGGCTGGCGCGACCGCTGGTATTGACATTGGTGAAGCCGAACTTGCTGGGGTGGGTGGCGATGACCGCCGCCGCCACCACCACCGCGACGGTCAGCACGCTTGCATAGATCGACCGCCGCACGCGCCAGCGCAGTGCCGCCAGGGTCGCGAGGCCCACGGCGAGCGCCACCAGGCTCGAGCGCGACAGTGTGAAGACCAGGCAGGTCCAGAGGATCGCGAGCGTGAGGATCGCGCCGAGCTGGACCCTGGTGCGCTTCTCGTAGAGCAGCACGGTCGTGGCCAGCAGCATCGTCAGCGCCAGATAGCGGCCGAAGATGTCGGGGTCGTAGAAGACCGAGTTGATCGTGAAGTACTCGTGCAGCTGGTTGGACTGGACCAGATTCGAGCGGAAGTACAGGTGCCTGGTGGCCTCCTCGAGGAAGCCGATCAGGGAGAAGGCGATCGCCAGGCAGACGGTGACCGCGAGGCAGCGGAGGATCAGCTCGCGGTTCCACTCGATGTCACGCAGGCGCGCGAGCAGCACGGCGAACGGGACATAGAAGAAGACCTCGTTCTGAAGCGCGCTGACGAAGCCCGATGGCGACCCCGCCGCCGGCGAGTAAAGCGCCTGCACGGCGTAGAGCACGATGAAGGCGGCCAGCAGCTTCTCGAACAACAACGGGCTGCGCCGTGGCTCCGGCTGGGGACGCGACGGCTGCACGTGTGCCCGCCAGAGGACCGGCACGAGCCAGGCGAGCGCCGAGGCGGCGATTACGAAGTACAGGGGCAGGAGCAGGCTGTTGGTGTTGCCGCCGGAGCTGATCGGAATCCGGAAGGGCAACGTCAGCACCGCCAGCGGCGCCGCGACCCAGGGGCGCCGGCGCACGCCGTAGGCGGCAGCCGCCAGGACCGCGAGTCCGAGCCCGGCGGCGACCACGGCGTCGAGCGGGTGGCGGTGCACGAATCCGAGCTGCGCAGAGTGCCAGACGTCGTCGAGCAGCAGCACCGGCGCGAGCACCAGGGCGCCGAGCATCGCCCAGGCGCGCTGGCGGTCGGTGCGCGCGAGGATCGTGGCGGCGGCGCACAGGGCGGCCGCGACCACGCCCACCCGTGGCCAGGGTCCTGCGAGGACGGCCATGCTCAGCACGGTCCCGTAGCCTAGATCATGCGCTTATGTGCCCGCTCAGCGTGGGCCCGGGCGGCCACTCAGCGCGGGCGCAGTCGACGGAGCAGCATCGATTCGATCTGCTGCCATTCGGGCACGCGCATGTGGCTGATCGCCCAGACGTAGAAGCCGCCTGCCACCAGGATGGCCCCGCCGACGGACACGATCTGACCGGGGATCGAGAGGCCGGTCACGCCGTTCAGCAACTCCCAGACAAGCCGCGCGATCACGCCGGTGATGGCTGACACCACGAGGATGCGGGCGCTGATCATCACCGTCTGGCGCAGATCGAGGTGACCGTTGAAGCCGATCCGCAGGCGCCGCAGCTGCAGGAACACCATCACGATGTTCGCGCTGGCCGTGCCGATCACCAGGCCGGCGATTCCCAGCGGCTTGTACAGGGCCACGCTGATGACGATGTCCACGGCTATGTTGATCGCGGCCAGCTTGGTCGGCAGCCACGGCCGCTGCAGCGCGAAGAAGGTACGAGTCATCAGCAGGTTGAGCCCCGCGAACGGCAGGCTCCAGGCAAACCAGAAGAGGGCCTTGGAGGTCAGGTAGAGCGACTCGTGAGTGAAGGCGCCATGCCTGAAGACGAGTCGCGTGATCGGTACCGCCAGGGCCAGGATGCCGGCCGCCGAGGGGATCAGCAGCAGGTTGATCTGGCGCATTCCGTTGCCAAGTGTGTTGCGCATCGCGTCAGGCGCGCGGCGCGCAGCCTGACGGCTCAGCGTCGGGAACAGTACGGTCGACACGGCGACGCTGAAGACCCCCTGCGGGAGCATGTACAGCAGAAAGGCGTCCTGGATCGCACGCGGGCCGTTCTTATTGACCAGCCCGCCCATGCTCGAGTTGATCAGCGCGTCGAGGTTGATGATCCCGAGACCGATCGTCACGGGCAGCATCAGCATGAAGACCTGGCGGATCCTCGGGTCGTGCCAGTCGATCTGGAAGCTCAGGCGGTAGTCGATGCGACCGAGCGCGTAGCTGATCAGCAGGAACTGGACGATCGTGGCGAGCGTCCACGCGATCGCATAGGCGTAGATGCCGTTCTTCCCGAAGCTGTGACGCAAGAGGAACGTCAGGGCGATGATCACGAGGTTCCAGACCACCGGCGCGAGCGCCGGCAGCGTGAACTCGTCGTATGACTGGAGGATGCCGGTGAACACGCCGGCCATGCCGAGGAACAACACGACGGGGAACATGATCTGCGTCATCACTGCCGCGCCGTGACCGTCGAAGTTGCCGTGCAGCAGCGGCAGGAGCAAGCCGGCGAGCAGGATTCCGAAAACCGCGATGGTTCCCAGTACGAGCGTCACGATCCAGAACAGCGAGGTGGCGAGCTTGAAGGCCTCGCGCTTGCGGCCCTGCTGCAGCAGATCGGTGAAGACGGGAACGAAGGCCGCCGAGAGCGCCGCCTGCGCGAACAGGTTCGACATCAGGTTCGGGATCTGCGACGCGATCGTGAAGGCGGACGCGCGAAACCCGGTTCCGAACAGGTAGTTCGCGATGATCTCGCGGATCAGCCCGACCACGCGCGAGAGCGCCGTCGCGCCCGCGAAGATCGCCGTGTTTCTCGACAGGCGGTTGCGGTGGCTGTCATCGATGGCGGTCAAGGGCCGCTATAGTACGGCCCCGCTCATGGCCAACATTCATTCACAGAAGAAGCGCATCGAGCGTGCGCTGCGCGAGCGCGACGAGAACCGCCGCTACACCTCGAAGATCAAGACCTACTTCCACCGGCTCGAGAGCGCCGTCGCCGCCGGCGACGATGCCGCCGCCGACACGGAGCACCGCACGCTTGTGCAGACGATCGACAAGGCCGTCAAGCGCGGCTCGATCCACAAGAACAACGGCGCGCGCAAGAAGAGCCGGGCCGCCCGCGTCCGTCGCGGCGTCGCGGCCGAGTAGCCGCTTCGCTCCCGCCGCCGTCTCAGGCGGCCGTTATCTCGCAGATGGTCACAAGCGCACGGGTGTCCTCGTGCGCGCCGCCGTGCCCGCCCCCGCGCGAAGCGAGCTCGAGGTCGGCGATCAGGCAGACCGCCTGCGCGAGGCGCTCGGCGCCGATCCGGCGCGCGTCGGAGATCAGCTTGTCCGCCGCCGAGGGCGGCATCCGTAGGCTCGACCTGACCTGCGCCTGCGACTCGCCACGATCGAGCGCCCGTGCGACCTGGTGGGCCTGGCGCACGCGCGAGCTCATCCAGTAGATCAGCCCCGGCAGCCGCTCGCCCTGGGCACGCATCTGCAGCAGCGTCCTGGTCGCTGTCGCGGCATTGCCCGAGAGCAGCGCATCCGCGAGCGTCCAGGCCTTACGCTCGGCGGACGCGGCCGTCAGCTCGAGCACCGTGTCGGCGTCGACATGGGTCCTCGGAGCCGTCGGGGGTTGGCCGGGCGGCACCAGATCGAGTGCCAGCTTCTCCAGCTCGCGCAACAGCCGCTGCTGTCGCTCGCCTACGTGGGCGACCAGCATCCGGGCTGCTTCGGGGGTCAGGTCGAGCCCCAACTGCCTGGCCTGCGCCACCGCCCACTTGGGCAGCTCCCACGGCTTCACCGACTGCTCGGCGGAGATGTCTCCTCCGAGCTTCCTGACCGCGTTCTGGAGGCGCTTGGGGGCCTTCAGACGGCCATCCTCACGCGCGAAGAAGGTGATCGTCGTGTCGGGCGCGATCCCCGCCAGCGCCGCCTCCAGCGCGTCCATCTCCTTGTCCTTCCAGCGCTCGGCGCCCTCGACGATCAGGAAGCGGCGCCCGATCGCGAAGGTCATCGCGTTGAGGGCGGCGGCGACGTTGTCAGGCGTGGCCTGCTCGCCCTCGAACAGCTCGAGGCCCTGCGCGCCGCTCTGTTGCTCGGCGAGCTCTCGCAGACGGGCGCGGCGCTCGGCCATGCGGCCGTGGTCGTCGCCGTGGATCAGGTAGGCGGGCTTGAAGCCGGGCGGCATGCGAGCGAGTCTACGTTTGCCGGCGGCTTACTGGTCAGCAGCCGCGATTCGTTGTGAGTTTGCTTCGCAATACCGAAGTGGATTCACAACGAACGCGAACCGTCAGGAGCGAGCGGGCGTGGGACCTACCTGACGACGACGTTCACGAGCTTGTCGGGGACGACGACCACCTTGACGACCACGTGTCCGTTCAGGTGGGCCGCGATGCCCGGCGCCGCCAGCGCCAGCTGCTCGAGCTGCTCGCGCGCGGCGCCACTGGGCGCCTGCACGCGGTCGCGCACCTTGCCGTTGACCTGGCAGACGAGCTCGAAGCTGTCGGCCACCAGCATCGCCGGGTCGGCCGCCGGCCAGGGCTCCTCCCAGGCGCGGCGACCCGTCACCAGTTCGAAGACCTCGGCGCCGAGGTGTGGCGCGAACGGGAAGATCAGCGACGCGGCCGTGGCGACCGCGAACTTCCTGACCTCGAACTCGGCCTCGGGGTAGCGGTAGAGGTCGTTGACCAGCTCCGTAACCGCTGCAATCGCGTTGTGGAAGCCGAAGCGCCCGACGAACTCGGAGGTGACGCGGTCGATCGCCCAGTTGGCCTTGCGCACGAGCGTCAGCGCGTCGCCGCTGGGGTCAAGCGGCTGCGTGAGCGCTTCGGAGTCGCCGGTGGCAAGCGAGCCACCGGCGGCATCAGCCAGATCCGAACCGAGGGTGTACAGGCGCGAGAGCAGCCGGTGCGCGCCGCTCAGCGCGTTGTCGTTCCAGGCGGCGTCCTGGTCGGGTGGGCCCATATTGAGGATATAGGTGCGCACCGAGTCGGCACCGAAGCGCTCGACCAGCGGCGCGGGTGGGATCACGTTGCCGCGTGACTTCGACATCTTCTGGCCGTCGGGCCCGAGGATCATGCCCTGGGTGAAGAGCGCGTTGAACGGTTCCTGCACGTCGAGCAACTCCATGTCGGCCAGCGCCTTGACGAAGAAGCGCGCGTACAGCAGGTGCAGGATCGCGTGCTCGACGCCGCCGATGTACTGATCGACGCTCATCCACTCGCGCAGCACCGCTGGATCCCAGGCGGCGCCGTCGTTGCGGGCGTCGCAGTAGCGCAGGAAGTACCAGCTCGAGTCGACGAAGGTGTCCATCGTGTCGGTCTCGCGGCGGGCCGGCTTGCCGCACTCGGGGCAGGTGGTGTTGACCCAGTCCTCGGCGGCGGCCAGTGGCGAACGGCCGCGCGGCTGGTAGTCCTGGACGTCGGGCAGCACGACCGGCAGCTGGTCCTCGGGCACCGGCACCATGCCGTGCTCGTCGCAGTAGACGATCGGGATCGGACAGCCCCAGTAGCGCTGCCTGGACACGAGCCAGTCGCGCAGGCGGAAGCTCACCGACGGGTGGCCGATGCCCTCCATGTCGAGCCAGTGCACGATGCGCTCGAAGCCGACCTTCGGCGTGAGCCCGTTGAAATCGCCGGAGTTGACGAGGACCCCGTCGTCGGCCTTGGTCACGAACGCCTCGTCGGCGGCGATCTCCGAGCCGTCGCGCGGGGCGACCACCTGGCGGATCGGCAGGTCATACGCCTTGGCGAAGGCGAAGTCCCGCTCGTCGTGCGCGGGCACGGCCATGATCGCGCCGGTGCCGTACTCCATCAGCACGTAATCGGCGACGTACATCGGGATCTCCTCGCCGGTCACCGGGTTGGTGACGGTGCGGCCCAGGAACACGCCGGTCTTGGTCTTCTCCACGTCACCGCGCTCCTGCGCCGACTCGGTCAGCGCGTGGTTGACGTAGTCGCGCACGGCCTGCTCGTTTGCGGTGCCTGCGGCGAGCCGTTGGATGTCGGGATGCTCGGGCGCCATCACGAAGAAGGTCGCGCCGAACAGCGTGTCCGGGCGCGTGGTGAAGACCGGATAGTCGATCCCCAGCTCGGCGCAGCGGAAGTCGACCTCGGCGCCGACGCTGCGCCCGATCCAGTTGCGCTGCATCGTCTTGACGTGCTCGGGCCAGTCGATCGTGTCGAGGTCGTCGAGCAGGCGGTCGGCGTAGTCGGTGATGCGGAAGAGCCACTGCTCGAGCTGGCGCAGCTCGACCTCGTGACCGCAGCGCTCGCAGCGACCGTCGACCACCTGCTCGTTGGCCAGCACGGTCTGGTCGTTGGGGCACCAGTTGACCGCCGACTCCTTGCGGTAGGCGAGCCCACGCCGGTAGAGCTGCAGGAAGATCCACTGGGTCCAGCGGTAGTAGGACGGCTCGTGGCTGGCGAGCTCACGCGACCAGTCGATCGAGATGCCCCACGAACGGAAGGCCGTCTGGAAGGAGGCGATCGACTGCTCGGTCGCGATCCGCGGATGCACGCCGGTCTTGATCGCGTTGTTCTCCGCCGGCAACCCGAATGAGTCGTAGCCCATGGGGTGCAGCACGCGGTGGCCGGTACGACGGCGGAAGTGCGCGATCGCATCGCCGATCGCGTAGTTCTTGAGGTGCCCGATGTGCGGCTCGCCGCTCGGGTAGGGAAGCATCTCGACGACGTAGGACTTGTCGCGCCGTATGCCGGCGGCCCGCTGGCCGCCGGCTGGTGGCGTGGCGGTGGGCGGGCGGGATCCAAGCGGACGGTTGCCGACCTCCCAGGTGCCCTCGTCGGCCCAGACCGCCTGCCATCTGGCCTCGATCTCACGTGCTTCGTAACGGCGCTCGGACATGCTGGGCGTGAGGTTAGAGATTTCCGGTGTCCGGACTGGTTGCCGGTGGCTTTGCAGCTGGGCCTCGCGCACGGTTTACGATGCGCGCATGCCAGAAGCGGGCCACTCCATCTCCGATCAGGTTGCCGCGATCCTCGCCGCCGCCGAGCAGACGGCCGAGCAGCTGCGGGTCGAGGCGGAGGAGCGGTTGAAGGCCCGCATCGCCGAGGCGGACCGCGCGGCCGAGAACCGGGTGTCCGCAGCCGAGGAGGAGGCGGCCGAGATCGTGCGGTCCGCGCACGACGACGCCGCAGGCCTCGCGCGCGACACCGTCGCACGCGCGCAGGCCGAGGCCGACCGCATCCGCATGGAGGCAGGCGAGGCCAAGGAGAAGGCGACCTCGGAGGCTCTGGAGATCGTGGCGCGGGCGCAGGAGAACGCCGACTCGACCCTTGCGGAGGCGAGCGAGGCTGCGCTCAAGACCCGCTCGGAGGCGGACGAGAAGGCGCGTGAGCTGATGAGGGGCGCCCGTGATGTGTCAGGGGAAGTGCGAGCCGACGGCGTTGAGCTGGCCGACCACGTCAAGCAGCTCGGCGACTCGCTGCGGCGCAACGCCGAGCGGCTTTTGAACGACGTGCAGGCGGTGCACTCGACCTACCTGGAGAAGATCGACAAGGTCGATCCATCGCGCTCGAAGCTGCGGACGCTCGATGGCTCTTCCGGGCGTTCCGGGGGCCGCACGCCGCGGGGGCGGGAGCTCGACGGCGGTGACGATCTGGACGTGCCGGAGTTCATCCCGCGGGGGCCGAGTTAGGGCTTTGGCGGGCGGTCTTCCGCCACCCACAGCGCGGTCCGAAGCACCTATTCGGCAGACGAGATCGACCTGCTCGCCGTGTATGCCGGGGAGCTAGATCGAAGCTTCCCACACCCCAGGAGCTGTTCGTCGGCAGGCATGACGTCCAGCTGCGGCTGACGCCGCCGCGCAATAACCAGCGCGCATGTATTAGCCTTGCGGAGGAGTACGACTTCGCTGGGGCTGTAGCTCAGCTGGGAGAGCGCCGCCGTGGCACGGCGGAGGCCAGGGGTTCGAGCCCCCTCAGCTCCACCTCTTCGTCTGCGTTGGAGCCGACGGTTTTGACCGTCGGCTCCAACCCCTCTCGACGCCGCCTCGGCCACTGGATGGACACCGTCGCGCCGACCCGAGCGCGGAGCGGCAAGCAGCCACCGCCGCGACCGCCCTAGCGCTGCTTCGCGGCCGCCAGCGCGGCCGCCGGGTCGAGCGTCGGGTTGCCCTGCGTGAGCTCGAGCGCCCTATCCGCCAGCTCGACGGCCTCGGTAGCGGTGGTGGACTCGTCGCCGAGCGCGAGCGCCAGCAGCGTCTGGTGCAGCAGCTCGGGACGCTGCAGGTCCGGAGGTGGACCGGCGGCTGGCAGCGCCCGCGCCGCCGCCAGCAGCGAGCTCACGCTTCCGCCACCGCCGAACAGGCGTCCCGGATGCTTGTCCGGGATCTGCAGGCTGATCGCACCCGTGGCCGGGTTGACCAGGGAGATCTTCGAGCGCAGTCCGCTGCGCTCGAGCGCCAGCCGGTAGCCCGACAGCCGCAGGTAGCCGAGCTGTGCGGCCAACTGCTGGTAGGCGAACGCCTCGCTGTCGCTGCCCAGGCGCGACTGGTGAAGCGATATGTGGGTGAGCGCGTCCGCCGGAGAGCCGTCGGCCTCGGGCGCGACCAGCAGGAAGGCCTGCGGCCCGAGCCGACCCGCACCCACGCCGGCGACCTCCACCAGCAGCTGATAGCCGGTCAGGGTAAGCGCGCCGACCACTCCCGACGGCAGCGGGTTCGCTTGGAGATGTCCCGGCGGGAACGGCATCGGCGGCTAATTATCCAGCAGGCCGCCGAGCAAGCCGCCGATCATGCCGGCACCACCACCGGCGCCGATCGCAGCGCCCTGACCGCCGCCGGCACCGGCCTCCGCTCCGGGCGGGTGGTAGTAGGCACTCTGCAGGCCGACGCGGCCCGGGCCGGTGAAGCGGTTGAAGACGAGGTTGCCGGCACCGCCGAGGAAACCCGACTTGAAGCCGTAGACCTCCTGGCTCATCGACACCGAGTGGTCGTAGTAGAGCCAGCCGCCCGGCTCGATGTCGATCGACTCGCCCGGCTCGAGTGTCTTCTCGAAGACGTTGCCATAGCCGTGTACCCAGACGACGCCCTCGCTGCTGGTGCACATGAACTGGTCGAGGAAGAAGCCGCCGCCGAACATCATGTTGGCGAAGCCCTTCATGCGGCTGTAGTCGTATTCGATGTTCTGGGTGGCGGCCAGGAACTGATGCTCGCGCACCTGGACACCCGCGCCCGCCTGCAGGTGCAACGCGACGACGTGTCCGGGGGCGTCACGGCTGAAGGCGACCTCACCCGCGGATTCGATCTGCAGCAGCAGCAGCGGCATGCCGGCAAAGGCCCGACGAACCAGGCCCTTGCGCAGCGGATGCAGGCCGATCTGCAGGTTCGGGTACTTCCACAGCAGAACGTGATGCTCGAAATAGACCGGCATGCTGCCGTCAAGGGCCATATGCAGCACCGGCACGAGCTCGCCCTCGAGCCGGTAGCGAACTCCCGTGGAGGTCCCCTCCGGGATCTGGGTGGGCAGGATCTTGGGTGCCGAAGGCATGGTTGCTCCGTTGCTCGCGAATTCCGCCCCGCTGGCGGCGTGTCTGGCGCGGCACGGTACCGGCCGCGGCAGTTCGACGCCAGCCGCACTATGCAAGCAATCCATCGACCGCACAAAATCGGTGCAATCTCGCGATAATCAGCGGGTGTCACCTGTATACGTATCCGGGCACCGCAATCCGGACACAGACTCGATCGGCTCGGCCATCGGCTACGCCGAGCTGAAGTCGCGCCTCGATCCGAACACCCTGTACGTACCGGTCAGGCTCGGCGATATCAACCCGCAGACGCGCTGGGTGCTGGAACAGTCGGGCGCAGCAGCGCCGGAACTGCTGCCGCACATCCGCCTGCGCGCGGGCGACCTGATGCAGACCGAGTTTCCCAGCATGCGCGCAGGCGACCCGATCCGTGAGGCGGGTCTTGCGCTCGACCACACCGACTATGACCTCGTTCCCGTCGTCGACGACGATGACGTTCTGATCGGGATCATCACCACGCGCTCGCTCGCGCGCCGCTATGTGCGCGAGTCGCGCATGAGCTCGACGCTGCGTGAGGCCACCTACCTGCATGCCGTCGTCGACGTGCTCGACGGCGAGCTGCTCACCGGCGAGGACCGTGCCCTGACCGGGCGCATCTGGGTGCACGCCTCCGCGGTCGAGACCGAGACCGGGATCGACGAGTCCGACATCATCGTCGTCGGCGACCGTCCACGCGCGCAGCTGCACGTGCTCGAGCGCGATCTGGCGCTGCTGGTGATCGCCAACGGTGGCCGTCCCGACGACGAGGTGCTGGAGATCGCCCGCAAGAAGGGCACGGCGGTGGTCATCTCGCCGCTCGACACCTACGTGGCGGCGCGCATGATCACCTTGGCGGCACCCTGCAAGGAGCTGATGGAGAACGACCAGATCGTCGCCAGCACGGACGAGCTGATCAGCGATGTCTCCGAGCAGATCAAGGACTCGCACCACGGCGCCGCGATCGTCGCCGACGACATGCAGCGCCCGATCGGCCTGCTCACGCGCTCGGATCTGGTCTCGCCGATGCGGCGCCGCGTGATCCTCGTCGACCACGCCGAGCAGGCACAGAGCGTGCCGGGCATCGATCAGGCGGAGATCGTCGAGATCCTCGACCACCACCACATCGGCTCGATCGAGACCAAGGTGCCGGTCGCCGCCACCTTCGACCCGGTCGGATCGACCGCGACACTGGTCGTCGAGCGCTTCCGGCGCAGCGGCATCGAGCCCACGCACTCCACCGCGATGGTGCTGCTCTCGGCGGTGCTCTCCGACACGGTCGTGCTCGGCTCGCCGACGACCACCGACCGCGACGCCGCCGTGGTCGAGTACCTCGAGCGCGTGCTCGAGCTCGACGCCCACGAATACGGACGTCGGATGTTCGCCGAGACATCCGACGTCTCCGGCGTCGCCGCCGAGGACCTCGTCAAGCGTGACGCCAAGGCCTACCGATCCGCCAACGGCACACCGTTTGTGATCGCGCAGGTCGAGGTCGTCGGTAAGGGCCTGTTGGACCGCGAGCAGGAACTGATCAAGGCGATGCAGAGCGAGCGTGCCGGCCAGCAGGTGGATCTCTATGCGCTGATGGTCACCGACGTGCTGGACAAGGTCACCGATCTGCTGGTCGACGGCGACATGGGCCCGGTGGTGCGTGCCTTCGGCGTCGAACCCAACGGCTGCAAGCTCAGGCTTCCCGGCGTCATGAGCCGCAAGAAGCAGGTCGCGCCAAAGCTCTTGTCGGCAGTGTGACGTCCACCCATCCGGCGCGCACCGCGCGCCAGGGCGGCGGCGCATCTGCGCGAGGCGGTGTCCGCGCCGTCTAGGCAGCCGCGAACTCGAGCGTCCTGCTCGGGGCCTCTCCCCAGAGCTGCTCGAGGCGGTAGAAATCGCGCATCTCCGGCGTGAAGACGTGCACGATCACATCGCCGTAGTCCATCAGCACCCACTGCGCCTGGGTGGCGCCGTCGACGCGCGTCGGCAGGGTGCCGTGCGCGTTCTTCATGCCGAGGTGGATGCGGTCGTGGATCGCCTTCACCTGGCGGTCGCTGCGCCCCGTGCAGATCACGAAATAGTCGGCCACCGACGTCAGGCCACGCAGATCGAGTGCCACGATCCCCTCGGCTTTGGCGTCCGACGCGAGCTCCGCGGCGGCCATTGTGATCTCTTCAGGCGTCATCGTCATGATGTTGTGCGACCTCCGTAAAGACGGTGCTCGTCGATGTAGCTCGCCACCGCGTCGGGCACGAGGTACTTGATCGGCTCCTGCATCTGGACCCGGTGACGGACCTCGGTCGACGAGACCTCGATCCCCGGCATACGAAAGAACTCCGTCCGCTCACCACCCTGGAGGCCGGCAAGGGCGCTGTCAATCGACTCCTGCGGGGTACCACGGCGCTTTGCTACCGCGAGTGTAGCCAGGGCAAGCACGCGCTCCGGCTCGTGCCACGTGGGCAACCCTGCCGCGACGTCACCGCCGACGATCAGGAACAGCTCACGATCAGGCACGCTCGAGCTCAGTGCCGCAAGCGTATCGACCGTGTAGGACAGCCCCTGGCGGCGAACCTCGAGGTCCGAGACCTCGAAGCGCGGATCGTCGGCGACCGCCAGGCGGCAGAGCTCGAGCCGGTGCTCGGCACCCGGATCATCCTCGAGCGGCTTATGCGGGGGCTGTCCCGCGGGCATCACGATCACACGGTCGAGGCCGAGCTGAAGCAGCGCCTCCTGGCCGCAGATCAGGTGGCCTATGTGCAGCGGATTGAAGGTCCCGCCGAGGATGCCGATGCGTGCGCCGCTCAAATGGTCCGGGCCTCTGGGGCCGCTCAGGGGCGGATGTGGCCCGCGCCCTCCACCAGGTACTTGAACGTACACAGCTCGCGCAGGCCGATCGGTCCGCGGACATGGAGCTTCTGTGTGGAATTGCCGATCTCGGCACCCATCCCGAACTCGCCGCCGTCGGTGAAGCGCGTCGAGGCGTTCACGTAGACGCAGGCGGCGTCCACCTCGAGCTCGAAGGCGCGCGCGGCGGCGGTATCGGCTGTCACGATCGCCTCCGAGTGGCCGCTGCCGTGGCGGTTGATGTGCTCGATCGCGGCGTCGACGCCGTCGACCACCGCGACCGCCATCTCCAGCGCCAGGTACTCGGTGTCCCAGTCCTCGTCGGTGGCGGCGCGGATCGGCAGGTCCCTCACGGCGTCGCGCGCACGCCAGTCGCCGTGTAGCGTGACGCCGGAATCGTGCAGCGCGTGCAGCACGTGCGGCAGGAACTCGTGGGCGATATCGGTATGGACGAGCAGCGTCTCGGCCGCGTTGCAGACGCCGGGGCGCTGCACCTTGGCGTTGACGACGATCTCCTGTGCGGTCGCAAGGTCGGCGCTGCGATCCACGTAGACATGGCAGTTGCCCGACGCGGCGAAGATCACCGGCACCGTGGCAACGCCCTTGAGCGCCGCCTTCAGCCCCTCGCCGCCGCGCGGGATGATCAGGTCGACGCTGCCGCTCTGGATCGCAAGCTCGCGCAGCTCGTCCCGGTCGCCACCGGCGATCAGCGACAGTGCACCGCGCGGCAGGCCGGCGGCCAAGGCTGCCTCGGCGGCGATGCGCGCGAGCACGGCGTTGGAGTGTGCCGCGGAGCGCGAGCCGCGGAGCACGATCGCGTTGCCCGACTTGAGACACAGCGCGGCGGCGTCGATCGTGACGTTCGGGCGCGCCTCGTAGACGACGGCAATCACGCCGAGCGGCACCCGCACCTTGCGCACGTCGAGCCCGTTCGGCAGCCGGAAGCCCTCCATCACCTCGCCCACCGGATCGGCCAGCCTCGCGATCCTGCGGGTGCCCTCGGCGATCGTCGCGATCCGCTCGGGATCCAGCGCGAGGCGGTCGAGCAGCGCCGAGCTCAAGCCCACATCGCGGCCGGCCTCGAGGTCACGTGCGTTGGCCGCGAGGATCTCAGCGCTGCGCTGCACCAGCGCGTCGGCGATCGCCTCGAGCGCACGGTTCTTCACGTCCGAGCCGAGCGTGGCCAGCGTGCGCGAGGCGTGCTTGGCAGCGGTGCAGATTTCTGAGACTGTGGCGGTGGCGGTGGCCATGGGCTCTGGCTAAAGACTACGCGAGCACGAAGTAATCGCGGTGCACGGCCTCGTCGCTGGCCAGCGGCAGCAGCTCGCGCACCGCCGCCGATTTCAGCCCGCGCACACGCCGGAGCTCGCCCGCCGAGTAGTTGCTGATGCCCTTGCCCACCTGCTCGTCGCCGCAGGTGACCTCGATCGCATCACCGGCCTCGAAGCTGCCGCTGACCTCCACGACGCCCACCGGCAGCAGGCTCGTCCCGCCCTCGCGCAGCGCCCGCGCGGCGCCGGCGTCGACCTGGACGCGGCCGCGCGCGGGCTTGGCGTACTTCAGCCACAGCTTGAAGCTCGACACGCGCTCCACGCGCGCGAGGAAGGTCGTACCGATCTCCTTGCCCGCCACGGCCGCACTGATCGTGCCGGCCACTTGGCCGTTGGCGATCACGGTCGGGATCCCCGCGGCCGTCGCCATCTCCGCGGCAACGACCTTCGAGCGCATGCCGCCCGAGCCCAAAAGCGACGCTCCTTCGGTGATGTGCAGCGCCTCGAGCTCCTCGATCCGCTCGATCCGCTTCACCAGCTCGGCCGCCGGATCCGTGCGCGGATCGGCCGTGAACAGACCGTCGGTGTTGGTCAGCAGCAGCAGCCGCGCGGCCCCGACCAGGATCGCGACCTGGGCGGCGAGGAAGTCGTTGTCGCCGAAGGAGATCTCGTCGGTGGCGGTTGTGTCGTTCTCGTTGACCACCGGCACCACCCGCCAGTCGAGCAGCGTGCGCAGCGTGTGGCGCGCGTTGAGGTACTGCGCGCGCCCGCTCAGGTCCTCGACGGTGAGCAGCACCTGCGCGGAGGTCA
>JBOGYJ010000191.1:0-11849 GCA_050696795.1 Solirubrobacteraceae bacterium | reverse complement strand
GGCTTGGCGGGGGCATCTTCGCCCTGGTCGTGCAGCTGGCCGCGCCGGGCGCCTTTGAGTTTCAGCTCTCGCTCGACCTGCTGGCCGGCGTCGTGGTCGGCGGCCTCGGCTCGCTGGCGGGAGCGGTTTGGGGAGCCGCCCTGCTGGTGCTGCTGCCGGGCTTGGCTAACGACCTAGGCAGCGCCCTCTCGTTGTCGAGCAACGCTCAGAACAACCTACCGATCGTCATCTACGGCCTCGTGCTGGTCGTCGCGATGCTCGTGTGGCCAACCGGCATCCAGGGTGCGGTCAGCCGACTGATTTGCGTCATACCCAAGAGGAGGAGACGGTGAAGGTGAAATTACGCATAGGAACGTCCGCGATCGCGTTGGCGATCGCGGTCGTCGCGGCTAGCGGGTCATGGAGCTCGAGTAGCGCTTCGGTCAGCGGCAACGGCGGTGCCACCGCACCGGGCGTCACCGCGACCAGCATCACGTTTGGCACCCACCAGCCCATGACCGGCCCGGCGGCACCGGGATACGACGAGATCGCCCCGGCGTCGCAGGCATATTTCGACTACGTCAACGCCCATGGCGGCGTCTACGGGCGCAAGATCCATCTGATCATCAAGAACGACCAGTACGACCCGACGCTCACCGTCTCGGTCGTGCATCAGCTCGTCCTGCAGGACAACGTGTTCGGGATCTTCGAGGGTCTCGGAACCCCGACCCATAGCAAGGTCGTCGGCTTCCTGAACCAGGAGAAGATCCCCGACATGTTCATCGCCTCCGGTTGCCCATGCTGGGACGCCGGGACCAAGCAGCCGTACAGCTTCGGCTGGCAACCGAACTACACCATCGAGGGCAAGGTCCTCGGCCAATACATCAAGAACCACTTCTCGGGTGAGAAGGTCGGCGTCATCTACCAGGACGACGACTTCGGAAACGGCGGCCTCGCCGGAATCAAGGATGAGGTTCCCGCGTCGGACATCGTCTCGACTCAGCCCTACCAGTCCGGCACGACCTCGCTCTCCACGCAGGTGACGGCGATCAAGTCCGCCGGCGCGCAGGTGCTCGTGGAGTTCACCGTCCCGATCTACACCGCGATCGCCGCGCTCACGTCGTACACGCTGGGCTACCAGCCGCAGCTCGTGGTCTCCAATGTCGGGATCGACCCGCACACGGTCGGTGACCTGCTCGGATCGGTCTCCAAGGGCAAGGCCTCCGGGACCGCGCTGATCAACGGCGCGATCACCGACGGCTACCTGCCGTCGTTCAGCCAGGCGTCGAACCCGTGGATCAAGCTATTCAAGAAGATCAGGGCCAAGTACGACCCCAAGGCCCCGTGGGACGGCAACGTCGAGTACGGAATGGCGGAGGCGTATACCCTCGTCCAGGCGCTCGAGGCGACCGGGGCGCACCTCAGCCGGCAGGGCCTCGTCCAGACTCTCGACAAGATGGGCCGCACGTTCACCGGACCTGGCCTCGTCCCGTTCCGGTACAGCACGCGGATCCACGGCGGCTTTGGCGGCGTGCAGGTTGCCAAGCTGTCGGGCGGCAACATCAGCGCGATCGGCCCGATACTGATCACGCCTCCGACCGCGAGCGGTCCGATTACCAAGTACCACGGCAAGCCGGCGACGCCGCCGAAGGACGGCATTCCATCCTGACGGGAGCTTCCGACCCGAGGCGGACCTTCAGCTAGGCCCGTCGCCGGCATCGAACCGAGCGAGCTCTCGCGGCCCGCGAGGTTCGGTGCCGGCGTGCCTCGGCCGGGGCGGCTCGAAATTGCCGCATATCTTGGAGACAGGGCGCTAAGTGGACGGACCGCACCTCAACGGGCGTACCGCGCTGGTGACCGGCGGCTCTCGCGGCATCGGCTTGGCGATCGCGCGGCAGCTCGCGGGCGCCGGGGCCAACGTGGTTCTGACCTCGCGCACGCAGGCCGCTGCCGAGGCTGCGGCGGCCCAACTTGCGGGCACGGCGGTTGGCTACGGCGCCCATGCGACCGACTCGGAGGCTGCTGCCGCCTGTGTCGCCTTCGCCGTTGAGCGGTTCGGCGGCGTCGACATCCTGGTCAACAACGCGGGAACCAACCCCGCCTACGGGCGCCTGATCGACCAGGACCATGAGCGCTTCGCCAAGGTCTTTGACGTCAACGTCTGGGCTCCGATCATGTGGACGTCATTGGCCGCGAGAGCCTGGATGGGAGAGCACGGCGGCGCGGTGGTCAACATCGCGTCGGTCAGCGGGCTTGGGGTCGGGACCAAGATCGGCGTCTACGCCGCATCCAAGGCCGCGGTGATCCAGATGACCCGGCAACTAGCGATTGAGCTCGGCCCAAAGATCCGGGTCAACGCCGTCGCCCCGGGTGTGGTTCGCACCCGGTTTGCAGAGGCGCTCTGGAAGGGACACGAGGATCGGCTGGGTTCGGCGTTCGCGCTGGGCCGGGTCGGCGAGCCGGCAGATGTCGCATCGGCGGTGCTGTTCCTGGCCGCCGACTCATCGAGTTGGATCACCGGCGAGACGCTCGTAATCGACGGTGGTGCGCTGATCGGCAACGCGGCCGCGCACGCCGACCGGGTGGCGGCGAGTGACTAGCCCCGTAGCGGCCGGCATCGATGTGCCCGCCACGGCGCGCTGGATGCAGTCATTGGGTATCGAGCTCGCCGAGCCGTTACGGCTCGAACGGATCGGGCTCGGGCAGTCGAACCTGACCTACCTGGTCAGTCACCAGGCCGAGGGTCGCTGGGTGCTTCGCTGCCGTCCGGCTGGCCCTCTGCTGGCCTCGGCGCACGACATCGGCCGTGAGGCTCGGATCCTGTCGGCCCTGGAGCGAACCGACGTGCCGACACCGCGCGTGCTCGGTGTTACCGGCGAGCCCGACGCACCGCTGGTGCTGGTCGAATACGTGGATGGAGTCGTCGTCGACCGGATGTCCGTGGCGCGGAAGCTGGCACCCGATCTGCGTCGCGGGATCGCCTTGTCGATGGTGAGCACGCTGGCCAAGGTCCACGCCGTCGACCTGACGGCGACCGGTCTGATCGACGTCGCAAGTCACAAGCCGTACGCGCAGCGCCAGCTCCGGCGCTGGTCCGGGCAGTGGGAGGCCAGCAAGACTCGAGAGCTTCCGGCTCTGGATCGGCTCACTGCTCGGCTTCATGATGCGGCGCCCGAGCAGCTCGAGCTGACCCTTGTCCACGGTGACTTTCACCTGCGCAACGTGATCACCGATCCCGCGGACGGGAGTGTGCGGGCCACGCTTGACTGGGAGCTGTCGACGCTCGGCGATCCGCTCGCGGATCTCGGGACGCTGCTGGCCTACTGGCCGAGCAGCGGAGAGGCGACCGCAGGAGGGTTCGACGCTTCGGCGCTGCCGGGCTTCCCCGAACGCGAAGAGCTTGTCAGCGCCTACGTTGCCCAAACCGGAAGAGACCCTTCCGCGCTTGGGTTCTGGCACGCGCTCGGCCTTTGGAAGGTCGCGATCATCGCTGAGGGCATCGTCCGCAGGACGACGGACGTGCCCCAGAACAGGGCGGCGGAAGGTACGCCAACGGTCGAACAGATAGACGCGTTGGTCGAGCGCGCGAGCGCGGTGGCGGCGGCAGCCGGTCTGTGACCGGTCGCCGCCGGAACAGTCGATGAACAGGAGAGCACGTGACAGCTCAGCAGCGAACGGCAGTGGTCACCGGAGCGGCCCGCGGAATCGGTGCCGCGATAGCGCGGCGACTGGCCGCCGACGGGATGGCGGTCGCCGTCGTAGACCTCGATGAAGCCGCGTGTGCCGCGACCGTCGAGGCGATCGCCGGCGACGGCGGCTCTGCGATCGCAATCGGCGCGAACGTGGCTGATGAGCAGGCGGTCGGGGACGCGATCGAGCGCGCCGCGGCTGAGCTCGGCGGTCCAACCGTGCTGATCAACAACGCCGGCATCCTGCGGGACAACCTGCTCTTCAAGATGAGCGCCACCGACTGGGACGACGTCATGAACGTGCACCTGCGCGGGGCGTTCCTAATGTCACGAGCGGTTCAGGGCTTCATGGTCGACGCCGGCTTCGGGCGCATCGTCAACTTGTCCAGCACGTCCGCCCAGGGAAACCGCGGCCAGGTGAACTACGCCGCGGCGAAGGCCGGACTGCAGGGATTCACCAAGACGCTCGCAATCGAGCTCGGCAAGTTCGGGGTCACGGCGAACGCGATCGCACCGGGCTTCATCGAGACCGAGATGACGAGAGCCACAGCCGCGCGGGTGGGCGTCGACTTCGAGGCGTTCAAGGCCGGCGCCGTGAGTCGAATCCCCGTGAACCGGGCGGGTCAGCCGGAGGACGTCGCGGCGGTGGCCAGCTTCCTGGTCAGTGACGGCGCCGGGTTCGTCTCCGGGCAGGTGATCTACGTGGCAGGCGGGCCGATGGACTAAGGGGTTGCTGCCCTGCCCGTTTGCGCGGCAGGTGGGCGCCGCGCCGGCTATTCGGGCGCCGCGCCCCCCGCGCTATTCGGCTTCGCGCCGCCCACGCTAGGCGAGCTTCTCGCCGCCTGTCCGATGCCGAGCGCGTTGACCCACAGTCGTGTCAGCCCTTCGACCAGTTCCTTGATCTCCCAGACCTCCCCCACCACGTAGTTGATGTATGCGACGCGCGACACCATCGATGAGAGGGCCGTCGCGGTCAGCACCGCGTCCAGGTCAGGATCGGCGAGACCGCGGGCTTGCAGGCCGCGGATGCTGTGCGCATTGCGCTCGACGAACGCCTGGGCGCGCTTGTGGCGCAGCTCACAGACACGTTCATCGATCGTCGAGACCTGCTCCAGCAACCGCATCAGCTTCGCGTTGCGCTGATAGGACAGCAGGTACGCGCGATTGCTGGCTTCGATCACCGCTCTGGGATCGTCGCTGTCCACGACCTCCTGGATGTGCTGGTGAAGCATGTCGTCCTGGAGCTCGGCGAGGACGGTGGCGAAGATGTCCTCCTTGCTGTCGAAGTACGTGTAGAACGAACCAGTCGCAGTCCTCGCCTCGGCGCTGATGTCGGTGACCCGGCTGTCGAGGTAGCCGTCGCGCTCGAACACCGTCCGAGCGGCCGCCACGAGCCTCGCGCGAGTGCGTGCTCCCCGGGCCGATCGCGGCGGCTCGCGGCCGGATGAATCGGCGGCAGCGGGGCCTGCCGCCGCGAGGCGCGGTCCTGTGCGTCGCGTCATGGGCGTGAATCTAGCGGGGCGAGTTGCCGCGAGCCGGCGTGAGAGCCCGGCTCTACCTGGGCCCGAGCGGCGCGAATGCGGGTGGCCGACCCTCCAGATAGCTGGCGACTCCCTCGGCGAAGTCGGGTTGGTGGAACGATTCGATCATCAGCTCCTCGGCTTCGGTGAATGCGGTGCAGAAGTCTGAGTCCATCGCTCGCTGGATCTGCGCCTTGATGATGCTCATCGATGTAGGCGATGAGTGACGGGCCAGCTCATCGGCAAAGGCCACGGCCGCGTCCAGGAGGGCCGGCGGCTCGACGATCCGGTCGACGAGGCCGATCGCGTGCGCGTCCTGCGCCAGGATCACACGGCCCGACAGCAGCAGGTCCAGAGCACGCCCAGGACCGATGAGGCGTGGCAGGATCCAGGCGATCCCGTACTCGGCGATCAGGCCACGGCGCGCGAACGCGGTCGTCAACTTGGCGTCGGGGGTCGCGAACCTGATGTCGCAGTACAGCGCCTCGACGAGGCCGAGGCCCGCCGCGGCGCCATTGATTGCCGCGATCATCGGCTTGCGCACCGTCAGCGGAAATGAGCGTGGACGCGTCGGTGTGCTCGGCGCCCGGCGGTCGCCTCCGGCCACGCGCTGTAGATCATCCATGTCGGCGCCGGAGCAGAAGCCCCGACCGGCGCCCGTCACCACGATCGCACGCAGATCCGCGTCGGCCTCCGCCTCGTCGAGCAGCTCGAAGTAGCGTGCCTCCAGGTCGCGGTTCCAGGCATTCAGGCGATCGGGTCGGTTGAAGGTGAGGACCAGAACCGCGCCGCGGCGCTCCGCGAGCACGACGTCCTGGGAACCGGTGTCGGATGGCGAGGTGTCAGTCATGGGTGTTTTGGGTCGGATCGCGAAGTGTGAGTCATGGGGTGTTTTGGGTCGGAGGGAGCCCGAGCAGCTCGCCCAGCCGGGCGCGGTGCTCGAACGGGGTTCCGAGGGCGAGCTCGTTCGCCTTCGCACGCTTAAGGTAGAGGTGGATCGGGCTCTCCCAGGTCATCCCGATACCGCCGTGCAGCTGGAGGCATTCCTCGGCTGCCCGTACGGCGACGACCGAACACCAGGCCTGGGCTGTCGAGACCGCTATCGCGGCATCCTCGTCCTGCCTGGCCAGGGCGTCGGCGGCGTACCGGGCGGCCGCTCCGGCCTGGCCGATCTCCACCCACAGATCGGCCAGCCGATGCTTGAGCGCCTGAAACGAGCCGATCGCGCGACCGAACTGAGACCGCTGCTTCACGTATTCGAGCGTGGCGTCCATGCACCGCTGCGCCAGCCCCAGTTGCTCCGAAGCGAGGATCCCGGCACCGGCGCGCAGCCCGAGATCGACGGCCAGCCGAGCGCTGCTGGTGTCGATCCGGCGCGAGCTGGCCCCGTCGAGGACGACGTCACTCACAGGCCGCGTCATGTCGAGTGACGGCACGGATGTGACGACCACGCCAGTGTCGGCGGTTCGCGCCACGCGATGGAGCTCGACGCCGCCGGCGCCATCCGCCGGCACCAGCAGCACGTCGGCGGTCCCCGCGTCGGCGACGCTCCGGACCGAGCCGACAAGGCCGCCGTCGGTCGCGCGGACCGGAAGCCGGCCCGGCAGCTCCGCGGCAACGAAGCTGAGCGCCAGGGCGGCTGTCACCGAACCCTCCGCCAAGGCGGAGAGAAGCTCGCGCTCGCCCGTCCGGCTGAGCGTCGTGGTGGCGATCACTGAACTGGTGAGGAACGGCACGGGCGCGACGGCCCGTCCGATCTCTTCCGCGACGACCGCGGCCTCGCGCGTGGTGGCCCCGGCGCCGCCGAGGTCGCTCGAGACCAGGAGCCCGGCGACGCCGATGTCGCGGAGCAGCGCGACTCGCAGATCCGCGAACTCGATGGGTTGGTCGTAGGCGGCGGATGTGACGTTGGCCTTGGCCTGTGCGTGCAGCAGCCGCCGCACGCTGTCACGGAGCTGCTGCTCGACGTCGTCATAGAGCAGGTCGGCGTCGATCACCGCGCCGTGTCCTTCCACGGCACGTCCTTGTCCGCTCGGGCTTCTCGCGGAAGCCCGAGCACGCGCTCGGCGATGATGTTGCGCAAGATCTCCGAGCTTCCGCCTTCCAGAGAGTTCCCCCTGGCTCGCAGATACCGGTAACCAGCCTGGCGTCCGGTGAAATCCACGCTCTCCGGTCGGCGCATCGTCCAGTCGTCGTAGCGGAGCCCGTCCTCCCGACGCAACTGCACCTCAAAGCCAGAGATCGCCTGCGCGAGGCGCGCGAACGACAGCTTGCTGGCAGAGCCCTCCGGCCCGGGTTGCCCACTGGCCAAGCGCTGCCGGAACCGCTCGTCCGCGAGCCTCGACACCTCGGCCCCGACCCACAGCCTCATGAGCTCGTCGTGCATGGATGGACTTCGCAGCTCGGGATGCTCGCGCCAGGCTTGCGTCGTCGGTCCGATCATGCCCTGCTCACGCGGGATCCTCGTCCCAAACACCACGCGTTCATTGCTCAGCGTCACGGAGGCGACCCGCCAGCCGTCGCCGACGGGTCCCAGGCGGTCCGCGTCGGAGATCCGGACGTCCGTCATGAAGACCTCGTTGAACTCAGCTTCACCGGTGATCTGGCGCAGCGGCCTGACCTCGATCCCCGGGACGGTCATGTCACAGATGAAGAAGGTCAGCCCTGCATGCTTCGGAGCGCCGGCGTCCGTTCGCGCGAGCAGGATCGCGCGTTGGGCCGTATGGGCGCTCGAGCTCCAGATCTTCTGCCCGTTGACGACCCACTCGTTCCCGTCGCGATCAGCGCGCGTGGCCAGGGCGGCAAGATCCGATCCGGCACCGGGCTCGCTGAACAGCTGGCAGTACTCGTGCTCACCGGTCCACAGGGGACGAAGCATCCTGTGCTGCTGCTCCTCGGTTCCGCATGCGAGGATCGTCGGCGCGGCCATCCCCCGGCCGATTCCGTTGCGGCCGGGGAGATGCTCGGGCGCGCCCGCCTCGCGGAACCGGAGATCGACGAAGCCCTGGAGCGCAGGCGGCAACCCCATGCCTCCGAGGCCAATGGGAAAGTGGAGCCAGCCCAAGCCTGCGTCGAAGCGGGCGCCCAGAAACTCCTCCCGGCTGATCGACCTGAGGTCGACCGAATCCAACAGCTCGCGCGCTTTCGCCGCAAGCTCCTGACGGATGGCGTCTTCGGGGACAGCGCTGTGCCCGAAGCTCACAGCGATTCCTCGCGCAGGATCGCGCGGCTCAGCGCTTCGGCCACGAGCACCGGCTTATCCGAGCCCTCGCGTTCCATCGCCTGGCTGCTGCAGATCTGAATGCTCCCGCTCGACACATCGTCCACGGACACGATCGTCAAGCGCAAGCGCAGGTGAGAGCCGACGGGAACCGGGGCCGGGAAGCGAATCTTGTTGTAGCCGTAGTTGAGGCTGTGAGCGAAGCCCGAGTGGGCCATCAACGCGGCCGACATGGCTGGCGCGAGTGAGAGGCTGTAAAGGCCGTGGGCGATGGTCGTCCCAAAGGGCCCGCGCGCCGCCCTCTGAGGGTCGACGTGGATCCATTGGTGGTCTCCGGTCACGTCGGCGAACCGATCAATCGCGTCCTGTGTCACCTCGTGCCATTCGGTGGGGCCAATCTCCGTCCCGATCATCGCGCGGACGTCGGCCACGGTCCGAGGACAGAAGACTTCCGTCATATCTCTCCCCCTCATCGAGTTGGGCGGTGCGCCGTTTCTACCAGAACTTGACGTCAGCTTCAAGAAAAGGGTACGCTGGCGCCAGACGGGTCTGACTAAGTGGAGAAGCCCTGAATGCCTAGAGAGGCCGTGATCGTCTCGACCGCGCGAACGCCGATCGGCCGAGCTCGTCGCGGCGCGTTCAACGACACGCAGGCCCAGGAGCTGGCGGGCCACGTGATCGCCTGTGCGGTGGAGCGGGCCGGCCTCGAAGGCGGCGAGGTCGACGATGTGGTCATGGGCTGCGCGCTCCAGCAGGGATCCTCGGGTGCGAACGTGGCACGCCAGGGACTCCTCCGCGCGGGTCTCCCCGCGGCCGTGCCCGGGATGACGATCGACCGCCAATGCTCCTCGGGTCTGATGGCCATCGCGGTCGCGGCCAAGCAGATCCTCTGCGACGACATGCGGATCACGCTCGGGGGGGGTGTGGAGTCGATCTCGCTGGTTCAGAACGAGCACCTCAACGGCTACCGGGCCACCGACCCCTGGCTCGAAGCGAATCTCCCCGCCATCTACATGCCGATGCTGCAGACGGCGGAGATCGTGGCCGAGCGCTACGGCGTCACCCGCGAGCGCCAGGATGAATATGCGCTGAGCTCGCAACGGCGGACGGCCGCCGCCCAGGAGAACGGCCGCCTTGACGAGGAGATCGTTCCGCTTCCGAGTCGCAAGGTCGTCATCGATCGCGAATCCGGCGCGCCTGCGTTCGAGGACGTGCTGCTCGAGTGCGACGAGGGCAACCGGCCCGCGACGACCATTGAGGCCCTGGCGGGGCTGACGCCGGTGCTGCCCGATGGGACCGTGACCGCCCGGTCGAGCGTGACGGCCGGCAACTCCTCACAGCTGTCTGACGGCGCCTCGGCATCGGTCTTGATGGAGCGAGCCGAGGCAGAACGGCGCGGACTCGAGCCCTTGGGGATCTATCGCGGGATCGCCGTGGCCGGATGTGCCCCGGACGAGATGGGCATCGGCCCGGTCTTGGCGATCCCGGCGCTGCTGAAGTCGCATGGGCTGAAGCTCGACGACGTCGGGCTCTGGGAGCTCAATGAAGCGTTCGCGTCGCAGGCGGTCTACTGCCGCGACAAGCTGAGGATCGACCCTGAGCGGTTCAACGTCAATGGCGGAGGCATCTCGATCGGGCACCCGTACGGCATGACCGGCGCCCGGCTTGTCGGGCATGCCCTGCTCGAGGGGCGTCGACGCGGCGCCCGCTATGTCGTGGTCACGATGTGCATCGGCGGCGGCATGGGCGCGGCCGGCCTCTTTGAAACCGGATGAGCAGAGCCAGATCAGTCCCCGGCGACGGCCGCCGAAGGTGACGGCCGGATTGGGAAGAAAGTGAGGGTCCAGTGGACTATTCGCAGAGCGAACGCTCGCTCGAGTTGCAGAACAAGGTGGACGCCTTCATGCGCGAGTGCGTGTACCCGGCCGAGCGGACCTTCGAGCAGCAGGCGAGCGCGAACCGCGCCGCGGGCACGCCGTTCCGCACGCCCGAGGTCCTCCAGAAGCTGAAGCTCGAAGCACGGCGCCGCAACCTGTGGAACCTGTTCCTGCCCGACCAGCGCTACGGCCAGGGGCTGACTGTCGTCGAGTACGCGCCGATCGCGGAGATCATGGGACGCTCCCCCGCGATTGCCCCTGAGGCGATGAACTGCGCCGCACCGGACACCGGGAACATGGAGTTGATCGCCCAGTTCGGAACCGACGAGCAGCGCGAACGGTGGCTCGAGCCGCTGCTCGAGGCCGAGATCCGCTCGTGCTTCTCGATGACCGAGCCCGACGTCGCGTCCTCAGACGCCACGAACATGCAGAGCACGATCGTCGCCGACGGCGACGGTTACGTCGTGAACGGTCGCAAATGGTGGTCGACCGGTGCGATGCGGCCCGATTGCAAGCTCGCGATCGTGATGGGCCTCAGCGTTCCGGATGCGCCCAGGCATGCTCGCCACTCGATGATCCTGGTCCCGCTCTCCACACCCGGGGTCACGCTCAAGCGCTCGACCAGCGTCTTTGGCTACGACGACGGGCCTCACGGGGGCCACGGCGTCATCGACTTCGATGACGTGCGCGTTCCCCGCAGCAACCTCCTCGGGCCGGAGGGCGGCGGCTTCATGATGGCGCAAGCACGGCTCGGACCGGGGCGCATTCACCACTGCATGAGATCGATCGGAATTGCCGAACGGGCGTTGGAGCTGATGTGCGTCCGCGCCCACTCCCGCGCGCCATTCGGCAAGCCGCTCGCCGACCAAGGCGTCGTCCAGCAGTGGATCGCGGAGTCCCGGCTGGCGATCATGCAAGCCCGGCTCCTGGTCCTGAACACCGCCTGGTGCATCGACACGGTGGGCGCGAAGAACGCTCGAACCGAGATCTCGGCCATAAAGGTCGCCGCCGCGCGCGCGGCATCCTACGTCATCGATCGTGCCATCCAGGCCCACGGTGGTGCGGGAGTCTCCGGTGATACGCCGCTGGCCGCGCTGTGGGCACATGTCCGGACCCTGCACCTCGCGGACGGCCCCGATGAGGTCCACCTTCGATCGATCGCTCGGCACGAGCTGAGCCGGCACCAGGCCCCGGGCTGAAAGCCCGGGGCCCTGACCGGCCGGGACTACACGTCCCGTGTGGATCACCGCTTGATTACTACGTCCCAGGACTTTCAGTGTCCTAGCCTGGGCGGCGTCGACTCCCGACCTCCGGGACTGGCCGCTTCAGCTTGCGCGAAGCGCGTGGCGCCGGGCCGGCGGGTTCTGAGGCGCCGGCCCGGTCCGCGCCGCAGGCCGCGCCCGGCGGCACGGCCGGCGAAGCTGTTACCCGAGGTGATTGGCCTTCAGGAACTCCGAGGCGACCTTGGCCGCGGAGAGCTTGTCGACCTCCACGGCGGAGTTCAGCTTGATGATCGCCTGCTGGGTGAGCAAGCGGCTGACTTTGTTGATCGTCGAGGTGAACG
>JBOGYJ010000190.1:0-9527 GCA_050696795.1 Solirubrobacteraceae bacterium | reverse complement strand
GCCGAAGATCGCCGAGAGCGCGCTGACGGCCTGCGCGACCGTGAGGCTGTGGTCGAGCAGCCCGTGGCGGTAGGCGTGGTGGTAGCGCTTGGCCGCGGGCGCGTCGCGGAACAGCGCCCAGGTGTCGGTGTCCCGACCGAGCAGGCGCTCGAGCAGCATGCCGAGCTGCGGGCTCTGCACGGTGGCGATCAGCGCGCGCAGGTCCTGTTCCATCTGCTCCACGGTGCGGGCGAAAGCACTCGACATTTGCGGCAAAGTTAGTTGCACCCGCGGACGCCAGATCCGCGCGCGGCGACCCCTCATCCGCCAATCGGCATAGCATCCGGCGCCGATGACCGGTCACGAGCCCCAGCTGCCCGGGGTCCTCCACAGCCTGCAGCCGACGCTCAATCACTATGGCTACCTGGCTGTGGCCGGGCTCGTGCTGCTCGAGGACTTCGGCGTGCCCGTCCCGGGGGAGACGGTGCTGATCCTCGGCGCCGTCTACGCCGGTACCGGACGGCTGAACATCGTGCTGGTGGCGCTGCTCGGGTTTCTCGCGGCAGTCACGGGCGACAACATCGGTTTTGCGATCGGCCGCTTCGGCGGGCGCCGACTGGTCGAGCGCTTCGGTCGCTACATCCTGCTCACGCCGGAGCGCCTTGACAAGGCCACGGGCTTCTTCGAGCGCCGCGGCGCGAGCATCATAATCGTCGCGCGCTTCATCGAGGGGTTGCGCCAGGCCAACGGCATCATCGCCGGCACGACGGGCATGCATTGGGCGCGGTTCCTTGCGTTCAACGCGGTCGGAGCAGCGCTGTGGGTCGGGTTGTGGGCATCGGTGGGCTACTTCTCCGGTAACCACATCACCTCGATCTACAACACCGCGACCCACTACAGCCTGATCTTCGCGATCATCGTGGGCGTTCTGATCATCGCCTATATCGCCTGGCGCGTGCGCAAGGCGCGGGCAGAGCGGGCAGAGCGGCCTTGAGCCCGGCCCTGATCGGCCTTGGGCCGGCCTTGAGCGGCCTTGAGCCGGCCTTGAGCGGCCTTGGGCGGCCTTGAGCGGCCTTGGGCGGCCTTGAGGGGCGGCTCAAGTCGACAATCTGGACGTCCCCTGGCCAGTTATTCGGAATCGGCACGAAAACCAGCCTGATTCCGCATATCTGGACCCGACGCGGCTGACTATTCGGCTTAAGCCGGTGCCGACGAGCCGCCGGTCTTACCGCGCGACAGCCTGCGGGCCTGATCGGCTATGCCGAGCGCAGCAGACCCTCGGACCGCGCCCAGTCGACGGTGCGCCGGAGCGTGTCCTCCGCCGGCGTGTAGGTCAGACCGAGCTCGCGCGCGGCCCGCGCGCCGTCGTAGCGGTGCCCGTGCAGCAGCGTGCGCACCATCTCGCGGCAGACCGGTGGGTGTTTGCCGCGCGCGCGGAAGGCGAGTTCGGCGGCAGCGCCACCCAGGGTCGCGATGCGGCGTGGCAGTAGCCGTGGGGTGGCCGTGACCCCCGCGACGTTCGCCGCCAACTCGAGCAGGTCGGTGACCCGCATGCACAAACCGTTGAGCAGGTAGCGCTCGCCGCGCTCGCCCCGCTCGGCCGCCAGCAGGTGGCCGGCGGCGCAGTCCTGGATGTCGACCAGGCTCACCCAGGTGTCGATGAACACCTTCAGACGACCGTCCAGGTAGGCGATCAGGAAGCGGCCCGTACCCCCGGCACGCCCCGGGCCCTGGACCGAGGAGGGGTTGACGCAGACAAGATCCTGACCGAGTTCAGCCGCCGTCGCGACCGCCGCCCGCTCACCCAACGTCTTACTCTCCTCGTAGCGCGAGAGGTACCAGCCGCGGTGTGGCGTCCACTCGTCGGCCACCGTGCCGGGCGCCTCGCCGAGCGTCGCCGCCGACGAGGTGTGCACCAGGCGCGGGAGACCCGCCGCCTTGGCGGCACGCACCGCTGCAACAGCGCCGTCGACGTTGGCACGCATCATCTCCGTGGGATCCGTCATGCAGAACTGGTTGATCCCGGCGACGTTGAAGGCCAACGCACAGCCCGCCATCGCCGCGGTCAGCACACGCTCGTCGTAGACCTCGCCGCGCACCACCTCGGCGCCGCGGGCGGTGAGTTTGGTCGCGCTCTCGTCAGACCGCGCCAGGGCCACCACCACATCGCCGCGCTCCAGCAGCGCGCTGAGGAGTGCCGTTCCGAGCAGCCCGTTGCCACCGGTGAGGAAGACGCGAGCCAACGCCTCAGCTCCGCAGCGCTTCGGCGGAGGCGCGCAAATACTCGATCCCGGACCACGCGGTGATCGCGGCGACCACGATCATCAGCCACTGGTCGAGGTAGGCGCCGTCGATGATCACGTGCGGGCGCAGGATCGCCACGGCGATCGCCGCGAACTGACACGTGGCCTTCCACTTGCCCAACAGTGAGGTCTCGAGGTTCGACCCCCCGGACGCGACCGCGGCGCGCAGGCCGAGGATCGTGAACTCGCGAGCGATGATGGCGAACGCGATCCAGGCCGACACTCGATTCACGGCGAGCAGGCCGAGCAGTGCTGTCGAGACCAGCAGCTTGTCGGCGGTCGTGTCGAGGAACGAGCCCAGCTTGGTCGTCACCTGCCAGCGGCGGGCGAGGCGCCCGTCGATGAAGTCGGTGGTGGCGGCGACCAGGAACACCACGGCGGAGATCGTCCAATCGTGGGCAAGCAGCAGACCGATAATGACGGGGGAGGCGGCGATCCGCACACTGGTGCCGACCGCTAGCGCGCGGGAAGATCGCAACGCGGCAACGGTACCGGCGTCCACGCTGCGCAGGTTACTTCAACCCTTGTCGAGCCCGTAGGCCCGGTACAGGTAATCGATCGGGTGCACCGACGGCAGCTGTGTGCCGTGCGTGATCTGCCAGCGGCAGGTCTCGCTGTCGCAGGCGACCGTCGCCGCGCCGGAGGCATCGACCTGCTCGAACAGGCTGCGGCCGACGGCCATCGAGATCTCGTACTTCTCGGCCTTCAGCCCGTAGGTGCCGGCGATGCCGCAGCAGTGCGCGCTCGTCTCGCGCACGTCCAGCTCGGGGATCAGCGCCAGCAGCTCGAGCGCGGGCTTGCCGATCCAGTGACCCTGCTGCTGGCAGGGCGCGTGGTAGGCGACCCGCTCGGGCAGCGGCTTGAAGTCAGTGCGCAGCTCGCCACGCTGGTGGCACTCGAGCAGCAGCTCGCAGATGTCGTAGGTGCGCTCGGCCACGCGCCGCAGCTCCGGATCGTGCTCGAGCCCGAGGATCTCGCGCGCCTCGCGCTTGAGCATCAGCGTGCAGCTGGTCGCGTTGCCGACGATCAGCGTCTGCTCGTCGATCAGCGCTGAGCCGAGCGCCCGCGCGAGCCGCTTGACCGTGTGGCGAGCCTCGTCGAACAGCCCGCTCGACTGCAGCGGCAGGCCGCAGCAGTCCTGCTTTGGCACGACCACCTGAAAGCCGTTGTGCTCGAGCACGGCGACCACGCGCTCGCCCTCCCAGGGCTCGTAGTACTCGGTGCCACAGCCGTGGAAGTAGATCACGCGGCGGCGTGGGAGCGGGTTGGCGGGATCCGATCGCGGCGAGCTCGTGTGCGCTCGCGCCCAGCGCGAGAAGCGCCTCCCGGCGAACCGCGGCGCGGGCGCGTCGCGGTGCACGCCCAGCACCTTCTCGGCCAGGATCCGCAGCGGCCGCGAACGCAGCGTCCAGTTGGCGAGCGGCGCCACCGGAGTACCGGCACGGCCCAGCCAGGTCGGCCGCGTGATGATGCGGTCGCGTAGCGGGATGCCCTTCTCAAGCTTCAGCTGATTGCGAGCCTGTGCGTTGATCTCGGCGATCTTCACGCCCTGGGGGCAGACCTGCGAGCAGATCCCGCACCCTGAGCAGTAGTCCACCGATGCGTCCACGGTGGGCTCGCCGCTGACGCGGTAGCGCTCGGACTGGGGGCCGGCGTACTTGGGTCCGGGGAAAAGCGGGCTCGCGTTGGAGACCGGGCAGGCGGTCTCACAGATCGTGCATTTGACGCAGTGGTCGAGCGAGCCGCGCAGCAGCTCGACCTCCACCAGGTCGCTCACGCCGCCACCTTCGCACCGATCGCCGCGGCCGCGAGCTGGGCGGCGCGGTAGCCGCTGGCCAGCGCGATCCCCTCACCGGAGGCCTCGCGCCAGGACACCGCGCCGGGAAGTGAGGCGCCCGCGACGAAGACGTTGCTGGTCAGCGCCGCCCGCATCTCCAGGTCGACGAAGACTCCGGCGCGCGCGAGCGGCTGGCGCGCGAAGTAGGAGGAGACGAAGCGCGGCTCGCCCTCGCTGGGGATTCCGCGCAAGGGCAGCCCGAGCACCAGCTCGTGTGCCTGCCAGTGCGAGTCGAGCGTGATCGCGCCGGAGTGAAAGCCACCGGAGGCCAGGACAAAGGCGTCGGCCTCGTACACGGTGCCCGAGCCGGCGGTGGCGGTCTCGACCGACCGCACACGCTCGCCTGCGCGCGTGTGCGAGACCACTCCGGCGCCCAGCGCCAGCCGGCCGCCGGCGGACAGCAGCGCCTGCCGCAGGATCTCGTAGAGCCGCATGCCCGGCACCGACGGCGGCAGCGTCGGTATCTCGAAGATGCGCCGACCGAGGCGGGCCTCGAGGTCGGCAAGCACCGCGTGCGGATCGCTCAGCCCGAGCATCGCCGGCAGCCCGACGTGATCGGCGCCCGCGATCAGCGGCGCCAGCCGGGCACAGAACGCCGCGCGCCAGGCGGCGTCGTCGAAGCGTCGGGCAAGCCCGAGCGTGCTGGCGTCGGCCCGGTCGGCGTCGATCTCGACGCTCACAGCGGTGGCGTCGATGCCGGCTGCTCGTAGGTTCTCGGCGCAGAGGCTGGGATGGAAGTCGCGCAGCAGCGGGCTGCCGACCACCGCCAGCCGCCCGAGCGCCGGCGAGTCGCCGGCGGCAAATGCCCTGGGCACGAGCGCCGAGGGCTTCAGGGCTCCGATGGCCGTCGGCAGCAGCAGGTTGCGCTCGAGTGAGCCGACGTAGTCGTATCCGGGCAACGCGCCGCGCGCGGCGGTGTCGATGAACCAGTCGACGGCCTCGCCGAGTGCGGTGGCGCCCACCAGCGCGTAAGGATGATCGAGCCGCACGGCCACCAGTGACGCGACCGCGGCCAAGGGTGACTGCACCAACTCGGGCGCGTAGCCGAGCACGTCGATCGTGCCGGGCGCGAGGTGCGTCGAGCCGACGCCCTTGGCTATGACGCAGACATCGGCGCCCGCCTCCGCCAACCGCGTGCCCGCAACCAGCCCGGCGGTGCCGGCGCCGATCACGACGATGTCGTAGCGGCGGAGCCTCACGCGACCCGCTCCAGATCTGGCCGGCCGGCCAGCGGGCCGGCGGGCAGATGATCGACGTCCAGCACTCCGTGGAAGATCCACTCGTCGAACCGGGCCTGCCGCAGCTGGTCGCCGTAGAGGATCGGCCAGACTCCCTTCCAGCGCTCCTGCAAGAAGGCGAGCAGCGAGGCGTCGGCCTGGCCCGCGTCGAGCCCGCCCGCGCCGTGCATGATCCCGATCGCGCGATAGATGCAGAAGCCGCCCTGGCAGGGGCCCATCCCGAGACGCAGCCGCCGGCGGATGTCGTCGAGGTTGGTCGAGCCGGTCTCGCGCAGCGCGTGCTCGAGCTGCTCGCGCGGCACGAGCTCGCACTCACAGATGATCTGCTGCTCGCGCAGCCGCTCTTCCTTGTGCGCGAGGCGCTCGCCGAGCCGGTAGTTGGCGCCTTCTTCGGAGCCGGGCAGGGCTTCAGTGGCGGTGGTGCAGGGCATCGGCTTGCCGAGCATCGCGCAGACGGCGTCGACGGTCTCCTCCGCCATCAGGCGGAAGGTCGTGACCTTGCCGCCGGTGATCGTGACGAAGCCGCCGACGCCGTCGCGCTCGCGGTGATCGAGCAGCGCGTGCGCGCGGGTGACGTCGCGCGTGTTGGTGTCTGCGGCCTTGGCATCCTCGAACAGCGGGCGCACGCCGGTCCAGACGCGCAGCGCCCGCGCATGCCTGAAGCCGGGCACGAGCTTCTCGCCTTCGTCGAGCATCTGGTCGACCTCGGACTGCGCGACGCTGTGGTCGTCGGGGTTCTCGGTGTGCTGGTCGGTCGTGCCGATCACCGACACGGTCAGGATCGGCACGAGGATGTCCCCGTCGGTGGGCAGCTGGCAGCGGTTGATGACGGTGTTCACCAGCCGATGGTTCATCGCGATCATGATCCCCCGGCCGGGGAACACCCGCACACCCTCGATCCCGGCCAGCGCCGCGAGCTGCCCGGCCCACGCCCCGGTGGCGTTGACGGTCACGCGCGCCTCGATCTCGAGCTCCTCGCCGGCGCGTACATCCTGCACGCGTGCGCCCGTGACCCGATCGCCGTCGCGGCGGATCGCGTTCACCTGGTGATAGGGCAGGATGCGGGCGCCGCGCTGCTGCGCGCCGTGGGCCATCGCCCAGACCGTCTTCCAGATGTCCATGTTCGCGTCGGGCACATGGAAGGCGCGGGAGATCTTCGGGTGCAGGCGCGGCTCCTCGCACAGGGCCTGCGCGGCGCTGATCTCCTCGCAGTCGACGCCGGTCTCTGTGCAGGCCGCGGCGAAGCGGTCGGCGTACTCGGGGTCGTCCCATGGGGTCGTGACGAACAGCCCGCCCGTGTCCTCGATGCAGTCGGCCGCCACCCTTCGCAGGATGCGATTCTCGCTGATGCACTCACGCGCCGCGGGCGCATCCTTGACCACGTAGCGGCCACCCGAATGCAGCAGCCCGTGGAAGCGCCCGCTGGTGCCCTCGGCCAGGTCGAGACGGTCGACGAGGACCACGTCGAGGCCGCGCAGCGACGCATCCCAGGCGACCCCGGCGCCGGTGGCGCCCCCACCGATGACCAGCACCTCGGTGGTCAGAGAGAGCATGCGTGTCAGCCTACCGTCGGGCCGGTGGGGGTGGCCAGCGGGCCAACCCCCAGCGCAGCAGACTCATGCGCTCTCACTCGACCCAGTCGAAGGTCCGCGTCACGGCCTTCTTCCACATGTGGAGGTTCTGCTTGCGGACCTCGTCGTCCATCTGCGGCTGCCAGCGTTTGTCCTGCGCCCAGTTCTCGCGCAGGTCCTCCTGGTTGTCCCAGAAGCCGACCGCCAGGCCGGCCGCGTAGGCGGCGCCCAGCGCGGTGGTCTCGGCGACCCGCGGCCGGATCACGGGGACGCCGAGGATGTCGGCCTGGAACTGCATCAGCATCTCGTTGGCGACCATGCCGCCGTCGACCTTGAGCGAGTCGAGCTCCAGACCTGAGTCGGCGCGCATCGCCTCGACGACCTCGGCCGACTGGTAGGCGGTGGCCTCGAGCGTCGCCCGTGCGATGTGGCCGGCGTTGACATAGCGCGTCAGGCCGGCGAAGACGCCGCGCGCATCTGATTTCCAATAGGGCGCGTACAGGCCGGAGAAGGCCGGCACGATGTAGAGCCCGCCGTTGTCCTCGACGGTTGCGGCCAGCGCCTCGACCTCGGGCGCGGCCCTGATCATCCTGAGGTTGTCGCGCAGCCACTGCACGAGCGCGCCGGTGATCGCGATCGAGCCCTCGAGTGCATAGACCGGCTGCTGCTCGCCGACCCGGTAACAGACGGTGCTCAGCAGCCCTGACTTGGAGCGTACGAGCTCGTCGCCTGTGTTGATCAGCATGAAGTTGCCGGTGCCATACGTGTTCTTGGCCTCGCCCACGGCAAAGCAGGTCTGGCCGAAGGTGGCGGCCTGCTGGTCGCCGAGGTCGCCGGCGATCGGGATCCCGGCGAGCGGCCCGCTCCTGACTTCGCCGTAGACCTCGCTCGACGAACGGATCTCCGGCAGCATCGAGCTCGGCACCCCGATCGTGCCTGCCGTCGCGGCGTCCCACGCCAGCGAGCGCAGGTCCATCATCAGCGTGCGGCTGGCGTTGGTCACGTCGGTCATGTGCAGGCCGCCGTCGCTGCCGCCGGTCAGATTCCAGATCAGCCAGGAGTCGATGTTGCCGAACACGAGGTCACCGGCGTCGGCCTTCTCGCGTGCGCCGTCGACGTGCTCGAGCATCCAGCGCACCTTGGGCCCTGAGAAGTAGGTCGCCAGCGGCAGTCCCGACTTGTCGCGGAAGCGGTCCTGCCCGCCTGACCTGGCCAGCTCGTCGACGATCTTGTCCGTGCGCGTGTCCTGCCAGACGATCGCGTTGTGGACCGGCTCACCGGTGTTGCGGTCCCAGACGACAGCGGTCTCGCGCTGGTTGGTGATGCCGAGTGCGGTGATGTCGTCCTTGGAGGCGTCAGCGTTGGAGAGCGCCTCCTCGAGCACCTCCTGGCAGCGATCCCAGATCTCCTTCGGGTCGTGCTCGACCCAGCCCGGCTTCGGGTAGATCTGCTCGTGCTCCTTCTGCGAGCCCGCGACCACGCGCCCTGAGTGGTCGAAGATCATCGCGCGTGTGCTCGTCGTCCCCTGGTCGAGGGAGACAACGAGCCGCGCCATCAGTGGCCGTGCCCCAGTCGCCCGTCGCCGCGGCGCCCGACGACCACCCAGATCGCCTCGACCGGCTCTTCTCCGATCGTGAACAGGCGGTGCGGCATCGTCGAGTCGAAGGCGACCGAGTCGCCGGGCCCGAGCTCATAGGTGTCAAAGCCGACCGTCACGCCCATGCGGCCGCGGATGACGTGACCGTACTCGTGGCCCGAGTGGCGCATCAGCGAGTCGGGCGGGCAGGACTCGCTGCCGGGCTGGTAGGCGACCTCGAGGAAGTCGACGTCCTGCGGGGTGGGCGGCGCGAGCCGCTCCCAGCGCACCCCGGTGGCGAGCTGGATGACCTTGCCGGCACCACGCCGCACGACCGGGTCGACGTTGCGCCCCAGCAGCTCGACGCCCCAGTGCTTGCCGGGCTGGTGGCCCTGGTCCGCGACCGTCGGACCGGAAGGCTCAGTCGCCGACCGCTGGGCCGTGGCGTCCGGTGCGTCCGCCTCGCTCTCAGCGCGCCCGCGCCCGCGCCCGCGCCGGCCGGTGGGCTGCTGGAAGAAGAGCTCGTCGAGTGATAGCCCAAGCTCGTTGACGATCGCATAGAGCGTGCCGACCGAGGGCGAGGCCTTGCCGAGCTCGACCTGCGAGATCAGGCTGGCGGACACGCCGACCCGCCGCGCGAGCTCGCGCACGCCGATCTTCTGGCTCAGGCGCTCCTCGCGCACGCGGCTGCCCACGATGTCCAGCGCACCGGTGCCGCCGGTCCCGCTCCCGGCGCTGCCGGTCCCTACGCCGCCGCTCCCGGCGCTGCCGCCGGCGCCGTTGCTGGGAGGCGCCGCTGAGCTTGTGGTCACCGCTTCATCCTCGACTGTCCCTCGCCCGGACTGTACTGCTGGGCCCCGACCCCGAGCCGCTCGCAGACAGACGCGACGATCGCCTCCGT
Organism: Solirubrobacteraceae bacterium; assembly: GCA_050696795.1. GTDB lineage: Bacteria > Actinomycetota > Thermoleophilia > Solirubrobacterales > Solirubrobacteraceae > Palsa-465. The sequence continues at coordinate 122 of JBOGYJ010000190.1, read as the reverse complement.
GCCGGGCAGGAACGCGTCCTCCAGCGGTGGGCTGAAGGGGATCGGATGGTCCGGGGTCGCGAGTCGCCAGACGTCGTCGATGTCGTGCAGGCCGTGCTCGGCGACGACCGCCAGCACCTCGC
>JBOGYJ010000189.1:0-8332 GCA_050696795.1 Solirubrobacteraceae bacterium | reverse complement strand
CGGATGCTCGGTCGAGCCGCAGCAGTGCTGGTCACTGCCGCGAGCATTTCGGTTGCATTTGGCACGGGCATCGCTTCGGCTGACGCCGGCTCGGTCGTGCCCGGCTTCGGCAACAGCGGGTACGCCTTCCAGTCGTTCGGACAGGGTGCGCAACCGCTCAGTGCGGGCATCAGCGTGGCCGTTGCCCCTGACGGGGACATCTACCAGGCGGGCGCCGTCGGACAGACGACCAACCCCAACCAGGACCAGCTGTACATCGCGCGCTACACCCCGAATGGGGCACTCGATCCGAGCTTTGGCATAGGCGGCGTCACCTACGAGAACGTCGGCGAGGGCTCAACGCCCACGACTGCCACTCCTACCACCGGAATAGGCGGAGCACCGTTTGCCGGCGGAACCGTCGTCAAGCTGACGCCGGGCGGCGACCCGGTTGTGGCCACCACGGCCAGCGCCGGCACCAGCAGCGGCGACACCCAGGTGGCCGTGCTCGAGTTCACCCAATCCGGCCGGCTCGACACCGCCTTCAACTCCACCGGTGTGCACAAGCTCGACCTGGCGACCGACACCATCCCCGGGGGCATGACGATTGACAGCGGCGGCAACATCGTGCTGACCGGGGCAGCCGGAAGCTCCACAAGTGACGAGCATTTCTTCGCCGCCCGCCTGACCAGCTCCGGGACGCTGGACCCCGGCTTCGGGGCAAATGGAGTGGCGCACCCCGCGATCGTCGGCACCAGCAATACAGAGGGCACCGATGTGATAGCGCAGAGCAACGGCGACCTGGTCTTCACAGTCGCCGGCGCCACGTTGTTGTCTGACCCCGCGTTCGCGCTCCTGCGACTCGACGGTGACGGCGCGCCCGACAGCTCGTTCGGCCTTGGCGGGCTCGCGGTCGCGCAGGTGTCGACCGGAACCCCCCAGGCGTCAGAGGCGTTCAGCCTCGTCGCCACCTCTGACGGCGGCTACGCGGTCACCGGCTTTGGAGTTGGTGGCGAGTTATCCGTTCCCTCGATTGCCGTTGCCGAGTTCAGCTTAGGCGGCCAGCTCGATACCTCCTTCGGCACCGGCGGCAGCACGATCTCGGAGGGTGGAGCGATCGGCAGCGTAGGCACCGGGATTCTGACGCAACCCGACGGCAAGCTGCTTGTGACGGCGCCGGACCTGTCCGGGCTGATGGGCCCGACCGGCCTGTCGACCACCATCCTGCGGCTCGACGCGAACGGCACAGCAGATCCGAACTTCGGAGGGGCCGGCCTGGTCAGCCTCGCCACACCCCCCGACGTGGCCTTGAGCATCGGCCTCGGCTCGGCGCTGACCCCCGACGGAAACCTCGTGGTGACGGGCCTCGGTGAGACCGGCCCGGGAACCGGTTCGCCGCTAATCGGTTCGCTGCTCCAGGAGATCAGCCTCGACACCGCACCCACGCTCGTGACCGCCGCCGACACGGGCAGCGTGCAGGCCGGCACGCCGGTGCATTTCGTGGCCGCCGCGGTCTCGCCCGACGGTGAGAGCCTGGGGCAGATCAGCTGGGACCTCGGCAGCGGGTCGTTCGGTGCCGCCAGCGGCAGCACCGCCACCACGACGTTCACCACCCCGGGGACCTACATGGTCCGCGCCGAGGTGACGGACGCGTTTGGGCTGAGCACGATCTCGACCCAGACGGTGACGGTCACCGCGGCTCCCGCTCCCACTCCCGCGAGCCCGAGCCCGAGCCCGAGCCCGAGCCCGAGCACGAGCCCGAGCACGAGCACGAGCACGAGCGTCACGCCGGCACAGGTCTTCGCACCGACGCTCAAGCTGGTCAGGGTGCGGGTCCTGAAGGGCCGGGTGAAGGTCACGCTGATGTGCGCGTTCGCCGGCTGCAAGGTCAACGCCAGCCTGACCACGCACGTTATTCACAAGGACAGCGACAACAGCGCCAGCCTGTCCGCCGGCGGGCACGGCGGCAGCGCCGTGAGGGTCGGCGCGGCGAAGCTCAGCATGCGCGCGAACCAGACGCGCACGTTCACGATCAGGCTGAACAAGGCCGGCCGCAGGTTGCTGATGGCCTTCCACAGCATCCCGGCGACGGCGAGCTTCAAGCTCACCGACTCCAAGCCGGCAAAGGTGATCCACCACAAGGTTCGGATCCACTAGAAGAGCCTGGAGCCTGGCCCGCAGGGGGGAGCGAGCCAGGCTCTGAGACCCAGGGTAGAAAGTGGTTGGGCGACCGCGCGGACGCCCGACCACTTTCACTCTGCGGTAACCTCGAGCAGCCGGTGCGTGTCGAGGTCGTAGACGAAGCCGCGCACGATGTCGCGGTGCGGCAGGAACTCGCAGCGCCGCACACGCAGGATCGACTGGCGCACGTCGGCAGTCGCGTCGGTGAACGACTCGATCGCGAAGGCGGGGGCGGTGCCCGTCGCCTGCTGCAACTCGGCACGGAAGCCATCGTCGGTGAGCGTCTGCATGCCGCAGTTGGTGTGATGGATCAGCATCACCTCGCGGGTGCCGAGCCTGTACTGGGAAATCGCCAGTGAGCGGATCACGTCATCGGTGACGGCCCCCCCGGCGTTGCGCAGGATGTGAGCCTCACCGGCGGCGAGTCCCAGCGCGGCAAGGATGTCTATGCGGCAGTCCATGCAGGTTACGACGGCCACGTGCCGGCTCGGTGTCCCGCCGAGCTCGCTGCCCGGAGCCCGCTCGGCATAGGCCCGGTTGTTGGTTAGAAGTTCATCGATCGTGGTCATGACATTGAAGGTGTCACAGCCGCGCCCGGCTGAGCGTCCAGGGGCGTCCGCCGAGCCCTGGTTCAGAGCGCCGACGCGTTCACGAGCTTCTCGAGTTCGATCGGCACCTCGTGCAGCACCAGCCGGCTGCGGACCTCGCGCACCCCGTAGTCGCGCTTGAGCCGGTCGAGCACCTGCTCGAACTCCTCCGGGTCCGCGCACGCGACCTCCAGCAGGTAGTCATAGTCGCCGGTCAGACGCACGGCGCCGATCACCTGCTCGACCTCCGTCAAACCGCGCTCGAACTCACCGCGGTCGACCGCCTCGCGCAGCCGCACGTCACTCATCAGTCGCAGGCCGCGTCCGAGCAGCGGGAGGTTCAGCTGTGCGTGGTAGCCGCTGATCAAGCCTGAGCTCCGCAGTCGTCGCACGCGGTCGGCGACCGTGTTGGCGGACAGGCGCGCGGTGCGACCGAGCTCCTGATAGGTCACGCGCGCATCGCGAAGCAGCTCGCTGATCAGCACGCGGTCGATCGCATCCATGGACAGCAGTCTCACATATCTCGCCGATATCACAAAATTGTCGCGGAGTTCACGGCCAACTGAGCGGCTGATGGCATAATTTCGCGAAATAATCGGCGTTTGATTGCCGATCATATAGATAGTGGTAATCCTCCTACGCATCGGGCTCACGCCGATCGCGTTCGCACTCGTCTCCAAGGCGCAGTCGCGCTTCGGCGATTGGGTCGGCGGACGCCTGATCGGCCTGCCGCTGACGACCGGACCGTTCCTGCTGACCGTCTGCATGACCAGCAGCCGCACGACCGCCGCGCATGCGGCCGCCGGGGTGACCAACGGACAGATGGCCGTCGTGATCTTCTGCACCGGCTACGCCTGGATGGCGCGGCAGATGCGCCCGCTGCGGGCGACGCTCACGTCGCTGGCGTTCGCCCTCGCCGCGGTCGTCGCGTCGAGCTCGGTGGCGAGCATCTGGTCGGCCGCCAGCGCCGTCTGGATCGTGATCGCCGCGAGCCTGATGCTGTGGCCGTGGGCGCAGGACCGCGGCACCGAGAACGCGAGGGCCGCCCAGGCCAGCTCGGCGACGATGCTCCAGCGCGCGGCGATCTCCACCTGCGTGGTGGCGACGATGTCGACGCTCGTGCCAATCCTCGGCGCACACCTGGCCGGCGTGCTGTCCTCGGCCCCGGTGCTGCTCTCGATCATGCTGCCCGGCACCCACCGCCAGACCGGCGCCGCCGGCGCCGCCGCGATGGCGCGGGGAACGATCGTCTCGATGGCGGCCACCGTCGCGTTCTCGGCGACGCTCGCGGCGACGCTGCCGCACATGTCGGTTTGGGCAGCCCTGCTGGTGTCGGCAGGCGTGCTCTGCGCACTGTTCGCGGCAACGCCGCTGCTGGATCGGCTCGTGAGTCAGCTCAGTCCTGCGCTGACTGCCCGAGTCCATGCTCCAGCGCGCCCTTGACGCCCGCGTCGAGCGCGTTGGTCCGGTAGAGGGCGAGTGCCTCCGGCGAGCCGAAGCGCCCGCCCGGCAAGGTCGCGGGCCCGTGGTGGGCGAGCACGCAGTGCAGGAGCGCCAGGCGACGCGCTGCGTCGAGCGCTTCGTCAAGCGCGACGAAGCGCTCGCTGAGAAGCTGCTGCCCGAGCGTCAGGTGCCCGAGCAGCCGGCCCTCTTCCGTGAGTCCGATCTCGGCGCCGTAGGTGAACTCCCGGATGCGCCCGAGGTCGTGGACGATCGCGGCCGTCAGCAGCAGGTCGCTGTTGAGCCGGCGGTGCAGGTCGCACAGCTCGCGTGCCAGCGTCGCCACGGCGACCGTGTGCTCGAGCAGACCACCCAGGTAGGCGTGGTGGCCGCTGCGCGTGCAGGGGGTGCGCCGGAACGCGGCCCGCAGCTCGCCGTCTCCGAGCAGCGACTCCAGCAGGGCCTTGTAGCCGGGGTCATACACCTCTGAGGCGAGGTGCTCGAGGAAGCCGTCGAGCTCGTCCATGTCACGGTAGGCGACCGGCAGGAACGACTCGACCGAAACTTCCTCACCGGCCTCGCCCCCCTGCTCGGCGCGGCGGATGTCTGAGACCTCGACCACGAGGTCGTCGCGGAAGCGCTCGACGCGGCCGGTGACCGTCACCAGGTCGCCGCGTTCGAAGCGGCCGGCCAGCGAGTCGGCGTCGCGGAACGCCCGCGCCTGCATGCTGCCGGTGCGGTCGCGCAGCTCCAGTGCCAGATACGGGCTACCGGTACGCGTCTTGCGCCGGTCCTTGCGCACGCACGCGTATACGCCGCGCACATCGTCGCCCGCGCGTAGAGAGCTGATCGTCCGATCTGCCGCCATACCGCCATGATGTACGGTGATTCGGATGCAGCCTCTGCGATGGAACTACCGGCCCGACGGTCTCCGCGCTCCAGCACTGATCTGCGGCTTCGAGGGGTGGAACGACGCGGGCGACGCAGCGTCTTCCGCGGTCAGCTTCGTCGGCGACGCGCTCGGCGCTCGCGAGTTCGCCACAATCGACCCCGAGGACTTCTACGACTTCCAGGCCACCAGGCCCCGGATCAAGCTCACCGAGTCGCAGGGGCGCGCGATCGAATGGCCCGAGGTGCACCTCTACGAGGTGCGGGTTCCCCGGGCGCCGAGGGACCTGATCCTGCTGACCGGACACGAGCCCTCCTTCCGCTGGCGCACCTTCACGGGCCTGATCGTCGAGCTGGCCGAGGCGATCGGCGTGCAGATGGTCGTCACGCTCGGGGCACTGCTGGCCGATGTGCCGCACACGCGCCCGGTCTCGGTGACCGGCTTCGCCACCGACCCCGCGCTCGTCTCGCGCCTTGGCCTCTCGCAATCCTCCTACGAAGGTCCGACCGGCATCGTCGGCGTGATCCACGACGCCTGTCACACCGCCGGGGTGCCGTCGGCCAGTCTCTGGGCCGCGGTCCCGCACTACATCGCCGCTTCCCCGAATCCCAAGGCGTCGCTGGCACTGATCCGCAAGCTCGAGGGCCTGGTGGGCGTCGTCGTCGACGCCGGTGAGCTCGAGACCGCGGCGAGCGAGTACGAGACGCAGGTGAACCGGGCGGTCCAGCACGATCCCGACATCCAGGCATTCGTCGAGAAGCTCGAGGCCGCCGCCGGCGACGACGGAGCCGACAGCTTCGATCTGCCCTCCGGCGACTCGATCGAACGCGATCTGCAGCGCTTCCTGCGCCAGCGCGGCCAGGAACCCCCGAGCTGAGCCAGCCCAGATACCAACCACCGTCCAGGAGGAGCAGAGGATGAGCACAGCAGCGACCGGAATCCAAGGAATCAGCCTGGTGATCGTCCCGACCGTGGACCAGGATCGCGCCGTCGCGTTCTACGAATCGATCGGCTTCGAGAAGCGGACCGACGTCCCGATGGGCGACAAGTACCGCTGGGTCGAGGTCTACCCGCCCGCGGGGCCGACCGGGATCGCGCTCGCACCCCCGCCGCCCGATCAGGGCGAGATCCGGCCCGGGCATACCGGCATCACCCTGACGACCGACGACATCGATGCCACGCACGCGGCGTTCAAGGCCGCCGGCGCCGACGTCGACGCCGAGGTCGCGCGGATGGGCGACCCAGTGCCGCCGATGTTCTGGTTCCGCGACCCGACCGGCCACACCTTGATGGTCGTGGAGCAGCCGGCCTGACCTGGGGCAACGGCCCGCGGTAGGAGTGCTCAGCGCTCGGCGGCCGGGCAGACGAGCCGGTAGTCGCAGAGCTTGCACGCCGGCGGTGAGGGCGTCGGCTCGAACTCCTGCGCCTTGATGCCCTCGGCGACGTTGATCGCGACGCCGCGGATCCACTCCGCGCGCTCGCTGTCGCCGGAGATCGCGACCTTCTCGTCGTCGAGCAGGTCGTGGTAGGCGCCGCGGTTGGCCTCGAGCCCCCAGGCCTCGCGCGCGGCGATCGCGTACAGCGACAGCTGCACGTCGTCTGCCAGCTGCTCGGCGGACTTGGGACGGCCGGTCTTGTAGTCGATCAGCTCGTACTCGCCGCTCGGCAGGCGGTCGACCCGGTCGACGCGCCCGCGCACCAGATGCGGCCCGAGCTTGAAGCTGAACTGGCGCTCGAACCAGACCGGCCGGGCCGCCTCGGACTGCGCGCGCTCGTGGTAGCGCGTCAGCGCCGCGACCGCCTTCTGGTGCAGCTGGCGCTCCTCGTCGGAGTCGCCGAAGCCGCCGCGGCGCCAGCTGACCTCCAGCAGCGAGAGCAGGTCGGCCAGCGGGCCGACCGGCAGGCCTGAACCCCGATCCTCCTGCGATGCGCCCTGCGCGTGGTAGCGCTCGAGCACCTGGTGCACCGCGATCCCGAAACGCTGGTGCAGTGTCGGCTCCTGCGGGATGCGGAAGACGCGTGCGAACTTGTAGCGCAGCGGGCAGGCCCGGTAGGTCTCGATGTCGCTGGCCGACAGCAGCACGCCGCCGCCGCGCATCGGTAGGAAGCGCTCGAGCGAGGGCTCGTCGCGCACCGCGATCACCCGTGCGCGATGGCGAACGTCGCGCTCGGCGTCGAGCAGGTAGTCATCCAGTGGCGAGCTGGCGAAGATCTCCCGCTGATCGGCCGTCACGGCCTGTTCGATCCGCGCGTTGATGTCACGCAGAGCGTCACCGAGTCCCTGCCCGTGCGATCCCTCGTCGCGGGCGATCAGCGCCGCGAGCTTCAGCAGTTCGAGGTAGCGAACGACCGCGTGCGAGATGTCGAGGTCGGTGTCGAGCCGCAGCTCCGCCAGGCGTCCCGCGGCCCGCTTGGTGCCGTCCATCAGCTCGTCGCGCAGCAGCCGGTAGGTCGCGGGCAGCGTCTCCGCCGGGCCGAAGAGATCCTCGGTCAGCTCGAGCCATTCGCCCCCGACGGCCGCCCGCGCGACCTCGACCGCGGGCAGCGGCTTGCCGCGCCCGGCGGGGCCGGTCGCGTCTCCTTCGGCGTGCACCAGCACGGCGCGCTCGCGGGCACGTGTGATCGCGACATACAGTCGCTGGCGCAGGCGCGACTGGCGGGCCGCATCGTCGTCGGCGGGCAGCGGCTCGTGCAGCAGCGCGTCGGGAACCGGCTCGCAGTCGAGCGCGCCCGCTCCCTGCAGCGCCGCGCGCAGCCCGAGCACGAAGACGTGATCGACCTCCAGCCCGCCGGCCATCTCGAGCGCCACCACCTGCACGGCGTCGGCGCCCAGCAGCTGCGGCTCCTCGCGCTCGCTCAGCCCCCACTCGGCTACGGCCGCGATCGAGCGGGCGAACTCGCGCGCGGTCGCCTGCGGGCTGCGCGCCACGTGCGCGGTGGCGAGCTCGCCGAAGCGCGCCAGCGCCCGCAGCCGCTCGACCACATCGGTCTGCGCCGCGAACAGCTGTTGCCGGCGCAGGCCCAGCCGCTCGATCAGGCGGTGCACGTAGAGGTCCGGGCGCATCGTGTCGATCGGTGCCGCGCAGGCCCGGTAGAGCTTCAGGAAGACGCGGATCCGCTCACGCGCCTCGGGCGGAACCTGCGGCGACTCGGTCGCGGCGGCGAGCGCGGCGACCATGTCGAGCTTGCGCCGCCGCGCGATCTGCGTGCAGCGGGCGATGTCGACCGAGCGCAGCTCGATCGGCGCCCGCGCCAG
>JBOGYJ010000188.1:0-5565 GCA_050696795.1 Solirubrobacteraceae bacterium | reverse complement strand
CCGCCCGAGTGGCCGAACAGCGCCAGCCGCTCGATTCCCAGCCCGGCGGCGATCGCGCGGATGTCGTCTGTGCAGTCCGCGACCGTGCGACCCGGGTTACGATCCGAGCCGCCGTAGCCGGGGCGGTCGTAGGAGATCAGCCTGATGCCCCTGTGCTGCGCTAGCTCGACCCACGGTCGGTAGAGGAATCTGGAGTTCGGCATGCCCTGGACGAACATCACCGGCACGCCGTCCGGCGCGCCGGCTTCGAGCACCTGGAGGGTGCGACCGTCAGGGGTCCCGATCCTGTGATCTGCCATCCGCGCAATCCTCGCACCGCTCCTCGGTGCAGGTCAAGCGCTCCTGCGTATACTGAGCCGCCGTATGTCAAAGGTCTGCCACGTCTGCGCCAAGGGCCCCTCCTTCGGCCACAGCCGCAGCCACTCGATGGTTGCCACCAAGCGCCGCTTCGATCCCAACCTCCAGCGGGTGCGGATCGACGACGGCGGCACCCCGCGCCGCGTCTACGTCTGCACCCGCTGCCTGAAGGCCGGCAAGGTCACCAAGGCCCAGTAGGGCCTGTTGACCGACCCCGCCCTGATCCGCTTCCGCGCGCTCGTCCAGGCCGGCCTGGCGGCCCTAGAGGAGCGCCGCGAGGAGGTCAACGACCTCAACGTCTTCCCGGTCGCCGACGGGGACACCGGCGACAACATGGTGCTGACGCTGCGGGCGGTGCGGGCGGAGCTGGACCGCCTCGCGCAGGTCTCCGCCGCCGGGGCCGGCACGCTCGATGAGCTCGGCCGCGATGAGATCGTGCGCTCCGTTGCTCGCGCGGCGCTGCTCGGCGCTCGCGGCAACTCCGGCGTGATCCTCTCGCAGCTGATCCGCGGCGCCGCGGAGGAGCTGATCAGCCGCCCGGGCGAGCTGATCGACCCCGTGCTGATCGGCGCGGCGCTGGCTCGCGCCGCCGATCAGGCCTACGGCTCGGTGCGCAATCCGGCCGAGGGCACGATCCTCACGGTCGTGCGCGAGATGGCCAGCCGCGTCGCGACCGAGCTGGCGCACATGATCGAGACACGGCTGGGGCCGGACGCGACCGCCGACGTCCAGGACGCGCTCGCGGCCGAGGTGATGGAGCGCGCGCTCGAGGCCGGCCTGCAGTCGGTCAGGCGTGGGCCGGACCTACTTCCAGTGCTGCGCGAGGCCGGGGTCGTCGACGCCGGCGGCTACGGGCTGACCGTCGTGCTCGCCGGCATGGTGCAGGCGCTGCGCGGGGCGGAGACCGTGCAGATCGAGCATCAGGCGCCAGCCAGGATCACGCATCCCGAGCACGCGTCGACGAGCTTCCGCTACTGCACGAACTTCGCGGTGACGGGCAGCGACCTCGATCAGCGCGCCTACACCGAGCGGCTGGAGCAGCTCGGCGACTCGGTGCTGTGCGTCGGCGACCGCACGACGCTCAAGATCCATGTCCATACGGATTCCCCCGATGCGGCGATGGCACTGTTCGCACCCCACGAGGTCTCGCGCATCGACATCGCCGACATGAGCGAGCAGGTCAAGAACCGCGACGCGCGCCTGACCGTGCCCGGATCGGTCTCCGCTGCAGGCGTCAGCGAGGGCGCCGTCTGCGGCGGGCTCGCGGTCGTCACAGGCGAGGGCTTCCGCGAGCTCTTCCTCGGTCTCGGCGTCACCGCGCTCGACGGCGGCTCGACGCTGAACCCGTCGACCAACGAGCTGCTCGCGGCGATCCACTCGGTGCCCGCCGAGGATGTCGTCCTGCTGCCCAACAGCTCCAACGTCTTCATGGCCGCCGAGCGCGCCGCCGAGCTCTCCGAGAAGAACGTCGTGGTCGTGCCCTCACGATCGCTGCAGGCCGGCCTGGCCGCGGCAGTCGCACTCGATCCGCACCACCATGCCGCGGAGAATGCGGCGGCGATGAACGAGATCCTCGGAGCCGTGCGCACCGGTGCGGTCGCCCGCGCCGCCCGCGGCGACGCCGCCGGGCGCTTCAGCGCCGGTGATGCGATCGGCTTCGTCGACGACGAGCTCGTCGGCTGGGGCGATCCCGAGACGACGTTGCGCGAGGTCGTCGCGCAGCTCTCCGGCGACGCTGAGCTGATCACCTGCCTGCGCGGGATCGACGTGCCGCTCGATGACGAGGCGGTACGCGCCCTGGCCGACGGGAACGTCGAGCTCGAACTCTCGGCCGGTGGCCAGGAGAGCTACTGGTGGTTGCTGACGGCTGAGTAGTCTGCGCGCCGCCGCCGGCGAGTATCTCGGCTACGAGCCGGGATACTCGTGCGGGTCCTCGACGACGTCGCCCTCGTGGACATCGACCTCGAGCAGCGTCGCCCCATGCAGCCGCTCGATCGCCTGGGTGAGCTGTTGCAGGGACTCGATCAGGTCCTCGCGGTCGGCCTTCTGCTCGAGCCGGATCCTGACCTCGGCCAGCTCACGTGCCAGGAACTCGGTTTCCGCGAGCGAGCGGGCGTTGGTCTCGCGATCGCGCTCGACCTCTTCCTTGTCGCGGTCGGCTTGGCGGTTCTGTGCGAGCAGGATCAGCGGTGCGGCGTAGGCCGCCTGCGTGGAGAAGACCAGGTTCAGCAGGATGAACGGATAGGGGTCGAACGCGTGCTTCTTGCCGAGATTCAGTGCCAGGACGGCGTTGACCCCGATCCAGACGATCACTATGAGTGTCTGCACGGCCAGATAGCGGCCGGTGCCGAGGAACCGCGCTACGGACTCGGCGAGGCGTGCGAACGCGTCGGCGTCGTAGCCGCTGCCGCCACCGGAGCCCTTCGGTTTGCTGAGATCGTTCTTGCGCGCCATGGCCCACTCAGATCGTCGCGTGCGTGGTGCGCCAGTCCTGCGGCAGCACGCGGTCGAGGACATCGTCGATCGTGACCGCCCCGACCAGGCGGCCGGCGTCGTCGGTCACGGGCAGCGCGACCACGTTGTAGGCAGCGAGCCGGCCCGCGACCTCCCGGTCGGAAACGCTGGTGTTGACCGCATCCCAGTCCTCGTCGATGCAGCGACCGAGTGGCTTGGACGGGGACTCACGCAGCAGGCGCTGGATGCCGACGACACCCACGAAGCGGCCGGTCGGCGTCTCCAGTGGCGGTTGGCAGACGAACACCTGCGTCGCGATTGGCACCGGCAGATCGGGGTTGCGGACGTGCGCAAGCGCCTCGGATACGCTTGTCGAGGACGACAGGATGATCGGTTCCGGGGTCATCAGACCGCCGGCGGTGTCGGGCTTGTAGACCAGCAGCCGGCGCACGCTCTCGGCCTCGTCCGGGTCCATCGCCGCGAGCAGCTGCTCCTGCTCGCTGCGTGACATCTCGCCCAGCAGGTCCGCCGCATCGTCGGCCTCCATCTCGTCCAGCACGCGCCCGACGCGCTCCGGGTCGAGGCCCTCGATCAGCCTCACCTGCTCGTCCTCGGGAAGCTCCTCGAGCAGATCGGCGAGGCGCTCGTCCTCGAGCGCCTCCGCCAGCAGCCGGCGGCGGCTGAGCGGGAGGTTGCGGATCTCGTTCGCCATCTCGGCTGGGTGCAGGCCGCCGAGGTTCGCGGCCTGGCGGTCGACCGGGCGCTGCTCGGCGAACAGCTCGCCCGCCTCGCTCCAGTCGATCACCTCCGGGGCGCGGTTGAGGCCCGGGACGCGATGTCCCATGTGCAGGGCCACGGTCGCCACCTCCCAGGCGAACGGCTCTGGGGCGGGCTGCAGGCCGAGGTCGACCACGCGCCGGCTGCCGAGCCTCCGCCCGATCAGCTCGCCCGCCGCGAGCTTCTCGCCCTCGCGCAGCGCGAACTGCTTGAGGTTGATCGCGCCGCGGCGCAGACGCACCCCGCGCATGTCGATCTCGCCGATGCGCCCGGCGCTCACGAACACGCGCCGCCGCTGCATGCCGCCGACGACGAAGCCGTTCACACGCGGTGGGCGGCCACCCATGTCGAGCACCACGTCGACGACGTGCCCGAGGTCGGAGCCGTCGGCTCCCATGAGCGGCAACCGCGTCACTCTCGATACATAGACGATCTGCTCGCTCATACCATGAATCCTAGGGGTCCGCCGGAGAATCGTCGGTGTTTCGGCGACCTCTCTGACCGGCCGGGCGGTCAAGCTTCGCACCATCGAGCGCATGCCGACCGCCTTTGCCGACACCCGAGAGCTGACGCCCGAGGAGCTCGCCTCGGCGCCGATTCGCTACCCGGCGCCGCGCCAGCTGGAGCGGCCGCTCGAGGTCAGCGGCGCCAAGGCGGCGCAGGGAGCGGCGAGCCTCGGCCTGGATACGGTCGCGGATCTGCTCGAACACCTACCGCGCGACCGCCGTGAGGCTCGCAGCGTGACCGATCTGATCGCGGGGGAAACCGCGACGATCGTCGTCGAGGTGCGGCGCATCACCGCCCGGCCTGTGCGCCGCCGCGGCATGCGGCCACTGGTCGAGGCGACCGTCAGCGACGGTACCGGTGCGCTGAGCGTGACCTTCTTCAACCAGCCCTGGCTGGTCGACCGCTATCCCGCGGGCACGCGGCTGATGCTCCACGGCAAGGCCGACGCGCGCGGCCGCTTCACCGTTCAGGGGCATGCGCCAACCGACCAGCCCGTGTCGGGCGCAGCGCCAGCGGGCGCAGCGCCCGTGGGCAACGCGAGCGTCGCCCACTACCCCGCCACCGACGGTCTCTCCTCAACCCAGATCCTCGCGCTGGTGCAGGAGCACGCGGTCAACTTCGACGACGTGCTCGAGCCGCTGCCGGCGTCGATGCGCCTGCGTGAGCGCCTGCTGGATCGGCCCGGAGCGCTGCGCGCGGCACACTTCTCGCTGGCCGACGAGGACCAAGAGCAGGCACGCCGCCGGCTCGCCTTCGATGAGCTGTTCCTCGGGCAGCTCGCGCTCCAGCAGCGGCGGCGCAACCGCCGAGCGGCGGCTCGGGCGCCTCGGCTGAGCGACCCGCGGACCCTCGCCAGCCGCTGGCTCAGCGAGCAGTTGCCCTTCCCGCTGACGAGCGACCAGGCGGCTGCGCTCGAGGTGATCGACGCCGACATCGCGCGTCCGGAGCCGATGCAGCGGCTGCTGATGGGCGAGGTCGGCTCCGGCAAGACCGTGGTGGCCCTCTACACAATGCTGCGCGCGGTCGAGCACGGCTTGCAGGCTGCGCTGATGGCGCCCACGGAGACGCTCGCCGAGCAGCACTTCCAGACGGTCCAGCGGCTGCTCGGCTCGGAATCGGTCAGCGCGGGGCTGCTGACCGGATCGACGCCCACCAAGCGACGCGCGGATCTGCTCGGGAAGCTCTCCACCGGCGAGCTCGCGCTGATCGTCGGCACGCACGCGCTGATCGAGGACGCGGTGCGGTTCGAGCGGCTCGCGGTCGTGGTGATCGACGAGCAGCACCGCTTCGGCGTCGGGCAGCGGGCGGCGCTGGCCGACGCCCGCGGTGCGCCTGGCTCCGGCGGCTCGCCTGGCTCCGGCGGCTCGCCTGGCTCCGGCGGCCAGGTCCCGCATCAGCTGTACATGACGGCCACTCCGATCCCGCGCACCCTGGCCCTCAGCCAGTACGGCGACCTGGACATCACGATCC
>JBOGYJ010000187.1:0-9685 GCA_050696795.1 Solirubrobacteraceae bacterium | reverse complement strand
AAGCAGGCCTAATGCGTGCGGCGAGAGCTTCGGCCTCGAGCAGCTGCGCATCCAAGAGCTCGAGGCCGGAATCCCAAAACCCGGGATCGGCGAGATCGATGCCCACGATCTCGCCCAGCTTCTCAGGGGTCCGGGAGCCACCGGCTCCCAGCATCTCGAGGTAGCGCGGGACCAGATCCTCGCCCATCTCGCGGTAGCGGCCGTACACGGAGAGCGCCAGCAACTGCCCGTAGGAATAGGCGTAGACGTACCCCGGCGTATTGATGAAGTGGGGGATGTAGGACCACCACGAGCGGTAGCCGTCGGTGATCTCCACGGCGTCGCCGAGCATCTCACCCTGACTCTCAACCCAAGCCTTAGAGATGTCCTCCACCGAGAGCTCGCCCTCGCTGCGCCTGCGCGTGTGCACGAGGTGCTCGAAGCGGTTCATCGCAATCTGCCGGAAGACCGTCGCGACGGCGTCGTCGATGCGCCCCGCGAGCAGCTCGAGGCGCTGCTCGTCGCTGCCGGACTCGGCGAGCAGGCGCTCGAACACGAGCGTCTCGCCGAACACCGACGCCGTCTCGGCGACGGTCAGCGGCGTGCTCTGGTGGAAGACGCCCTGCTTCTCGGCGAGCACCGCGTGCAATCCGTGACCCAGCTCGTGCGCGATCGTCAGCACGTCGCGCCGCCGCGCGGTGTAGTTGAGCATCACATAGGGGTGCACGCCAAACACCGTTGCGCAGAATGCGCCACCGCGCTTGTTCTCGCGCACCGGCGCATCGATCCAGTCCTCGTCGAAGAAGCGCTTCGTGATCGCGCCCGCCTCGGCCGAGAAGTTGGCGTAGGTCTCCACCACCAGGTCGCGTGCCTGTGCGTAGGAGAAGAGCGGCTCGGTGGTCGCGATCGTGGCGCTGCGGTCGAAGTCCCTGAGCTTGTCGAGGCCGAGCAGGCGCGCCTTCAGCCGGTACCACCGCTGCGGGATGTCGTAGCGGCCGTGGACGGCCTGGATCAGCGCCAGCACGGACTCGTCGGAGGCCTCGTTGGAGAGGTTCCGTGCGGCCAGCCAGTGGGGGTAGCGGCGCAGGCGATCGTCGACCGACTTGTCGTAGACCAGCGTGTTGTAGATGAATGCCCGCGTACGCAGGCCAGGCTCGAGTGCGTCGGTGACGGCCGCGGCCATGCGCTCGCGCAGCTCGCGGTCTGGGCTCAGCAGGCTGCTGAGCGCCATGTCGAGCGGCGTCTCCTCACCGTCGAGGCTCACCCGGATCGCCGAGACCTGCTCGCCGAAGAGCCGCGTCCACGACGCGTTCGACGCCAGGCTCTTCTCGGCCATCACCCGCTCCTCGGGCTCGGTCAACAGGTGCGGGCGGTAGCGACGCGCACTGCGCAGGTGGTGCGCGCAGAACTCGAGGTCGGCCCCGCTCGCGAGCACCGCCTCGGCTTGCTCATCCTCCAACGCCGCCCACTCGAGCTCGAAGAACAGCAGCTGCGTCTCGAGCGCGGTGCCGCGCTCCTGCACCTTCTGTAGCAGCGCGCCGCGGGCCGGATCGGCGGTGTCGGTCGTGAACCGCAGCATCGCGTAGCTGCCGGCACGGTCCACCAGTCCCATGATCGCGGCGAGCTCCAGCATCGCCTCGCGCAGGCTGGCGCCGTCCAGTGAGGCCACCCTGCCGGTGTGGGTCTCGGCGAACTTCGCGCCGCGCTGCAGCGCCTCGTCGAGCAGACGCTCGACCCCGGCGCTGCCCTGACCCTCGACGATCGGGTCGAGGTTCCACCCGCTGTCAAGCAGTTGCGGATCGGAGAGCAGTGCGTCGGTGGTCGCCATCGGCAGCGAGATTACTGGAGCAGTGCGTCGGCCGAGCCCCGAGTGGCGTGACGCTCCAGCGCCGTGCCCGTGCACGCCCGCGCTGTGCCCACGCACGCCCAGCCACGCGCGAAGCTGCCACCGAATTTACGACTCACGACGCCAGCGGGTGCAGCTCGAGCCGTCGGCTGCCGCCGACGGCAACCGCCACGCTGCCCGACAGCAACGCCTCCAGGTCCGAGCCCACGAGCTCACGGCGCCAGCCGGAAAGCGTGCGCACCTCCGGCTCGGGCGACGACTGCCGCGCCGCGGAGATGATCTGCTCGAGGTCGTTGCGCGACGCGATCAGCTCGTAGGCGAGCCCAGCGTCCATCGCACGCGCGCGCAACAGTGCTTCGGCAAGGGCGATTAGCGGCGCGTCGCTCGCGTCCGAGTGACCGCGCTTGGCCTCGCGCGGGATCGGTGGATCCTCGAGGCCGGCGCTGATCGCCTCGAGCAGCGGGGTGGCGCGGCGCTTGATGAACGATGGATGGATGCCACGGATCTGTCCGAGCGCCTCGACCTGCCGTGGGTGGCGCTTAGCCAGTTCGAGCAGCGGCGGGTCCTGGAGCACCTGGCCCACCGGGCGATCCTCGTTGGCGGCGGTGCGCTCGCGCCAGGCGGCCAGGCGCTTGGCCACGGCTCGGGCCTGCGGGTCGAGCTGGCCCACGCGTGGCAGCCGCTCCCAGGCGGTATCGGGGTCGCGCTCGTCGGTCGCCGCCTCCAGGCGCCGACATTCCTCGATTGCCCACTCCAACCTGCCGCTGTTGCCCAGCCGGCCCTGGATCTCATCGGCCACCTGCAGAAGGTGCGCCACATCCTCGGCCGCATAGCTGAGCTGCTCGCCGGTCAGCGGCCGCGCGTCCCAGCGCGTGTAACTCGCGGTCTTGCCGACGCGCAGGCCGAGCACCGAGCTCAGCAGGTTGCCGTAGCCGGACTGCGCGCTCTCGCCGACGAACCCGGCCGCGATCTGGGTGTCGAAGATGTTGGTCAGGTGCGTGGCCCAGGCGCGGCGCAGGATCGCGACGTCCTGGCGGCCAGCGTGCAGGACGATCTCGACCTCTGGGTCGGCGAGTAACTCCGCGAGCGGCCGCACCTCGACGCTGCGATCGAGTCCGTCGATCAGGATCGTGCGGATGCCGGTTGGCTCGCTCGGGTCCTCCACCGCGACCTGGGTGAGGCACAGCAGCGCGCGGTAGCGGCCCTCGGACATGAACTCCGTGTCGATCCCGAGCCTGCCCTTGGCGCGCGCGATCTGAGCCGACGCCTCGACATCGGTGGAGTCGGCAAGTCGGCGCATGTCGGCACCCTATCGGCTTTGGCCGGTCTTTCCGCCGGCTGCGCAAGCCCCGATCGGCTACGGAAGTAGCCGTGTGTGTGACCGCGACTCGCTGGCCGGTCGCGTTGCCGGTCGCGGTGTCGCGCTCGGTGTCGCTAGGTCGCGCTCGGTCCCGCTCGGTGTCGCGCGCGGTGTCGCTCGGTCGCGCTTGGTCGCGCTCGCAGCTCGCTGCCATCCAGCTGGCCCAATCAGAAGACCTACCCCGGTGGTAGGATTTGGAGTGGATGATCTTCTCCTCCAAAGCTGAATACGGGGTGCGGCTGATGGTCGAGCTCGGTCGACAGACCGCAGAGCAGCCCACGAGCCTGAAGGCCATCGCCGACGCCGAGGAGCTGCCCTTGGCGTACCTGGAGCAGGTCGTGGCCCGCTTGCGCCGCGCCGATCTGGTGATGAGCGCGCGCGGGGCCCACGGCGGCTACTGGCTTGCCCGCGACCCGTCCGAGATCACGATGTACGACGTGGTCGGCGCGCTCGAGGGACCGATCGCCCCGATGGAGTGCTTCGTGCACGACGAAATGGAGCGAATTGTGTGCTCGCACCTGCCACAGCAGGGCGCCGGGCCGTGCGCGACCAAGCTGCTGTGGACGCGGGTGCAGGGCGGGATCATCAAGACGCTGCAGACGACCACGCTTGCGGAGCTCGTGGAGTTCTCTCGCAGGAGTGACTCTCAGTCTCGACCTGAAGCTGAGAGCTCTGGCCTTCGAGAGCTGCCGATCGCGCTCGCCTGAGTGAGTGCGCCATGGGGCCGCAGCGCCGACACAACTCAAATTGACTTCAACCCTCGATACGAACTATCGATACGAGACCTGAGAGATACATGCCAGACCTAGAGATCAGAAACCTTCATGTTCGCGCCGGCGACAAGGACATCCTGCGCGGCGTCGACCTGTCCGTGGGCGGTGGCGAGATCCACGCGCTGATGGGGCCGAACGGCTCTGGCAAGTCGACGCTCGCCAACGCCGTCATGGGCCATCCCGGCCTCGAGGTGACCGACGGCGAGATCATCTGGGGCGGTGAGAACATCACCGAGGCTGCCACCGACGAGCGCGCGCGCAAGGGTCTGTTCATGGCCTTCCAATACCCGGTCGCCGTCCCCGGTGTGACCGTCACCAAGTACCTGCGCACGGTCCTCAATGCCCACCGCGCGGCCAAGGGTGAGGAGCCGATTCCGCTGAAGGACTTCCGCCAGGCGGTGCAGTCCGCGATGGAGCTGACCAACGTTCCCGAGGAGTTCACCCGCCGGTACCTCAACGACGGCTTCTCCGGGGGCGAGAAGAAGAAGCTCGAGATCCTTCAGCTGGCCGTACAGCAGCCGTCGCTCGCCATCCTCGACGAGACCGACTCGGGCCTCGACATCGACGCGCTGCGCACGGTCGCCGAGGGCGTCAACACGGTCGCCGGGCAGCAGGGCTCGGATCTCGGCGTGCTGATCATCACCCATTACCAGCGCATTCTGCACCTGGTGGCGCCGAGCCACGTTCACGTGCTCTACAAGGGCCGGATCGTCAAGCAGGGTGGTCCCGAGTTGGTGGAGGAGCTGGAGGCCAAGGGCTACGGCTGGATCACCGACGAGGTGGATGCGGCCGCCGTCTGATGGCCACCGAAGCGACGCATATCCGCGACCTCACGTCTGAGTTTCCCGTTCTCAGCCGGGAGATCGACGGCTGGCCGGTCACGTACCTGGACTCGGCTGCGACCTCGCAGACGCCGCAGGTCGTGATCGACGCGATAGTCGACTACTACAGCAACCATCGCGCCTCGGTCCACCGCGGTGTTTACCCGCTGATCGTCGAGGCCACGGGCCTCTACGAGGGTGCGCGCGAGCGCATCGCCGCGTGGTTGGGGTCGACCCCTCAGGAGACCATCTTCACCGCCAACGCGACGGCCTCGCTGAACCTGGTCACGCATTCGTGGGGGCGCTCCAAGCTCAACCCGGGCGACACCGTGCTCGTGACGGAGATGGAGCACCACTCCGACGTCGTGCCGTGGCAGCTGATCTGCGCCGAGCGCGGCGCCGAGCTCGTCTACATCCCGGTGCTCGATGACGGCCAGCTCGACCTCGAGGCCTACGACCGGCTGCTGCAGCGCCGTCCCAAGGCCGTTTGCATCGCCCACATCTCCAACGTGCTCGGCACGATCAACCCGGTAGCCGAGATCGCACGGCGTGCGCACGCCGCCGGAGCGATCGTGGTGGTCGACGGGACCCAGGCCGTCCCTCAGATCCCCGTCAGCCTGCCTGCCCTGGACGTCGACTTCTACGCCTGGACGGGCCACAAGGCCTACGGACCGACCGGGATCGGGGTACTGCACGGGCGCCGCGAGCTACTCGAGGAGATCCCTCCGTTCATCAGCGGCGGGCATATGATCAAGCAGGTCTTCGAAGCCAGCTCGAGCTGGACCGATCTGCCGGGCAAGTTCGAGGCCGGCACCTCCCAGATCGCGGAGGCGATCGGACTCGGCGCCGCGGTCGACTTCATCCAGGAGATCGGGATCGACGCGATCCGCGCCCACGAGCTGGCGCTCACCGCCGAGCTGCTCGAGCGCTTCGCCGAATTCCCCGGCCTCACGGTGCACGGGCCGCTCGATGCTGCCGACCGCGGCGCGCTTGCCTCGTTTGCGCTCGCGGGCGCGCACCCGCACGACATCGGTGAGATCCTCGGGCGTGAGGGCGTCTGCGTGCGGACCGGTCACCACTGCGCCCAGCCGCTGATGCGCCGCTTCAACCTCGGCGCGACGACCCGCGCGTCATTTGCAGTCCACAACACCTCGGCCGACATCGATCGCCTGATCGCCGGTCTGCACACGGTTCGTGTCACCCTGCAGCTTTAGACCGCCACCAGCTCTTTACCCCCACCAGCTCTAGACCGCCACCAGCTCTTCGCCCCACCAGCTTTAGACCGCCACCAGCTCTCCGCCCCGCCAGCTCTCCACCCACCAGCTCTCGACCCCCACCAGCTAGCCACCACATGGACGACCAGCTCTACCGCGAATACATCCTCGAGCACTACAAGCACCCGCACAACCACGGGTCGCTCGAGCACGCCGACATGGAGGCCCACGACCTCAACCCGCTGTGCGGTGACGAACTCACCTTCCAGATCTCGCTCGACGCCCAGGGCAAGGTCAAGGAGGTCGCCTTCGACGGTCACGGCTGTGCGATCTCGCAGGCGTCGGCCTCGATGCTCTCCGACGAGCTCAAGGGCTTGACCAGCGAGGAGCTGCTCAAGCTCGACCGCCAGACCGTGCTCGACCTGCTCGGGATCGACATCTCCGCCACGCGCATGAAGTGCGCGATGCTCTCACTCAAGGTCGTGAAGGCCGCCGCCCTTGGTCACGAGGTCGACTGGGAGACCGAGGCGGCCTGACGGCCCCGGCCCGCTCAGCCGGCGAGCGGCGGCAGCGTCGCATCGAGTCGTGCGCTGACGCTGGAACGGGTGATGTGGATTGGATACGGGAGCAGGTTCGATAGAGGCGCGGAAGCGCCCAAATTGTCCCCCCTTCGCGAAGCCCACCCTCGCAAAAAGCGGCGGCTTCCTCGATCTTCTCAGCCACCGGCGCCAAATCCGATTGTTCCGCTAGGATTTAGAACGTGAGCGAAACCATCGATGTCTGCCCGCTCAGTGAGCTCGCCCCCGGCGAGCGACGCTTGGTCGAGCACGACAACGTCGAGATCGGCGTGTTCAACTGCGACGGCGAGTTCTACGCGATCGAGGACCGCTGCTCACACGACGACGGACCACTCGCCGAGGGCACGCTCGACGTCGCGGCGTGCACCATCGAGTGTCCCCGCCACGGATCGATCTTTGACCTGAGGACCGGCAGGCCCAGGACCCTGCCCGCCTACGAACCGGTGGACACCTTCCCGGTGCTCATCGACGACGACATGATCAAGCTGGAGGTGAGTTGAACATGGCTACGACCGAACCAACAGTCGACGCCGGCGCCGAGCTGACTGAGAACCAGCAGCTCGCCAGGATCAACGCCGACTATGACGAGCGCTACGGCTTCCACGACGCTGAGAACTACCTGTACAAGGCGCCCAAAGGCATCAACCGCGAGATCGTCGAGAAGATCTCCGAGTTCAAGTCAGAGCCGCAGTGGATGCGCGAGTTCCGCCTGAAGGCGCTCGAGCATTTCTTCGCCAAGCCACAGCCGACCTGGGGCTCACCGATGCTGGCCGAGGTCGACTACGACGACATCCACTACTTCGTGCGTGCCTCCGAGCGCGCCGAGCGCTCCTGGGACGACGTCCCGGAGGACGTCAAGAACACCTTCGACCGCCTCGGCATCCCCGAGGCCGAGCGCAAGTTCCTTTCCGGCGTCGGCGCCCAGTATGAGTCAGAGGTTGTCTACCACCAGATTCGCGAGGATCTCCAACAGCAGGGCGTGATCTTCACCGACATGGACACGGCTCTGCGCGAGCACGAGGACATCGTCAAGGAGCACTTTGCGACGATCATTCCGCCCAACGACAACAAGCTCGCGGCGCTGAACTCCGCGGTCTGGTCGGGCGGCTCGTTCGTCTATGTGCCCAAGGGCGTACACGTCGAGATGCCGCTGCAGGCTTACTTCCGCATCAACACCGAGTCGATGGGTCAGTTCGAGCGCACGCTGATCATCGCCGACGAGGGCGCCTACGTTCACTACGTCGAGGGCTGCACGGCGCCGACGTACAGCTCCTCGAGCCTGCACTCGGCGGTGGTCGAGCTGCTGGCCAAGCCGGGCGCGCGCATCCGCTACACGACCGTGCAGAACTGGTCCAACAACGTCTTCAACCTGGTCACCAAGCGCGCGATCGCGGAGACTGACGCCACCGTCGAGTGGGTCGACTGCAACCTCGGCTCGAAGCTGACGATGAAGTATCCGAGCATCTACCTGATGGGCGAGCGCGCTCACGGCGAGATCCTCTCGATCGCGTTCGCCGGTCACGGCCAGCACCAGGACGCGGGCGGCAAGATCATCCACGTCGCGCCGAACACGACCTCGAACGTGTTTGCCAAGTCGATCTCCAAGGACGGCGGGCGCGGCTCCTTCCGCGGCCTGATGGAGATCGCCAAGGGCGCCCACGGGGCCAAGTCGAAGGTCGTCTGCGACGCTCTGCTGCTCGACGAGGACTCACGCTCGGACACCTACCCGACGATCCGCATCTCCGAGGACGACGTCAACGTCGCCCATGAGGCGACCGTGTCCAAGGTCGGCGAGGACCAGCTCTTCTACCTGATGAGTCACGGCATCTCCGAGGAGGAGGCCTCCAAGCTGATCGTCAATGGCTTCATCGAGCCGATCACCAAGGAGCTGCCGATGGAGTACGCGGTCGAGATGAACCGACTGATCGAGCTGCAGATGGAAGGCTCCATTGGGTAGTCCCGCCGTCCCACCGCCCGCCGGCTCACTCCCTACCGGCGGTCTGGAGTTTCCCACCTTCAAGGGGCGCCCCGGTTGGCAATTCACCGACATCTCGGCGCTTGACGTCGATGCCTATGAGCTCGCTCCGTTTCAGCCGAAGCTCGGCTCCGACGCCGAAGGTGCGCTCTGGGACCTGCCGGGTGGGAGTGAGCTGCCCGCCGGCGTCGAGCTGACCTTCGGCGAGCGGGAAACGGTCGTCACCGTTGGACGCGGCGTCGTCGTCGCGCGGCCGATCGCGCTCACGAGCGTGGTGCCCGACGGCAAGCTCGTGAACACGCGCACCCGCATCGTGCTCGAGGAAGGCGCCCACGCCGAGGTCTGGGAGCAGTACACCTCGACCGGGGACTGCCTGCTGAACCTCGCGACTGAGCTGACCGTCGGTGACAACGCCACGCTGCGCTACGTCAGCGGCCAGAACCTCTCCGAGCAGGCATGGATCTTCGGCGCCCAGCGGGCGACCGTCGGTCGCGACGCGCGCCTTGACTGGGTCGCGCTCGGCTTCGGCTCGCGCTCGGGCCACGTGCTGATGCAGACGCGGCTGGCCGGTGAGGGCTCAGAGGCCCGTGTCACCGGCGCCTACGCCACCCACGGCAGTCAGCACATCGACTTCGACACCACCCAGGAGCACGCGGCGCCCAACACGACCTCGGATCTCGCGTTCCGCGGCGTGCTGCAGGGCCGCTCGAGCGCCGTCTGGAAGGGCAACATCATCGTCGACCCGGGGGCGCAGAAGACCGACGCCTTCCAGGACTCGCGCAACCTGCTGATCTCCAAGCGCGCCCACGCGGACTCGATCCCGGGCCTCGAGATCGAGGCGAACGACGTGCGCTGCACGCACGCCGCCGCCGTCGCCCAGGTCGATCCCGAGCAGCTCTTCTACCTGCGCTCCCATGGGCTGCCCGAGCACGAGGCCAAGCAGCTGGTGATCGAGGGCTTCCTCGCCGCGCTCGTCGAGCGCTTCGAAGACGGGCCGGTGCGTGAACTGCTCGCCGCGGCGCTCGAGCGTCGCCTCGCCCTGATCCTGGGTTAGCCGCGCGAGCCCGGGGCTTCCGGCCCGCTGGCTCGGAAGCCCCAACCGCCCGTGTGGTGTGCACGGTATGCGGGGGGAGTTTTGC
>JBOGYJ010000186.1:0-9959 GCA_050696795.1 Solirubrobacteraceae bacterium | reverse complement strand
CCCGCGAACACCGCCAGCCCCTGGAGCGCGCGGATCGCCGACGAGCCGCTCGGGCCGACCGCGATCGAGACGACCGCCAGGCCCAGCGCCAGCGACGCGACCGCTGCAAGCAGCGCCCGGCGGGTGGTGGGCGAACGGCGCCCCATCGCCTCAGGCCATCGTCCGGGCGATCACGAGGCGCTGGATCTCGTTCGTGCCCTCGTAGATCTGGGTGATCTTGGCGTCGCGCAGCATTCGCTCCACCGGATACTCCTTGACGTATCCGTAGCCGCCCAGCACCTGCACGGCCTCGACGGTGACCCGCATCGCGGTGTCCGAGCAGAACAGCTTGGCCATCGCCGAGTACTTGCCGATGTCCGGCGACCCGCGATCGACCCTGGAGCACGCCTGGTAGAGCAACTCCCGCCCGGCGGCGCACTGCGTCTCCATCTCGGCGAGCTTGAACTGGATCCCCTGAAAGGCGTTGATCGGGCGGCCGAACTGGCGCCGCTCGCGCGCGTACGCGGCTGCATAGTCGGTCGCCCCCTGGGCGATTCCGAGCGCCTGCGCGGCGACGCCCAGCCGCGAGCGGTCGAGCGTGCTCATCGCCACTTTGAAGCCCTTCCCCACCTCGCCGATCACGTTGGCGGCCGGCACGCGGACGTCGTCGAACACCGGCGAGCCCGTGGGTGAGGCGCGGATCCCGAGCTTGTGCTCGAGCTTGCCGACGCTGAAGCCGGGACGATCGGCCTCTATGACGAAGGCCGTGATGCCGTGCGAATGCCCCGCCTCGCGGTTGGTCACGGCGAAGACGCAGTAGAAGTCGGCGATGCCGCTATTGGTGATCCAGGCCTTGGCGCCGTTGATCACCCACTCGTCGCCGTCCTGGCGCGCGACGGTGTTCATCGCGCCGGGGTCGGAGCCGGCCTCGGCCTCGGACAACGCGAAGGCCGGCGACCACTCGCCGGTGGCGCAGCGCGGCAGGAAGCGCTGCTGCAACTCCTCGGAGCCGTGCAGCTTGATCGGTAATGTGCCGAGCTCCTGGATCATCAGGATCAGAGCGGTGGAGGCGTCGGCCTTGGCGATCTCCTCGACCGCCATGTTCAGCATCAGCGTGCCGGTGCCGGTGCCGCCGTGCTCCTCCTCGAAGGGCAGCCCGAGGATGTCCTGCTCCGCCAGCAGCGCCCGCAGGTCATGCGGGTATTCGGCCCGCTCATCGATCTCGGCCGCGCGCGGCGCGATCCGCTCCACCGCGATCTGGCGGATCGTGTCGCGGAAGTCCAGGTACTCCTGCGGGATGGTGTAGAGGTCGGCCAGCATCGACACGACTCGATCTTACCCCTGCGCCAAGCCAGTGCGTGCCCGAGGATGAGCGGCCCGCCGCCGCGCTTCGGCGGCGGGCATCATCAGTGACGCGGGCGTCGCCCGCAGCCGTTACCAGCCGGCCGGGTGGCGCGCCTGGAACGTGCCGTAGCCCGGTTCGGCGGTGCGCACCGGCGACCAGCGGTCGTTGCCGTTGAGCGCCGTCTGTGCCGCCGTGTCGAACCAGAGGCCGGCGATCACCATGTACGCGTGCGTCGGCCCGTTGGTGTAGACCGTGATCCACGAGCCCTCGCCCGCCAGTCCGTACCGCAGGAACTGCTCGGAGTCGAGCGGGCTGGCGAGCAGATTACCGGCGTGCAGCACATAGCTGACCGAGCCGGAGCAGTCATAACCCGCCGCGGTGAACGAGCCATGGCCACCACCGTAGATATAGGGATCAAACGCGATCGCGTTGCCGGCGTCGAGCATCTTCACGATCGTTTCCGGCGTACCGGGAGCCGGGACCGCGATGCCGCCGATCAGCGTCGCGTCCTGCACGGTCGTGCTGGTCGTGGTGGTGGTGTCCGTGCCCGTGCCGGTGGTGTCCGTGCCCGGGGTGGTCGTGGTCAGACCGACACCGCCGGAGAGCCCCGAGTCACCAGCCGGCAACGGCTGGTTGCTGCTCGTGGCCGTAACGGCGGCGCCGCTGGCGATCTCCTTGGCCGCCAGCGCGCTCTCGGTGATGTGGAGCTTGGAGCTCAGCAGGCGCTTGAGCGTGGTGAGCGTGCTCGGTCCGGCGACACCATCCACCGTCAGGCGATAGTGGCGCTGGAACTCCTTGAGCTCGCGCAGCGTGAGTGCATTGAAATGCCCCGAAGCGGGAATCTTAAAATCGAGCGCGGTGAGATCCCGCTGAAGGATGGTGACATCGACGCCATGCATGCCGCTCTGGAGCATGCGACTACCAAACGCGCGCGCAGACCGTGATGACTGGGTCCGTACCGTCCCCGACGACGGTAGCTGGCTGGTCGTCTGGAGCGTCGTCGGGGTGTCCGTTGACGTTGACGTTGACCCGGTGGCGGTGGTTGATCCCCCAGCGCTACCGCCGAGCCCGCCACTTCCTGCAGCAGCGGCCGGCGCAGCCACGACGGCGAAGAACAGGATGGAGGTTGCTGCGAGTCGGCGCCAACCGGTCACAGCTTTCGAATACGACAAACCAACCCTTTCTCTTTCTTGCGCCTACGGGGTTAGCTGTCGGGTTCGCGCTGAAAGAGTTTGCGCTACGCCATATCCATGTGGCGATTCACCCCAAGAGCCGCTATCGCGGCTCAACAACTGGTTCCCCCGCTCCTGCTCGAACTGGCCGTTCAGGACTCGGCTGGGTGTGCTGGCGGGCAGCATAACAGTACGTCAACACAGAATGCCAGCGACTCGCTGAACTTCCGCGAATAGCCCTTTCCATGTTGATCGGCAGAAACCCGAAAAGCTGGAGCGCTGCGGTTGCGCGTGCAGGCCACGGAGCCTGGCGCGGCACCTGAGTAGCCTCTGCAGCGATGAGCGAGGACTACACACCCCAACAGGTCTCCGAGCTCGTGGCTCAGGGCGGCGTCCAGGTGATCGACGTGCGCATGACGCACGAGCACGAGGCCGGCCACATCCCCGGGACGCGGCTCATAGAGCTCTCCGACCTGGCCGGCCAAGTCGACGGCATCGACCGCGACGCGCCGGTGATCTTCTACTGCCGCAGCGGGAGCCGCTCGGCGATGGCCACCAAGGCCTTCGTCCAAGCCGGATTCGATGCGCACAACATGACGGGGGGAATGCTCGCCTGGGAGGCTGCCGCCCTCGCCATGGAGCCCGTCGACGGCTCCGTGGTCTAGGCGCGCGCGGTGGGCGTACGCGGTGGGCGTACGGGGTGGGCGTGCCCGGCGGGCGTGCGTGGCAGGCCTGCGTGGCAGGCGCGCGGTGAGGCGTACGCGCTGAAACGCGCCGGGCCGCGACGGATGAACCGCCGCGGCCCGGTGCAGCGCGGCTTCGGCGCGCTGCACCGAAGACCAAGCCTCTATTCGTGAAGACCCCTACAGCTTCATGACGTTGATCGCCTTGGGTCCCTTGGGGCCGGCCTCCTCCTCGTAGGAGACCTTGGAGCCCTCGGCCAGGGAGCGATACCCGTCCGCTGCGATCGAGGTGTGGTGGACGAACAGGTCGCGGCTGCCCTCATCAGGCGTGATGAAGCCGAAGCCCTTCTCGTCGCTGAACCACTTGACTGTTCCGGTTGGCATGTGGAGTTGTCCTCCGTAGCTATCAGTGCTTCTACCGCGAGGACGTCTCTCCCGACCACCGGTGCCTGCACCTACTGTGCATCGCCGCTTTATTACGGCGACCTTACTAGGTGCACGCTAGCACGCTATCCGCGCCGATACGAGCCCCAAACCACCCGAATTACGGCATGTTCACCACACCTTTGGCGGCGGGTCGCATGTATGCAGACACGGGTTCTCGCATACGTACCGCCTACGCACGCGGAGACGACGATGAACCAGCCAGAATGGAGGCTGATGCGCTGGTTCGTAGACGGCATGAACGTGATCGGTACCCGCCCGGATAAATGGTGGAAGGACCGCGACGCGGCGATGCTCAAACTGGTCGATCAGTTGGAGCGTTGGGCGGCCGCAGAGGGCGAGGACGTGGTGGTCGTGTTCGAGCGCCCGCCGTCTCCCCCGATCCGCTCGACCGTGATCGAGGTGAAGCACGCGCCAAAGCCGAAGGCCCACGCCGCCGACGACGAGATCGTGCGGCTGCTGAAGGCCGACGATCAACCCCAGGCGATCCGGGTAGTCACCTCGGACCGAGGACTCAGTGAGCGCTCATACGCCCAGGGCGCGACCGTCGAGGGCGCCGATTCCTTCAGGTCGCGAATCGAGTCGGCCTGACACAGCCGCACCACTGCCCAGCCGATGCGATTGCTTGCGACAATGAACACCGATGGCTGATCAGGACAAATCGCGTCGCCAGCCCGACGGCCGGCAGGGTGGCTGGCTGCGGCCGGGCGGTCCCGGGGACCGGCTGGCACCCACGCGCCAGCCGGAGAACCGGCAGCGTCCGGGCGGCCCACCACAGGGTCAGCCGCCGAACTGGCGCGTGACCCCGCCTCCTGGCAGCCCCCAGCCGGGCAGCAGCATGCGCGGCGGTCCCAAGCCCAATGGCAGAGGTCCCCGCAACCAGTGGGTGATGATCTCCGTGGTGATCCTCGCGCTACTGGCGATCAACCTCTGGGTCGAGAGTGCCGCGCTGACGCCCAACCGGATTCGCATCCCCTACAGCCCGACCTTCATCACCCAGCTGCGCGACGGCAACGTCAGCTCGATCTCGACCACCTCCTTCGCGATCCAGGGGACGTTCAAGAAGCCGGTTCGCTACCCGACGAAGGATCAGGCCGTCACCCCCACCAAGGACTTCTCCACCCAGATCCCGCAGTTCGCGGATCAGCACGAGCTCAACGCGCTGCTGAAGAACGTCGTCCAGAACGCGCAGAACCCGAACACGGGCCCGTCGCTGCTCGAGAGCATCCTCGTCGGCTTCGGCCCGACGCTGCTGCTGGTCTTCCTGTTCGTGATGATCATGCGGCGCGCGGCCTCGGGCGGCGGTGCCGGCGGGTTGATGTCGTTTGGACGCTCGCGCGCGCGGCGCGTCGAGGCGGCCGATCAGCCGGTGACATTCGCCGACGTCGCCGGCATCGACGAGGCAAAGGACGAGCTGCACGAGATCGTCGACTTCCTCAAAGAGCCCGACAGGTACCTGGCGCTGGGCGCGAAGATCCCCCGTGGCGTGCTGCTGAGCGGCCTCCCCGGGACGGGCAAGACGCTGCTGGCCCGCGCGGTGGCGGGCGAGGCCGGCGTGCCGTTCTTCCAGATGTCGGCCTCCGAGTTCGTCGAGATGATCGTCGGCGTCGGGGCCTCGCGCGTACGCGACCTCTTCAGCCAGGCCAAGGAGGCGGCGCCGGCGATCATCTTCGTCGACGAGCTCGACGCCATCGGGCGCTCACGCTCATCGGCCGGCCCCAACATCGGCGGCGGCCACGACGAGCGCGAGCAGACACTCAACCAGATCCTCACCGAGATGGATGGCTTCGACGCCCGCACCGGCGTGATCGTGCTGGGCGCGACCAACCGGCCGGAGATCCTCGACCAGGCGCTGCTGCGCCCCGGTCGCTTCGACCGGCGCGTGGTCGTGCAGCCACCCGATCGCGTCGGCCGCGAGGCGATCCTCAAGGTGCACACGCGCTCGGTGCCGCTGGCCCCGGAAATCGACCTCGGACAGATCGCCTCCTCCACCCCGGGCATGGTCGGAGCCGACCTTGCCAACCTGGTCAACGAGGCCGCACTGCTGGCGGCCAAACGCAGCCACCCGGTGGTCAACCAGCAGGACTTCACAGACGCGCTCGAGCGGATCGTGCTCGGCGCCGCGCGCAGCGTCGTGATCAGTGACGAGGACCGCCAGCGGACCGCCTACCACGAGGCCGGGCACGCGATTGTCGGCATGCTCACGCCGGGCGCCGACCCGGTGCGCAAGGTCTCGATCATCCCGCGCGGCCAGGCACTGGGCGTGACCTTCTCCGCTCCCGACGCCGACCGCTTCAACCTCGACCAACGCCACCTGCAGGCGCAGATCAAAGTTGCGCTCGGTGGCCGCTGCGCCGAGGAGATCATCTTCGGCGACCTCACGACCGGGGCGGAGTCGGACATCCAGCAC
This sequence comes from Solirubrobacteraceae bacterium, assembly GCA_050696795.1. GTDB lineage: Bacteria > Actinomycetota > Thermoleophilia > Solirubrobacterales > Solirubrobacteraceae > Palsa-465. The sequence continues at coordinate 3,926 of JBOGYJ010000186.1, read as the reverse complement.
CTCACCCGCATCGCCCGTTTCATGGTCGGGCGCTGGGGCATGAGCGCCGCGATCGGGCCGGTGGCGGTGCTGCCCTCGGAGGCCAGCAGCATGCTGCTTCCCGGGGTATCCGAGGTCTCGGAGAAGACGCAGGAGCTGGTCGACCAGGAAGTGCACCGCATCGTCGGCGCCGCCCACGCCGACGTTCTGACGTTGCTTCGCGAGCATCGCACCCAGCTCGACGACCTGGTCGCCGCCCTGCTCAAGCACGAGACGCTCGACATGGCCGAGGCCTACGCCGCTGTCGGCGTCGAGGCGCCGGCCCGGGCGCCGGCGCGGGTCGCTGACGCTCCCGCGCTGACCGACTGAACTACTCGCTATCAGTCGCCGAGGTGCGTCATCCGGGCGAGCGCCTCGTGGCACTCCACGACGCGCTTCTTGACCCGGTCCGAGTCGGGGCGGTCGTGCACCAGGTCCCAGGTGCGGTCGGCGATCTCGCGCGCGGTCTCCGGCGTGGCGAGCCCCCAGAGGCGGTCGACGAGCGTCAGCTCGAAGGCCTCGATCTGGTCGATCGGGTTGCCGGGGGCCATCTTCGGAAGGGGCTCGCCGGTGGTCTCACGCCACATGCCGGTGGCGACAAGCAGCCTGTTGCGTATTTGGATCTGGTCCATCGGAGGCATGATCCTAGACACGATCACTGCCGGATGCGGTGTTGTCGGTCGCAGGGCGGTCGGCCGAACCACCCCATAATCTGGCCGCGATGCTGTTCGTCACCTGGAACGTGAACTCGCTGCGGGCGCGTCTGCCGCGCGTCCTGGAACTGCTCGAGGCGCACCAGCCGGACGTGGTCGCGCTGCAGGAGACGAAGTGCACGCCGGAGAACTTCCCGGTGGCGGAACTGGACGCGGCCGGCTACGAGCTGGTACATCACTCGGGCGGGCAGTGGGCCGGTGTCGCATTGCTCGTCCGGCGCCCGCTGGCGCCGGACCTTCCACTACTGGGCCTACCCGGCGACACGGTGCCGACCGAGGCGCGCTGGTGTGAGGCAAGCGTCTCCGGGATTCGCTTCGTCTCGACCTACGTGCCCAACGGGCGCACGCTCGACAGCCCCGAGTTCCCACGCAAGCTCGGGTTCATGGAAGCCGCGGCCAAGCGGGCCGCGGCTATCCGTGACGACAACGGCAGCCTGGTGATCGCCGGTGACATCAACGTCGCCCCGGCCGACGAGGACGTCTACGACCCAGCGTTCTATATCGAGTCGACACACGTCAGCGAGCCCGAGCGCTCGGCACTGCGGGCCATCCAGGAGAGCGGGTCGCTCGTCGACGCCTTCCGCCACCTGCACCCCGACGAGCCGCAGTTCACCTGGTGGGATTACCGCGCCGGCAACTTCCACAAGAACCGGGGGATGCGGATCGACCTCGTGCTCGTGAGCAGCAATCTCACCGACGGGCTGATGGCGTGCGGCATCGACCGCGACTTCCGCAAGGGCTTCAAACCCTCAGACCACGCGCCGTTACTGGTGTGGATGGGTTTGGGGTAGCCTCGCAGCGTGGCTGAGCCCTCCGAGCTGACCAGACCGGAATCGGAGAATTTCCGCACTGTGCTCGGGCGCCTGCCGACGGGCGTGGTGGTGGTAACAGGGGGCGATCAGGAGCATCCGAGCGCGCTCGTCGTCGGCTCATTCATGTCGGTCTCGCTGGAGCCGCCGCTGGTGGCCGTGTGCGTTGCCCAGGCCTCGACCAGCTGGCCCGCGATCGAGGCCGGCGGCAGCTTCTGCGCCAACATCCTCGGCGAGGGCCAGGAGCAGCTCGCCAAGCGCTTCGCCCGCTCGGGCGGCGACAAATTCCAGGGAGTCGGCTGGTCCCCGGCGCCCGCGACCGGTTCACCGCTGCTCGACGATGTGGCCGCCTGGATCGACTGCCGCATCTACGAGCGCTACGCGGCCGGCGACCACTGGCTGGTGCTGGGTGAGGTGCTCGAGCTCCACGGCCTGGCCGAGAGCGGCGCGCTGGTCTTCCACAGCGGCGTCTTCCGCCCGCTGAGCTGATCGACCTCTTATCCGGTCCCCATAAGCTTCTTCGGAAACGCTCACACGGGCGGCCGATGATTTAGTCCAATGGCACAAGTTCTGGTTGTAGACGACGAGCCCGCGGTCCGGCGGGCACTCGAGCGGGCGCTGCGGCTCGACAAGTACGAGGTCGAGCTGGCGGTCGACGGCGAGGAGGCGCTCGACCGCCTGTCCGAACGCCCGGTCGACGCCGTGATCCTGGACGTGATGATGCCCGGCGTCGACGGGCTCGAGGTCTGCCGGCGCATGCGCGCCGGCGGCGACAGGACCCCGGTGCTGATGCTGACGGCCCGCGATGCGATCGACGACCGCGTGCTCGGGCTCGACGTCGGCGCCGACGACTACCTGGTCAAGCCGTTCGCGCTGCGCGAGCTGCAGGCGCGCCTGCGGGCGCTGCTGCGCCGCACCGGCGATGACGACGACGCGGCGGAGACGCTGCGCTTCGCCGACCTGGTCCTCGATCCCGTCGCACACGAGGTGCATCGCGGCGAGCGCCTGGTCGAGCTCTCAGAGACCGAGTTCCTGCTGCTCGAGCTGTTCCTCAAGCACCCACGCCAGGTGCTGACGCGATCGACGATCTTCGAGAACGTCTGGGGTTACGACTTCGGCCCCACCTCCAACGCGCTCGGCGTCTACATCGGCTACCTGCGGCGCAAGACCGAGGAGGGCGGCGAGTCGCGCCTGCTGCACACCGTGCGCGGGATCGGCTACGTCCTGCGAGACTGAAGCGGCGCCATGCTGCTGCGCAGAAAGATCAGCATCGTCGCCGCCGCCGCCGTCGCGATCGCGGTCGCGATTGCCGTGCTGATCTCGTACTTCGCGGTCAAGGATCAGCTGCTCGGGCAGATCGACAACGAGCTGCGCAACCAGGCGGCGCTCGACCAGCAGAGCTTCCAGTACGGCGGGCAGCTGCCGGGCCTCGGAGCCAGCGCGGGCGGCTCGGCGCCGTACTTCCAGTTCGTCGCACAGCAACCGGGGCCCCAGAGTGTCGCCAAACCGCGTGGCCAGTTCTCGTTGCCGGACGTCCGACAGGCACGCTACGTGGCCAACGGCACCGCGGCTCCATTCATCACCGATGTCGTCGTCCGTGGCGCGCGGCTGCGCATGTACACGTTCCAGGTGAGGCGCACCTTCGCCGGTCAGACCGCCTTCGCGGTTCAGTTGGCGCGTCCACTTGCTGCCACCGCCAACGTCCTGCGCACGCTGCGCTGGGTACTGGCGCTCGTCTTCCTGCTGGTCGTCGTGCTCGCCGCGCTGCTCGCGCGGATGGCTACCCGGCGCGTGCTGAGGCCGCTCGCCGAGGTGACTGCCACGGCCCAGCTGATCGGGGAGACCGACGACCTCAGCCGGCGGATCAAGGTCTACGAAGACGACGAGGTCGGCCAGCTGGCCACACGCTTCAACGAGATGCTCGAGCGGCTCGAGAGCTCGCGCGCGCAGCTCGACGCCTCGGTCACCGCGCAGCGCCAGCTGGTCGCCGACGCCTCGCATGAGCTGCGCACGCCGGTGACCAGCCTGCGCACCAACATCGAGGTGCTGCTGTCCGGCGCCGAGCTCGACGAGGAGGATCGCCGGCGTCTGCTGACGGACGTGGTCGAGCAGAGCGAGGAGCTGAGCACGCTGGTCTCCGACCTGATCGAGGTGGCGCGTGGCGACACACCGCCGACCAACATCGAGGATCTCCGCCTCGACCGGCTCGCCGAGGACGCGATCGACCGCGCGCGACGTAACGCCCCGCAGGTCGAGTTCCTGGAACACCTCACGCCCGTCAGCGTGCACGGCAACCCCGAGCGCCTGATGCGGGCGATCACCAACCAGCTTGACAACGCCGCGCTGCACGCCGGCCACGGCGGCCCCGTCGAGGTGAAGGTCGACC
>JBOGYJ010000185.1:0-18817 GCA_050696795.1 Solirubrobacteraceae bacterium | reverse complement strand
GCAAGCTGACGGCGGCGCTCAACTGGATCCATGCCTTCCTGGCCTCGGGCGAGGCGCTGGTCGTGTTCGCGCGCCATCGCGAGGTCCAGGATGCGGTGATCGAGCGCTTCCCAGATGCGCTGCACCTGTTCGGCGCGGACAGCGTCACCGCGCGGCAGGCCTCGATCACGGCCTTCCAGGAGCCCGACGGCGCGCAGCTGATCGTCTGTGCGACGCGCGCCGCGGCGCAGGGGATCACGCTGACGCGCGCCTCGAACGTCTGCTTCCTCGAGCTCGAGTGGACGCCCGCGATCCTCGATCAGGCCGAGGACCGCTGCCACCGCATCGGCCAGCGCGACGCCGTCACCGCCTGGTATCTGCTGGCGGCCGACACGATCGACGAGACGATGGCGCGGCTGATCAAGCGCAAGCGCGAGGTGATCGACGCGGTCACCGACGGCCGCGAACTGCGCGACGGCGGCCTGATCGACGGCGTCGTGCGCGAGCTGCGCGAAGGCCGGCCGTTCCGGCACCTGCACGCCGTGGCGATGGACACGGGCGCCGACGCCTCGCTGGCGGGCGGCGCCGAGAAGCGCTGGCGCAAGACCTGACCTGACGCCGTAACTGCCCTGTTACCTCGCGGCGTGTAAAACGAAGCTATGCCGGCGCGGCTGAAACTGGGTGTGCTATCCGGTCTTGCTGCGCTGGCATGCGTTTTTGCGCTCTCCGCCTGCGGCGGCGCCTCGAAGCCCAAGCACTCGGCCTCCACGGGCAATCCAATGCTCGCGTTGAGCAAGTGCATGCGCGCCCATGGCGTCACCAACTTCCCCGACCCGACCGGCCACGGGATCAACATCGGCGGCACCGGCATCAACCCGCGCTCGCCGGCATTCCAGGCGGCACAGACCACGTGCTTCAAGCTGATGCCTGGCGGCGGCCCGAACAGTCACAAGGCGACCGCGCAGCAGATCAGGCAGGCGGACGCATCGGCGCAGTGCATGCGCGAGCACGGCGTGACGGGCTACCCCGACCCGATAGTCTCGAACGCGTCGCCCACCGGGCTGAACCCCGCGAACTACAGCTCGATCGAGGCAGGCAACGGCATGATCATCGCGATCCCCAAGTCGATCGACGAGCACTCGCCGGCGTTTCAGAGGGCGGGCAAGGCCTGCCACCCGGCTGGCTGACGCCGGCACTGGTCGTGACGAAGGGGTACGCCAACCGGCCTCGAGGATGCGCTCGAGCGCGTCAGGCGGGAGTGACTCGTCGGTGAACGCAGGAACGTTGCGGCGCGCGCTGATCGCTCTCCAAGTCTCCATCGTGGACCTCCTAGTCTCAGGATCGCTGTATCGGAATGTTCAGGCCGGGTCGACCGAGATGCTGAAGACGGCCTCGAAGTCCTGGCCGGGTTTGGCCCAACGGAGTCCATCCCCCGAGATCAGCGCATCGACCGGTGCCGTCATCGGCTCGTAACAGACGAACTGCGAGGCCTCGGGCGCGTAGACCTGGCTGACGGGGTACCCGGAGACATGCTTGAGCGTCAGCCGACGGCGGCTGTCGGCCATCACGAACTCCGGCTGCTCTCCGTGCAGCACGGGATAGCTGGTGTCGAAGGTACGCTCGCCCAGGGCTCCATCGAGCTCGCGGGGCGCGATCTCGACCGTGCCGCCGGTGGGCAGCATGCGCTCGTCGATCAGTGCCCGCCGTGCTGCCGGGATCTCGACCTGCCAGCCGCGGCGATCCGAGCCGGGCAGCGTCAGATACGGGTGAAAGCCGAAGGAGATTGGCACGTCGAGGTCACCGGTGGCTCGCACGCCAATGGCAACCATCAGCGTCGTTGCCTCGATACTTGCCCTATAGCGGACGATGTGCGGGAGCGGGAAGGCGGCCATGTACTCGGGCACGCGGCCGAAGTCGAGCTCCGCGGTCAGCGTGTTGCGATCGGCATTGGTGACGGTCCAGTAGGGGCTCGCGGCCAGCAGCCCGTGGATCGCCGTGCCGGTCATCGAGTCACGGTGCGTGATCGGCGAGTCTGGATTGAGCCTGATCTGCTGCTGACCGAGCTGGAAGTCCCAAGCGCGGAGGCGGTTGGCCCACGGATGCAGCAGCGGTAGCGCGAAGGTCGAGCCGTGGCGCTTGTAGGCCTCGAGACCCTCACCTTGGAAGAACAGCTCCTCGCCCTCGTGACGTAGCGAGTGCCCGATCATCCCGACGGCGGGAACGAAGGTTGCCTCGAACCCGGTGTCAGGATCGGCGATGTTGATCTCGTAGGGCATGCGTTGCTCCTGTGTCAAGGCGAGGGAAACGGAAACCTAACCGGTATTGCGCAAGCCGCTGGCGATCCCGTTGATGACCAGCAGGCTGAGACGCGTGAGCTCCTCGTCGGTGTCACCACGGCGGCGACGACGGAGCAGCTCTATCTGAATGAAGGAGAGCGGGTCCACGTAGGGATTGCGGCGGTCAATCGAGGACTGCAACACAGGCTCGCTGTCAAGCAGCCTGCTGCCCCCGCGGATCGTGACGAGCTCGGCGCGCGTGAGCTCGAGCTCGGCGTCGAGCCCACCCCAGATGCGGTCGCGCGCCTCGATGTTGTCCCAGAGCGCGATGTAGCGCCGCGCGATGCCCGGATCGGCCTTGCTGGCGCCCATCTCGGCGTTGGCGATCAGGGCCGAGAAGAAGGGCCACTCGGCCGCCATCGCTTGGAGAGTCGGCAGCCCGTGACGTACGCGCGCCTCGCGCAGCGCCGTGCCGAGACCGAGCCAGGCAGGCAGCACGATCCGCGACTGGGTCCAGGCGAAGACCCACGGGATCGCGCGCAGGTCGTCGATGTCCCCGGTCTGATGGCGCCGCGCCGGCCGCGAGCCGAGCCGCAGCCGCGAGACCTCCTCGACTGGGGTCACGCTGAGAAAGAACTCGACGAAGTCGGGGTCCTCGTGCACGAGTCGGCGATAGACGGCCTCCGAGGTCCGCGCCATCTCCTCGACGACCTGCTCGTAGAGCCCCGGGTGTGGCTTCGAGGGCCGTAGATGCTCGTCGATCAGGGCAGCGGCGGAGGCCAGCAGCGTCGCGCTGGTGGTGAGCTCGAGCTCGCGGTGGGCGATCTCCCCGACGTTGTACTTGGCGGTCAGCACCTCGCCCTGTTCGGTCATCTTCAGCCGCCCGTCGACCGTGCCGGGCGGCAGTGCCAGGATCGCGTCGTTGGTGCGGCCGCCGCCGCGGCCGATCGAGCCGCCGCGACCATGGAAGAAGATCCAGCTGACGCTGTGGCGGCGCAACACCTCGGCGATGCGACGCTGGGCGCGGTAGGTTCCCCAGCCGGAGCCGACGTAGCCGACGTCCTTGTTGGAGTCGGAGTAGCCGATCATGATCTCCTGGTGGTCGCCGACGGCGCGCAAGGCCTCACGGTAGACCGGAGTCGCGAGCAGCGTCTCGAGCGTCTGGTCGGCCGCCGCCAGCGTCGCGCCTGCCTCGAACAGCGGCACGATCCGCAGCGAGGCGTCGCTGCCGCCCGCCTGCGCGAGGCTCGCCTCCTTCATAAGCAACAGCACCTCGAGCATGTCGGAGGGCGCTTCGGTACCGGAGATGATGTAGGCGTCGATTGCGCCGCCGTGCGCGCCGTCGAGCGCGTGCCTGATCATGCGGAAGGTCTCGATTGCCTCGCGTGTGCCATCGGAGAACCTGGTGGTGTCAGCCGGGATCAACGGGCGGCGCTCGGCGATATGCGCCGAAAGCAGGGCAGCGCGGTCGGGCTCGGGCAGCGCTGCGTAGTTCTCGACGATGCCAAGCGTGTCGAAGATCTCATCGAGCGCCGCGCGGTGCACCTTCACGTGCTGGCGGATGTCGAGCTTGGCGAAGTGGAAGCCGAAGACCTCTACCTGGCGGATGACGTCCTGCAGGTCTCCGGCGGCACTGAACTCGCCGCCGTCGGCTCGCAGCGAACCCTCGACCGCGCGCAGGTCGGCGAGCAGCTCCTCTGGCGACCCGTAAGCCCCCTCCCCCTCGCCGGCGGTGACGCGCACGCGCTCGCGCACGAACGTCAGCGCGCGCCGATAGGGCTCGTCCGAGTTCAGCGATGCCAGGCGCCGCGCCAACTCCGGATAGTGCTGCTCGCCGAAGCCCAGGATCGCCCCAAGCTCAGGCCCGGTTGGGGCGATCTGGTCGGAAAACGACAGGCGTCCGGCGATCGTCTCGATCCGGCCCGTAAGGAAGCGCAGGCACTGCTCGCGCATCAGGTCGAGCGCACGCACCGTCGTGTCCGGCGTCACGAAGGGGTTGCCATCGCGGTCGCCGCCGATCCAGGAGCCGAAGCGCAATACCGGCGGCACGGCGATGTCGGCGTCCGGGTAGGCCTCGCGCAGGCCTCGCTCGAGCTCGCGGTACACGTCGGGCACGACGTTCACAAGCGTGCTCGTGAAGTGCACGAGGCCGCCACGGACCTCCTCGAGCACCGTTGGTGAGATCGCGCGCAGCTCGTCAGAGCCCCATAGCTCCTGCACAGTTGCGCGGATGCGCTCGCGCGCCAGCCCCGGGTCGCGGCCGAGCCGCTCGTCGAGCGCCCGCAGCTCACGGAAGATGCGGGCCTGCTTGTCGATCGTCGTGCGGCGGCGCGCCTCGGTCGGATGCGCGGTCATGACGAGCCTGATCTCGGCCTGGGCGAGCAGCTCGCGCCACGCGTCAGGGCCGACACCGCGCTCGACGATCTGCCCGATCGCATCGTCGATCGAGCCGCGGCGCGGCGCGGGCGCCTCGCGCGCCTCACGGGCGCGGATGCGTCGCACGCGCTCGTTGTCCTCGGCGAGGTTGATCAGCTGGAACCAGCGCGTGAGCGAGCGGATCAGCAACTCGATGCGCTCGAGGTCGAGCTCGCGGATCATTCGTGCGAGCGCGTCGCCGGCCTCGGCGTCGCCACCGCGCGCGCGCTGGGCGAGCTCGACAGCACGGGCGCGCAGCGTCAGGATGTCGCCCGCGCCGGCGGCGTGGCAAACCTCATCGAGGCTCGCGCCGAGCAGCTCGAGGTCGGATTCGAGGTCGCGTAGCGCGGTGATGGTGCGGGCCGGCCCCGCGGGGGTCTCGTGGTTCAACAAGCCTCCAGCGGGGTGCCCACTCACTCGAACTCGGGGAAGTCGGACGCCGCTTCGCCAGCGGCCGATGGTGTGACCGGACCTGGCTGCTCGTCGGCGATCGGCGCCGCCGAAGCGTCGGCCTGGCCCGCCGCTGGCGCGTCCGGTGCTGGCGCGTCCGCCGCTGGCGCTGCGGCCCCTGGCGCTGCGGCCCCGGCGGGCGCATCCTCCGCTGGCCCTGCGCCCTCCGCGAACCTGCCGACGCCGCCGCTGACCTTCTCGCCAACCTGAGCGATCTTGGTTGCGTACTTGCCGTGGGTCTTGCTGTTTGCCGCCTCCCCCACGACCTGCACGGCGTCCTGGATCTTGTCCTTGTTCTCCGCCACGGTTTGCTGAGCCTGGTCGCGCAGCCCTTTCAGCTTGTCCCCGAATCCCATCACGATCCTTTCGTAGTTGGTCCGTTAGCCGGAGGCCTGAACTTACGGCCGCGAACAGTACTTTTCGGCCGACTCTACTGTCCAACGGTTTCCCGATGGCAACCAGTGGGCGAGTCGGGCGGAGCCAGCCGTGCCTGGAGGCTCGGGGCCAGTCGCTGACTGAGCTCGACACCGATCGCCGGCGCATCGGCGGGTTCCGGCCGATACGGTGCTGGCATGCGATTGGACCTGATGATCGAAGGTCAGGAGGGCGTGACCTGGCCGCAGTGGCAGGCGCTCGCAAGCGCCTGCGAAGAGCACGGGATCGGAACCCTGTTTCGATCCGACCACTACGTCAACCTCGATGGCGAGCATCCCGAGCGCGGCTCGCTTGATGCGCTCGCGACGGTGATCGCGCTGGCTGCGCAGACGACCAAGCTGCGGCTCGGGACGATGGTCTCCCCCGCCACCTTCCGCCACCCGTCGGAGCTGGCGAAGCTGATAACCACAGCCGATCACGTCTCCGGCGGCCGCGTCGAGCTCGGCCTGGGCGCCGGCTGGCATGAGCGTGAGCACGCGGCCTACGGCTTCCGCTACCCGGAGCTCAAGGTGCGGATGGAGATCCTCGACGAACAGCTGCAGATCGTGCTCGGGAACTGGGCCCCCACCCGCCCTGACGAGACGTTCTCGTTCACCGGCAAGCACTACCGGCTCGAAGCGCTCGATGCTCAGCCCAAGCCGCTCCAGCAGCCGCATCCACCGCTCCAGATGGGTGGCGCCGCCGGACCGTTCGCCGCCCGCCTGGCTGCGCGCTATGCCGACGAGTACAACACGGCCTTTGCCAGCGTGGCAGCTGTGCGTGAGCGCCGTGAGAAGATCGCGCGGGCCTGCCAGGCGATCGGCCGGGAGCCGATCCCATTCTCAGTGATGGGACCAGTGATCGCCGGACGCGACGACGCCGACCTTCGAGCGCGCGTGCGGCGCTCGGCGGAATTCCGCGGCATGGACCCGGAGTCGCTGTTGCGCGACCCGCCCGAGGGCTTCATCGTCGGCACGCTCGAACAGGTGGCCGAACAGCTGCGCGGATACGAGCAGGCTGGCGCCTTCAGGATGCTGTGCCAACACCTGCCTCATGACGACCTGGAGTTCGTCGAGCTGCTCGGCAGGGAGCTGGCGCCGCTCGTCGCGTAGGCCAGTCAGCTCGCCTTGCCGGCGGCGGCGAGGATGCGTGCGAGACCACTCAGAGGCAGGCTCAGGGCAGCCGCGCTGTGGTCCGCACCGAGCCCAGCGCAGCGGCAAGCAGCAGAACACCCGCCGCGATCAAGAAGTAGACGCTGATGTCGCGCTTCCGCGACACGGTGCTGAGGCTGCGGCCGAGCGTGGCGTAGATCGCGCGCAGGTGCTCCTCGGTCTGCGCGTCGTAGGCGCGGCCACCGGAGGTGCGGGCGATCGCGTCCATCAGCTGCGGGTCGGGCGGGACCGGGACGGTGGAGCCGAAGATCCCCTCGTTGAGCACACCGGCGGGCGTGCCAAGCGCCACCGTGTAGATCGGGATGTGCTCGTGGCGCGCCTGCTGAGCCACCACCACGGGGCTGATGCCGAGGTTTGCGGCACCATCGGAGAGCAGCACGATCGCCGCCGGCGGGTGGTGCTTGCGGGCGCCGTGCAGCAGCTGCAGCGCCAGCAGCAGGGCGGGGCCGGTATCCGTGCCACCGTTTGCCTGCTGGCTGTCGATCGCGGTGCGGGCGGCGCTGTGATTCGCGACGGGCTGCTGCACCGTGTCGGGGGCGGTGGAGAACGCGACCACGCCCACCCGCGCGACCGCGGGCAGCTGGTCGATGAACGTGTTGGCCGCGCGGATCGCCGCCCGTAGGCGGGTGGGATGCACATCGTTTGCGGCCATCGAGCCGGAGTGGTCGAGCACCAGCATCAGTGCGGCGGCACGGATCGGAACCCGGTGGGAGACCCGGGGTGCGGCGACCGCAGCGACCAGCAAACCCACTGCGGCGAGCAGCGCCGCGATCGGGAGCTGCCGACGCCAGCGGCGGTCGGTACCGTCGGCCAGCGCCCGCTGCAGCGTTGCCGCGGCGGGGAAGCGCATGGCATAGGTCCGTGTGCGCCGGCGCGAGAGCCGCTGCGCGACCAGCGCCAGCGGCAGCACCGCGAGCAGCAGCAGCCAGAGGGGATCGGCGAAGCTCATCGGATCCTGCGGCCCAGCTCGACGAGCCAGTCCTGGTCGGTGGACAGCGCGACGTGTTTGATGCCGAGGCGGCGCAGCTCGGAGGCGACGCTTGCGCGGCGCTCGCGCTCGAGCGCCGCGAAGCGCTCGAGCAACCTGCTGTTGGAGCTGTCCACCCGCACAAGGTCACCGGTCTCGGGGTCCACCACCGTCAACCGGCCGACGGCCGGCAGCTCGGACTCCGTGGGGTCACCGACCTCGATCGCGACCACCGAGTGGCGCAGGCGCAGAGCGCCCAGCGGCCGCTCCCAGTCGTGCTGGTCGCGGAAGTCTGAGATCACGACCACCAGGCCGGGCAGCTTCGAGAGCTTGAAGGTGCGAGCGAGCGCGCCGGCGAGTGCCTCCGGATCACCGGCGTCGCCATCGGGAGCGACGCCCTCCTCGAGCAGCTTGCGCACCGCCACCAATCCGGGCTTCGAGCCGCGCGGCGGGAGCACGCGGATTCCCGCCGGCTCACCGGGGATGCCGAATGCGATCACACCGACGCTGCCCGCACGGCGCAGCCCGAGCCGCGCGAACACCAGGGCGGAGCCCTCAGCAACGTCGATCTTGAGGCGCTCGGTGGTGCCGAACGCCATCGACGGCGAGAGGTCGATCACGATCCAGGTGGTGAGCGCGCGCTCGGGGACATGCACCCGCACATGCAACGTGGCGGTGCGGGCGCTGGCGGCCGCGTCGATGTGGCGAACGTCGTCGCCGGACTCGTAGGGCCGCAGCTGCGCGAGCTCGGTGCCTAGGCCGACACCGGTCGCGCGGCGGCTGCCGGAGTGCGTGCGCGCGATCAGCCGCTGGATCGCGACGTCGAGCGCGTCGAGCAGCGAGCCGGGTATCGGTCCAGGACCCTGGCGGGCATCGGCCGGCCGCAGCGACGCTATCGCCGGTGGCCGAAGCAGCGGCGAGGCCGCCGCAGCATCATCAAACGTTCGAGGCATCACCGGCGGCGGATCGGATCAGACGCGCATCCGGCCCCGGCACGGCGGCCATGATCCGCTCGATCAGCGAGTCGACGGTCACGCCCTCGCTGAGCGCGTCGTAGGAGAGGACGACGCGGTGGCGCAGGACGTCAGCAGCGAGGTCGGTGATGTCCTCGGGGGCAACGTTGGAGCGGCCGCGCAGCAGTGCCAGAACACGCGCCGCCTGCACGAGGCCGATCGGGCCGCGGGGGCTCGAGCCGAACTCGATCAGCGGAGCGAGCTCCTGCAGTCCGTGGGCCTCGGGGTGGCGGGTCGCGTCGGCCAACGAGACCGCGTAGGCGATCACCTCGCGGTCGACCGCGACCGTGGCCGCGGCGGCGCTGTGGGCCTCGAGGTCGGCCAGGCTCACGCATTCGCGCACCTCGACCGGCGGCTTCAGGCTGCGGCCGACGACCGCGGCCTCCTCCCCCGGCGTCGGGTAGTCGACCAGGATCTTCATCAGGAAGCGGTCGACCTGCGCTTCGGGCAGCGGATAGGTGCCCTCGGACTCGATCGGGTTCTGGGTCGCCATCACGATGAACGGATGCGGCACCCTGTAGGTAGTCCCGCCGATCGTGACCTGGTGCTCCTGCATGACCTCGAGCAGGGCCGACTGCACCTTCGCGGGCGCGCGGTTGATCTCGTCGGCGAGGATGAAATTGTGGAACACGGGGCCGAGCTCGGTGTCGAAACGGCTCGTATCGGGTCGCCAGATGCGCGTGCCGACAAGGTCTGCGGGTACCAGGTCGGGAGTGAACTGGATCCGCCCGAAGGTGCCGCCGAGCACCGCCGAGAGCGTCTTCAGCGTCAGCGTCTTGGCCAGGCCCGGCACGCCCTCGAGCAGCACATGGCCGCCCGCCAGCAGGCTCACCAGCACGCGCTCGAGCATCGCATCCTGGCCCACGATCACACGCTTGATCTCGCCGAGCGCGTCCTGCAGCGCGCCACGCGCCTGATCACGCGAACGGTGGATGCCGTCCATCTCAGTCATTGGTCCTCCGATTCTCGTTCCGCTTCACGTTCTCAACTTCATGCCAGTCGCGCAAACCACAACAGCGACAGCGCGGCGCCGAATGCCACCAACAAAAGTCCTGCGCCTGCGAAGAACCCGATCAGCAAGCGTTCGACGCGGTGGTGTCCGAGCACCTTGGCCAGATCGTTGTAGATCGAGGTCAGTGTCGCCGAGTCCACGGCGCGGTAGGCATGCCCACCCGAGGCCCGTGCGATCTGCCAGAGCTCGGTCGGATCGACCGGTACGGCCGTCACCACCGGGCCGCTGCGATGGGGGATCTCGGCCGTGCCGTGCGCGGTCCCGATCGATATCGTGAAGATCTTGACCTTCTCACGCTTGGCCTGGGCCGCGACGGCGAGCGGGTTGACGCCGACGTTGCCGGCGCCGTCTGAGATCAGAATCACCGAGCCGGGTGAGCGCTTGCCGCCGATCTTGGGCGCGGTCTTGATCGAATGCACGGCCCGCGCCAGCGCATCCCCCATCGCGGTGCCGCCTCCGCCGGGCTTGATCCCGGCGATCACGGCGCGCGTGAGCGAGTGGTCGGTGGTCGGTGACTGGAGCAGCAGCACATGCCGCGCGAACGCGATCGCGCCGACCTGGGTGGACCCACTCACGTGCCGGAGGAAACTGATCGCGGCCTGTTTGGCCGCCGCCAGCCGCGACGGGCTCACGTCGGTGGACGCCATCGAGGCACTGGTGTCGTTCACGAGCATCACGGTCGCGCCCTTCACCGGTTGCTCGACCGCATGCTGCGGCCGCGCGGCCGCGAGGATCAGCGCCACGAGCCCGAGGCCGAGCAGCGCGTAGGGCGCGTGACGCCGCCAGCCGGGGTTGCGGGGCGCCACCGATGCGAACAGCTTGGCACTGACCATCGCGGCCATCTTGTGCGACCGGCGCCGGTGCTCGGCCAGGTAGAGGCCCACCGCTGCCGGCAGCGCAATCAGGCCGAGCAGGACAAGCGGTGCGGCGAAGCTCACGGATGGATCGCGGGGCGCTGCGTCATCTGAATCGACGCGAAAGTCAGCTGCACAGACGAGCGCATGACGTCGACCGTGACCGGAGCGCCGATCTTCACGCCATCTGTATCGGAGCGCAACTCGTCCACGCTGCCGATTATGTGGCCGTCGACCGACTGGATCTGATCCCCTGGCTCGAAGCCGGCCGCGTCGGCGGGGCTGCCGAGCTTCACCGTGCTGACCACGACGCCGGATGGGCTGGTGACGATCTGCATCCCCATCCAGTTGGCGCTCGGCCCTGTCGCGGTCGGCACCGACGTGGTCCGCGCGCAGCCGCCCGGACTCTGCTGACAGGTCGGGCTCGGGGAGCTCAGGCTCCCGCCACCGGAGCTCTGTGGCTGCCCGGGGGCGCCCGGCGCTGTGGCGGCCGTCGGCGCCTTGTGGTGCGGGTTCGGTGTCTGCGGGCCGGCGAGCGTGACGACGAGCGCGACGGTGATGGCGGCTGCGGCCACCCCAGCGGTCAGCGCGATCACCAGCTGCCGCCTGGTATAGCGCCCTCGAACGGGCGCCTCCACCGCAGCTTGGACTTCCGGTTCTTGGTCCTGCGCGGGTGGCTGCGCCGCGGCAGGCTGCCGCGACTCGTTCTCCCAGTCGCCCGACCAAAGATGCTTGGGTCCGCTCATAACCTCTCGGGCGCCGAGCCTAAGCGCAGATCATGAGAGGCACGTAAGAGCTCCCAGCGCCCTGGTCAGCAGCCGTCGACCAACGAGTGAGGCTACAGATCAGCCGGCGTTCTGGCGGTGGCCTGTCGACTGCGAGCCTTCGCCCGCCGCGCCGGTCGTGGGATGCGGCGGCTCGTGCTTCCTGGGCAGTTTGCCCGACGTCCGCGGCTCCGGGTGGGTCCGGTCCTCGCGGTGGCCGCTCTGGTTTTCCTCCCGGTTCTGGTCGGAGACGGCGCCGGGCAGGTCGCTTGACGGATCGTGTTGGTTGCGCTGCTCGGTCATTTCAAGCCTCAGTTTGTTTCGGGGTCGGGCGGCGGGTCGGGTGTGTCCGGGTTGTCGGGATGTGTGGGCTCGGTGGGCCGGCCCGGCGTACTCGGCGTGCCGGGAGTGTCGGGCGGTGTTGGCTCGGGCACGATCGGGGTGGCCGGCTCGTCAGGGCCAGGGATCATCGGTGGAGTCGCGGGATCGCCCGGCGTGATCGGATCGGGCACGACCGGCGTGCCCGGATCGGGGACGACCGGGGTGCCCGGATCGGGGACGACCGGGGTGACCGGACTGTCGGGCACGATCGGGGTCACCGGCTCACTCGGTGTCGGCACCTCGCTCATCGCAAACCTCTCTCGCGCAGACGCGCGACCTGTGGCTCGACCGTGTAGCGCGGATCCTCTGCCGACTGCATGCCGGCGGCGAAGATGCCGAAGCGGGTGAAGGCAGAGGACGCCACCAGCGCGGCGCCGGCGCCGGCCGCAACCAGCCGACTGCGGCGACCGAGCAGGGCGGCTGTGACCACACCGCCGGCGGTGAGTGCCTTGGCCAGCTTCATGCGCCGGCCCGCGACTCCGGAATCGAGCGTCTGCTTGACGCCCTGCCCGGCAAGCCGCTGCTCATACAACTGCCCCGCGACCAGCTCGCAGACGCCGCCGATCACCGCCATCCGTCGCGCGGGTGAGTTCTCGTGGCGGGGACCGAGGATCAGTCCCATGCCGCCGGACGCCAGCATCGCGGAGCTGCCGAACAGGAACGGCAGCTCGCGATGGCCCTCGTGCCAGGCGGGCACGGCCGTGTCTGCGATCAGGGCAGCGGTGTAGGTCGAGACCAGCGTGCCGAGCGCGCCGGCCCCCAGACCGGCGGTGCGGCCGAGCAACCGCATGCGTCCCGTGACGCTGGCCGCGCTGGTTCCGAAGTTGAGCGGCGAGTAGGCGGTGAGGATCCAAGTGCCGATATTCATCGGCGAGGTCGGCTTGACGACGCGCAGCATGTTGATGAAGCGCTCCGGCTTTCCCAGGTCCTTGATCAGCGCGCCGAGCGAGAGCGTGATCGCGCCGCTGGCGCAGAGCTTGGCGCGCCGAGCGAGGCGCGGGCGGCGGGTCACGTCGGCGACGGCGCCGAGCAGCGAGCTGCCACCGGCCAGGCCGCCGAGGAACAAGTAACCCGCGATCTCCTGCTCCTCCCAGACGGGAGGGTTGATCACCGACATCCCGTAGTAGGAGGACTTGTGGCCGTCCGAGCCGTCGATCGGGCTGACCCTTGTGGGTCGGCGCGGACTGCTGAATGAATCTGCCGGACCGCCCATCCCGGCCGGCGCGCCATGTCCGTTCCCGGCGCTCACCGTCCGCCTCCGATCGCACAGACGACGCCGACGCCGAGCATCGCCGCGGCGGCGATGCCGACGTTGCGCCACATCGTCGGCAGGTCCCTGGTGGTGACCACGGGATCCGGTGGCAGGCCGTAGACCTCGGGCTCGTCGAGCAGCAGGAAGAAGGCACCGTCACCGCCGACGCCGTCATCGGGATCGCGTCCGTAGAGGCGGGCCTCGGTGACGCCGGCCTCGTGCATGTTGGCGAGCCGCGCATCGGCCCGCTCGCGCAGCTCGTCGAGCTCGCCGAACTGGATCGAGTCGGTCGGGCAGGCCTTGGAGCAGGCCGGCTCCTGGCCGTCCTGCAGGCGGTCATAGCAGAGCGTGCACTTGAAGATGCGGCCGTCCTCCTCGCGCTTGTCCAGCACCCCGTAGGGACAGGCGGGGACACAGTAGCCGCAGCCGTTGCAGATGTCCTCCTGCACGACCACGGTGCCGAACTCGGTGCGGAAGATCGCGCCCGTCGGGCAGACGTCGAGGCAGGCGGCGTGCGTGCAGTGCTTGCACACATCGGAGGCCATCAGCCAGCGGAAGCCCTCTGAGCCGGCGCGCTGGAAGTTGGATTCGTGGCCGGTCAGCGGCTCCCGCTGTTCGATGAACGCCACATGACGCCACGTGTCCGCGCTCAGCCCCTCGGAGTTGTCGAACGACAGACCGGTCCAGTTGAGTCCATCCTCGGGGACGCTGTTCCACTCCTTGCAGGCGACCTCGCAGGCCTTGCAGCCAATGCAGATCGACGTGTCGGTGAAGAAGCCCACGCGCGGCGGGTGCTCGTCCCAGCCGGCGGCCTGCGCCGGGTCCTTGCCGCCGACCAGCAGCACCTCGAGCGGGGAGCCGGCCGCAAGCCCGCTCATGACGGCACCTCCCGCTCGCCATTGACGTCGCGAATGCTGCTATGAGCTGTATTCGCGACACCGGTCATGGCGCCGTCGCCGACACCGGTCATGGCGCCATCGCCGACACCGGTCATGGCGCCATCGCCGACACCGGTCATGGCGCCATCCCCGTCTCGGCCGTGACTCCGGCCTGCTCGCGGTAGCGCTTGAGCAGCTTCAGGCGCTCGGGACCGCGCGGCCGGCGGCCCGGCCTGATATCCACGGTCAGGGCCTTCACCTCCTGGATGTGGGAGCTGGGATCCAGCGACATCGCGGAGAGCTCGTTCATCGAATCGCCGCGCGCGTAGCCGTTGGGTCCCCAGTGGTAGGGCACTCCGATCGTGTGGATCACGCGGCCGTCCGAGTTCAGCGGCGTCATCCGGTCGGTCACCAGCACGCGTGCCTCGATCACGCCACGGGCGCTGACGAGCGTCGCCCAGTTGCCGTGCTCCAGGTCCCGCTCGGCCGCCAGCTCGGGTGAGACCTCGCAGAAGAACTCCGGCTGCAGCTCCGACAGGTAGGGCGTCCAGCGGCTCATGCCGCCAGCGGTGAAGTGCTCGGTCAGCCGATAGGTGGTGACCGCGTAGGGGAAGACGTCGGCGCCCGGCTCGCCGGGGCTTGGGTGATAGCGGTTGTCCGGATGCTCGTAGACCTGGCGCGCGGGGTTGCGCTGCTGGCCGTGCAGCAGATTGCGGACTGGTGAGTCCTGTGGCTCGTAGTGGGTCGGCATCGGCCCGTCGGCCACCCCGGCGGGCGCATACAACCAACCGCGCCCATCGGCCTGCATGATGAACGGGTCATCACCGGCGAGTGCCGCCGGCCCGCTGGCATCCTTGTCGGGTCGGTAGTCGGGACGCTTGTCGGCCTCGAAGTCGGGCGTGTCGAATCCGGTCCACTTCCCCTGCTCCTCGTCCCACCAGACAAGCTTCTTGCGCTCCGACCAGGGCCGCCCCTCGGGGTCGGCCGAGGCGCGGTTGTAGAGGATCCGGCGGTTGGCCGGCCACGCCCACGCCCAGTCCGAGCAGGTCCAATTCTGATCGCGCGCCGGAGTCCTGCGGGTCGTCTGGTTGACACCCTCGGCGTAGCAGCCACAGTAGATCCAGCAGCCGCAGGCGGTGCTGCCGTCGGACTTCAATTCGGTGTAAGAGGAGAGGTAGCGCCCGCTCGGGTCGTAGCCGTTGATCTCCGCCAGCACCGCCTCGGCGCTCGGCTCCTCGTGCTCACCCTCGGTCGGGTAGTCCCAGGTGAGATCGAGCACCGGCCGGTCGCGCTCCTCGCTCGATCCCGCGAGCTTCTCGCGGATACGGCGACCGAGATGGAACATGAACCACAGGTCGCTGCGCTGGTCGTCGTGCGGGTGCACGGCGCGGTGATGCCACTGCACCATCCGCTGGGTGTTGGTGAAGGTACCGTCCTTCTCGGTGTGGGCGGCGGCGGGAAAGAAGAAGACCTCGGTCTGCAGATCCTCGGTGCGCATCTCCCCGGACTCGATCTCCGGCCCGTCCTTCCACCAGGTCGCCGACTCGATCAGCGAGAAGTCCCGCACCACCAGCCAGTCGAGCTTCGACATGCCGAGCCGCTGCATGCGCGTGTTGGCGGAGCCCACCGCCGGGTTCTGGCCGAAGAGCATGTAGCCCTTCACGGTGCCCTTGATCTGCTCCATCACGGTGTCATAGGTCGAATGGCTGCCGGTCAGGCGCGGCAGGTAGTCGAAGCAGAAGTCGTTCTCGGACGTCGCGGCGGCGCCCCACCAGGCCTTCAGCAGGCTCACCGTGTAGTCGCGCATATTGCCCCAGAAGCCGCGCTTGGGCGCATCGGCAGCGAGGAATGCGTCGAGGCCCTCGACCGTGTGCGAGTGCGGCATCGGGATGTAGCCCGGCAGCGTGTCGAACAGCGTCGGGATGTCACTCGATCCCTGGATCGAGGCGTGCCCGCGCATCGCCATCACACCGCCGCCGGGACGCCCCATGTTGCCCAGCAACAGTTGGAGGATCGAGGCGCAGCGGATGTATTGCGAGCCGATCGTGTGCTGCGTCCAGCCGACACCGTGCACGAAGGCGCCTGTGCGCTCACGCCCGGAGTTCTCGATGAAGAGCTTGCAGACCTGCAGGAACAGATCCTGCGGGATCCCGCAGATACGCTCGACCATCTCCGGCGTGTAGCGCTCGAAGTGGCGCTTGAGGATCTGGTAGACGCAGCGCGGATGCTGCAGGGTGAGGTCGAGGTGCGGCTCGCCGCGTGCCTCCTCCCCGCCCTGGCCCTCGCCGTCCGAGCCCATCCGCTTGATGTTGCCCTCCTGGTCGCGCTGCCCCGCGGCCGCTGCCACGAACGCGCCCTCGTACTGCCAGCTCGTCGGGTCGTAGTCGCGCGACTCGGCCTCGAAGCCGGAGAACATCCCGTCGACGTCGGCGTCCTTGAACTCCTCGCGGATGATCGTCGGCGCGTTGGTGTAGTTGACCACGTACTCGCGGAAGTCCGACTCGGTCTGCAGCACGTGGTTGATCACTCCGCCGAGGAAGGCGATGTCGGTGCCCGGCCGGATCGGCACGAACAGGTCGGCGAGCGCGCTCGTGCGGCTGTAGTGCGGATCGACGTGGACGATCGTGGCGCCACGGTTCTTGGCCTCGACCACCCACTGGTAGGCGACCGGGTGCGCCTCGGCCATGTTGGAGCCCTCGAGCATGATCAGGTCTGAGTTCTGCAGATCGCCCGGCAGCGTGCTCGATGCGCCGCGTCCGAACGAGGTCCCGAGGCCGACGACTGTCGAGCTGTGACAGACACGCGCCTGGTTCTCGATCTGGATCACGCCGAGCGCCGTCAGAAACTTCTTGATCAGGTAGTTCTCCTCGTTGTCGAGGGTGGCGCCGCCGAGCGCCGCCAGCCCCATCGTGCGGCGGGTGCGCCTGCCGTCGCGCTCCCACTCCCATCCCTCCTCGCGGGTGCGCACGATGCGCTCGGCGACCATGTCCATGGCGGTCTCCAGGCTGAGTCGCTGCCAGTCGCTCGCGTACGGCGCGCGGTAGAGCACATGGCTCTCGCGTGCGGCGCCGGTGGTCAGCTGCAGCGACGCCGAGCCCTTGGGGCACAGCCGTCCGCGTGTGTGCGGGGCGTCGGGATCGCCCTCGATCTGGATCACCTGCTCATCCTTGACGTAGACGTTCTGCGAGCAGCCCACGGCGCAGTAGGGGCAAACGGATTTGACCACCCGGTCAGCCGACGCGGTCCTGGGGACGAGTTGTTTGGAGCCCTGCGACTTGGCGGCGCGCCCGCGCGCGAGCCGATCGGCGCCGGTGAGCTGGCGCAGCAACGGCCAGCTCTCGGTCAGTTCGGTGATCTGCACCATCAGCTCAGCTCCCGCGTTGCGCGGCCCCGCACCCACGCCTCGACCAGCTCGTTGCGCATGGGGTTGTGCCCGCGCGGGTTCACGAGCGACTGCGGGCTCGACAGGCTCTGTCCGCCGCAGAGCCTGTCGGCGAGCTCGGGGACGCCGCTGCCGTCGGCTGGGACACCGGTCGCGACCATGAACGCGAGCCCGGGCTTGACGCCCAGCGTCTGGGCCGCGACTTCCCACGAGTGCTCGCTCTTCACCGCCTCGCGCACCTGCTCGCGCGTGACCACCAGCTCACCGTGCGCATTCATCGCCTCACCCCCGGTTCAGGAACTCGGGGAGCTTCTGGCGCAACGACTCCTTGACAATGCGGCCGGCATGCTCGTCACCGCCGACCACCGCCGAGGCGAACGCACGCGCCTGCTGCACCGTGATGTGCGGCGGCAATGGCGGAACCTCCGGGTCGGTGATCGCCTCGTACAGCACTGGACGATCGGCGCTCAGCGCCTCATCCCAACCGGGCCCGACCTCCTCGGGCGACTGCACGCGCACGCCCTTGAGCCCGAGCATCTCGGCGTAGCGCGCGTACGGGAAGTCCGGCAGGTCCTGCGAGCCCGGGAACTTCGGGTCGCCGTTCATCACCCGCTGCTCCCAGGTGACCTGGTTGAGGTCTCGGTTGTTGAGCACGAGGATCACGAAGCGCTGATCGGGCCAGCGATCGTGGTACTTGGCGATCGTGATCATCTCGTTGATCCCGTTCATCTGCATCGCGCCGTCGCCCATCAGCGCGAACACGGGCCGGCGCGGGTGTGCGAACTTGGCGCCGATCGCATACGGCATACCGGCGCCCATCGTCGCGAGCGTGCCAGAGAGCGAGCCCATCATGCCCGCGCGCATACGCAGGTCGCGGGCGTACCAGTTGGCGACCGAGCCCGAGTCGGCGCACACGATCGCGCCGTCCGGCAGGCGCTTCGAGAGCTCGGCGACCACCAGCTGCGGGTTGATCGGATCGGCGGGCGCCGCGCTGCGCTCGTCCATCAGCTTCCACCAGTCGCGTACCTCGGACTCGATCATCTCGCGCCAACCACGCTCTGGCTGTCGCTGCAGCAGCGGGATCAGCGCCCGTAGCGTCTCGGTGCTGTCCCCGGTGAGCGCCACCTCCATCGGGTAGCGGATCGAGAGCATGCGGCCGTCGATGTCGATCTGCACGCCGCGCGCCTGTCCCTCCTTCGGCAGGAACTCGGAGTACGGGAAGCTCGAGCCGACCATCAGCAGCGTGTCGCACTGCTGCATCATGTTGTACGAGGGCCGGGTGCCGAGCAGGCCGATCGAGCCGGTCACGAACGGCAGGTCGTCGGGCAGCACCGCCTTGCCGAGCAGCGCCTTGGCGACGCCGGCGCCGAGCAGATCGGCCACCGCCTCGACCTCCTCGGCTGCCTTCATCGCACCCTGGCCCACCAGCATCGCCACCTTCGTGCCGCTGTTGAGCACGTCGGCGGCGTGCTTCAGCGCGTCGTCCGGGGGCAACACGCGCGGCGCGATCCACCCCGGGCCCGAGTGCACGGTGCCGTGACTGCGCGGAGGCTGCTCGACGGCGTCCTCCTCCTGCAGGTCGTTGGGCACGATCACGCAGGTCACGGT
>JBOGYJ010000184.1:0-2926 GCA_050696795.1 Solirubrobacteraceae bacterium | reverse complement strand
GTAGGTAGCGTAGCGAGGGTTCCCGCCGGGGCCCCTTAGACTCCCGAGCTCGGAGTTGCTCGACCGCCGCCCGAACAAAAGCGAGCCGGGCAGCCAGTTCGACGTCGTCGTCGACCCCACCGACAGCATCGAAATTGTCCGACGGGCACCGGTCAAGGCAGGCGCCACTTGACCTGCTAAGACTATAACGCTAATGTTACTAGCGTTATGGCAGCGAAGCATTTGGATAGCACGGACGAAGCGCGTCTGAGGCTGGTTGCCGTTGACCGCAACGATCCGACACTTCTGCACGAGCAGGTGGCGGTCGAGTTGCGCAGAGCGATCGCGCAGGGTGAGGCGCGTCCTGGCGAGCGGATCCCTCAGGCCAAGGATCTCGCGGCTGTGCTTGGGGTGAACACCAACACGGTGCTGCGAGCGCTTCGGCTCTTGCGGGATCAGGGGTTGTTGGAGGTCGGGCGAGGCCGCGCGATCCGGGTCGCTGGAACACCTGAACGGACCGAGGTCATCGAGGCAATAGGAGCGCTAATCGAGCTTGGCCTGCGCAACGGCTACCGCCGCTCAGATCTCGCTGCGCTACTCGAGAGCTATCCCGGATAGGAGACGCAGATGGCGGTTATAGACCGACCCGCGCAGGCCGAACGCACAAGTGAGCCAGTAGTTCCCGACGCGATCTTCCCCGAGGCTCGCCGACGCGGGCGCCGCCGCCGAGCCTTCTCTGCCCTCGCAGCGCTGACAGTCCTCGGCGCGCTCGTCGGCGCCGTCGTCGTTGTGCTCCAGGGCGCCAGGACAGGCCCGACCGCGGCCCAGTCTCGGCTCTCGGCCGTCGCCCGGGGCAAGGCTGGGCGTGTGCCTGCCCCGCTGGTCGCGTGGGGCGACTACTCCGGGGTGCTGTACGTCGGTGATGTGGCGACCGGTCGGCTGCTGCAGATCGCCACCTACCCAGTCCCCCAGTCCTCATCAGCGGGCCCGCTCGCGATCAACCATGGACGGCTGTTGTGGGTCGACGCTAAGAACAGGATCCGCGGAGCCGAGATCGCGACAGGTCGGTCCAGCGTCATTGCACGCGGTTTCGGCGTGACGAGTAGCCCTGATGGCGACCGGCTCTACGTCGACCAGGGGACCACCGACTTCCTGGAGATGGACGCGCGCACCATGCGCGTTACCCGCCGTGTAGCGATACCAGTTGGGTGGACGGCAAACCCCTGGGTGGCGCGCACCTTCTCCGGCGGGCTGCTCCTGACTCACACTGGGCGCGGGGCCGTCCTCGGGTATTGGCGTCCTGGCAGCAGAGTCCGACCACTCGGACCATCGATCGATCAACTCGGCGTCTACACGCCGTCTAGTGGGCGCTACAGCCTCCTGGCCTGGCTACCACGATGCACCAAGGACGCTTCGTTCGATTCGCACTGCCCACTCGCGATCACCAACACCGCCACCGGACGAACGATGAGGATCCCGAGCCCAACCCGCTACAGCTTCACCGGCGGCGCGTTCTCACCAAACGGAAACCAGTTCGCGACCTTCGCGAACACCGACAACCCGAGCGACCCGCTTTCAACGCCGCGCTCCGAGCTCGCGATCATCAACACCAGAACCGGAGTGCTGCGACTCGGAGCGCTGGTAAGAATCGTGTCACCAGCCGCCATTTCGGGGGCGGGCAGGAACGGAACCGGATGGGCGCTAAGCGTCGTCAAGCTCGAGCGGGTCCATCGCCGCCTGGTGGTCGGCGGCTGACGGCAGGCTGTAGCGCGGCGTCGTCTCCAGGCGCCGGTGGCCGGCGAGCTCCGCTACCAGGGCAAGATCATTGCCTCCACGCACGAGGTTGATGACGCAGGTGTGCCTCAGCGTGTGGGCTGACAGCTGGGGCCCGCTCGGGTCGCGATGCTGCCGACAATCATGTCGATCGCGTGCCCCGACAAGCGCCGACCCTGTGGACCGACGAACAGCGCGTCCTTCGTGTCGGCTGCCGCCCGCTCGCGCAGCCAGCCGCCAAGGGCATCGCGGAGTGCGCGTTCAGCGGAACCTCCCGGTACAGGTTGCCCCTCCCGGAGCGGACGACCAGTAGACCCTTGCGTGCCGAGAGCGTTACGTCTTCGACATCGAGCGCAACGAGCTCGTGTAACCGCAGCGCCGTGTAGAACAGCAGCGTGATGATTGCCCGGTCCCGCGGCCGGGAGTCCTCAGCGGCGCGTAGCAGCTCGCGCTGCTGCTCGACGCTCAGCGCCCGCGGGGCTGCTTGGGCAAGCGGCTCGCGTTTGAGTTCGCGAACTCGAGGAACCTGTTGAGGTGATCAACCGCCGCGAGCGCGAAATTGACCGACGCCGGCTTCCAGCCCCAACCTACTTTCAGGTGCCGCCTGAAATCCCGAGCGGCGAGATCCCGCGCTCGCGGCTCGGCGATCGCCTTCACCGCGTCCCTCCGTCCCGCCAGCCGTCGGCCGTCGGCGGCGATGTGCTGGCCTCGGTCGCCTTGCAGAGGAACAGCTCGAGCGTTGGGAAGAAACCCTGCAGATACGGCTGACAATCGATCGCAAATTGGATGGTGTCGTTGTAGAGCAGCTTTTCGGTATCGGGCGTGAGATCAAAGCCCCCGCCCCGATCTTGCGCTTGAGGTTGTGCTTCCTGATAGCCATGGATGACCGCAAGTGGTCAGCGCCTTGGGGTGAGCGACGTCCCCATATGCGCGTTTGAGGGGGTCATCGGTCGGGCAGGCGGTCGATACCGTTAGAGGGTGGGTAGAGGCGAAATCGCGGTCGGTGGCTTGGTTGGTCCAATTACAAGCGAACCTCAACAAGTCCTTTCCCGCGACGGCAGACGCGGTGCCGGTACTGCGTCATGCCCTCGCTGGTTACGCGAGCGCCGCTGGGCTCTCAGGCGAGGCGCTCGATGGTGTTCGCCTCGCCGTCTCTGAAGCCGCCACTAACGTC
>JBOGYJ010000183.1:0-6254 GCA_050696795.1 Solirubrobacteraceae bacterium | reverse complement strand
GTCGCGAGGCGATCGAGCGCACGCCGGCGTCGATCTCGCTGATCAACGTCAACAGCCCGCTGCGCTACGACGACCGCATGCTCGGCGCGATGTTCGAGTACGTCAAGGCCAACCAGGCGGTGATCATCACGCCCTTCCTGCTCATGGGTGCGATGTCACCGGTCTCCCTGCCGGCCACGCTCGTGCAGCAGATGGCCGAAGCGCTGGCCGGCATCGCGCTCGCGCAGCTGATCCGGCCGGGCGCCCCGGTGGTGTTCGGGTCGTTCCTTTCGAACACCGACATGCAGTCGGGCTCGCCCTCGTTCGGCACGCCCGAGTCGGCGGTCGGCCTTCTGTGCACCGGCCAGATCGCGCGCTCCTTCGGGCTGCCCTTCCGGAGCGGCGGCGGGCTCAACTCGTCGCAAACGGTGGACGCCCAGGCCGCCTACGAGTCGCTGATGACGATGCTGCCCACCTTCCTGGCGGGCGCCAACGTGGTCCTGCACTCGGCGGGCTGGCTCGAGGCCGGGCTCGTGTCCTGCTACGAGAAGTTCATCGTGGACATCGAGATCCTGCGCCAGCTCCGCCACGAGTTCACGCCGATCGACTTCGACGACGACGCCCTCGCCTTCGGCGCCCACGAGGAGGTGGGCGCCGGCGGGCACTTCCTCGGCGCCGCCCACACGCTCGAGCGCTTCCGCGAGTGCTTCTACCGGCCGCTGCTGTCGAGCACCGACAACTTCGACCGCTGGAGCAAGCGCGGTTCCAAGGACGCGACCGCGCGCGCGTCCGAGATCTGGCGCGAGAAGCTCGACTCCTACGAGGCGCCGCCGCTCGACGACGCGATCCGCGAGGAGCTGGAGGGCTTCGTCGATCGCCGGCGCATCGAGCTCGGCGATTGACGGCCGCTGGCGCCCCGAGGATTGACGTTCCGGATAAGCTCCAGACCCATGAGTGATATATCAGCGCTCGGGCAGGCTCAACCAGGGCCTCCCGCGCTGCTCGCCGATCGCGCCTATGAGGAGCTGCGCGATCGGCTGGTCACGCTCCACATCAAGCCGGGCGAGCCGATCGACGAGGACCGCCTCGGCAGTGAGCTCGAGATGGGCCGCACGCCGATCCGGGAGGCGATCAAGCGGCTCGCGCTCGAGAACCTGGTGACGGTCTTTCCGCGTCGCGGGACGTTCGCGTCGGAGATCAACATCAAGGACCTTGCGCAGATCACCGAGGTCCGCGCGGTGCTCGAGGCGCGCGCCGCCGCGCTCGCCGCCGAACGCCTCACCGACGCGGGGCGAGTCGAGCTGAACGGGCTGATCGAGGAGCTGCGCGCGAGCCGCGGCGGCGATGACATGGCGGCGCTGATGGCGCTCGACTCGCGCATCCACCGCTTCATCTACCGCGCCTCTGCCAACCCCTTCCTGGAGCAGACGCTGCAGCGCTACTTCAACCTCTCGCTGCGCATCTGGTACCTGGTGATCGACCGGCTCCCGCACCTGTTCGCGCGGGTGCACGAGCACGAGGCGATGCTGCAGGCAATCGCCGATCGCAAACCCGAGCTCGCGCGCGAGATCGCCGCCGGGCACGTCGGCACCTTTGAGAGCGAGATCCGGAGCGTGCTGTGAGCGACGTCGGCGGACGCTACGACTACGTGATCGTCGGCGGCGGTGCCGCCGGCTGCGTGCTGGCGGCGCGCCTGTCCGAGGACCGCTCGACGCGCGTGCTGGTGCTCGAGGCGGGACGTCCCGACTACCTCTGGGACGTCTACATCCACATGCCGGCGGCGCTGTCCTTCCCGATCGGGAACCGCTTCTACGACTGGAAGTACCAATCCGAGCCCGAGCCACAGATGCACGGGCGCCGCATCTACCACGCGCGCGGCAAGGTGCTCGGCGGCTCGAGCTCGATCAACGGCATGATCTTCCAGCGCGGCAATCCGATGGACTTCGAGCGTTGGGGGGCCGACCCCGGGCTCGACCAGTGGGACTACGCCCACTGCCTGCCCTACTTCAAGCGCATGGAGACCTGCCTGGCGGGCGCCGATCAGTGGCGCGGCGGCAGCGGCCCGCTGAAGCTGGAGCGCGGCCCTGTCACCAACCCGCTGTTCGGCGCCTTCTTCGAGGCCGTGCAGCAGGCGGGCTATGAACTGACGACCGACGTCAACGGCTACCGCCAGGAGGGCTTTGCCGCCTTTGACCGCACGATCTACCGCGGCCGCCGCCTGAGCGCCGCGCGCGCCTACCTGCACCCGGCGATGAAGCGTCCGAACCTCGAGGTGCAGTGTCGGGCGCTGGTGTCCAGGATCCTGTTCGAGGGCACGCGGGCTGTCGGCGTGGAGTACTCGACGGGCCGGCGGGCCCGGGGCCCCGGTGTGGACGGCGGCAGCTCCAGCGGGAGCAGCCGCCGGGTGAGCGCCGGCGAGGTGATCCTCTGCGGTGGCGCGATCAACTCGCCGCAGCTGCTGCAGCTCTCCGGTGTCGGCAACGCATCCGAGCTGGGCCGTCTTGGGATCAGTGTCGTCGCCGACGTGCCCGGGGTCGGTGAGAACCTGCAGGATCACCTCGAGGTCTACGTCCAGTACGCCTCCAAGCAGCCCGTCTCGGTCGCGCCCGCGATGAAGTACCGCAACCGACCCAAGGTCGGCCTGGAGTGGCTGCTGCTGCGCTCCGGGCCGGGCGCAACCAACCACTTCGAGGCCGGCGGCTTCGTCCGCGGGGGCGAGCAGGTCGCCTACCCCAACCTGATGTTCCACTTCCTGCCGCTGGCGATCCGCTACGACGGCTCCGCCCCGCAGGGGCACGGCTACCAGGTGCACGTCGGCCCCATGTACTCCGACGCGCGCGGCTCGGTGAAGATCATCTCGGTCAACCCCCGCAAGCACCCGCAGCTGCGCTTCAACTACCTCTCTACCGAGCAGGACCGGCGCGAGTGGCTGCAGGCGATCAGTGTCGCGCGCCGGATCCTCACCCAGTCAGCGTTCGACCCGTTCAACGACGGTGAGCTCTCGCCGGGCGCGGCGGTGCAATCCGATGAGGAGATCCTCGACTGGGTCGCGCGCGACGCCGAGACCGCCCTGCACCCCTCCTGCACCTGCCGCATGGGCGAGGGCGAGCTCGACGTGCTCGACCCCGCGACGATGGCCGTGCGGGGCACCGAGGGCCTGCGCGTCGTCGACGCCTCCTCGATGCCCTACGTCACCAACGGCAACATCTACGCGCCGGTCGTGATGCTGGCCGAGAAGGCCGCCGACCTGATCGCCGGCAACACATCGCTGGAGCCGCTGGTCGAGGTGCCGTTCTACCGGCATGGCGCGCCGGCGGTCGCTCCCTGAGCCGCCCCGCACGCGACCGGCTCAGACGGAAGAACTGGACCGCAAATTCGCACACATGCGAAATCTGTGCGATTTTGGGGACTGGATGGAATATCTGCCCGCGTCGGGTCCAGATTGTCCGGTTAAGCCGGTTCGCCACCCCGCGACCAGCGCGGGAGGCCGTCGGCCGGCAGCTCGTAGTAGTCGCCGGCTTGCGACACGTACCAGTGGCTGCCGGTGCGCAGCTGCGTCGGACCATCCAGCGTTCCGGCGGCAATGCTGACCACCTCACCATCCGCCGGCTCCCAGAACAGGCTCGAACCGCACAGCCGGCAGAACCCGCGGCGCGCGCCCGTGTCGCTACATGGGCTGTCGAACCACTGCAGCGCCTGCGCTTGGACGAGCACCAGGCCCGAGCGCGCCACCGACGTGTATGCGCCAACGTGTCCGTGCCAGCGCCGGCACTCGATGCAGTGGCACAGCAGCACCTCGCGCAGCGGCTCGCGGACCTCGTAACGCACCGTCCCGCAGAGGCAGCGGCCACTCGCAACCGGCGGCGTGTCAGCGGACTCGTTCAACCGATCACGACCGTCTGCAGGTCGGTCAGAGCGTCGAACGGGTAGCGCCCGCCGACCCGGCCGACGCCGCTGAGGCTGCCGGCCCGCCCGCCGAAGGGCAGGTGGTTCTCCCAGTAGTTGGTCGTCTCGTTGATGTTCACCAGGCCGGTGCGCGCCTCGTCGGCAAACCTCAACCCGCGTGAAAGGTCGGCGGTGAAGATCGCCGCCAGCAGCCCGTAAGGGGAGGCGTTCGTCAGCTCGATCGCCTGCTCCAGCGAACCGATGGCAATGACCGGAGCGATCGGTCCGAACGTCTCCTCGGTGGCAGCCAGCGCGTCGGCGGGCACACCGTCGAGCACTGTCGCGGGCCAGTAGAGGTCGGTAGGGAAGCCGGCGGCCCGCTGGCCGCCGACGACCACCCTTGCGCCGCGGGCGACCGCGTCCTGCACATGGGCATCCATCTTCGCCGCCACACCCTCGTTGTTGAGAGGCCCGAGTGCGGTCTCGCGCTGGAGCGGATCACCGAGTGCTGCGCCGGACTCGGCCCGTGCCGCGAGCAGCGAGACGAACTCCTCACGAACCTCCGAGTGCACCAGGATGCGCTCGCCGGCCGTGCAGCTCTGGCCGGCGCAGAGGAAGCAGCCGACCACGGCCGCGTCGGCCGCGGCTTCGAGGTCGGCGTCCTCGAGCACCACCAGCGGCCCGTTGCCGCCCATCTCGAGCAGCAGCCGCTTGCCGGCGGCGCGCCTGGCGATCGCGAGGCCGGTTGCGGTCGAGCCGATGAAGCCGACGGCGGCCACCTCGGGGTGACCGACGAGCTCGTCGCCGACAACCGGCCCAGGGCCGGTGACGAAGTTGAAGGCGCCGGGCGGCAGGTCCGCATCGGCGATGCACTCGGCCAGCAGCGCCGAGCAGTACGCCGTGCTCGGCGCCGGTGTCCACACGACCGTGTTGCCGACCGCGAGCGCAGGGGCGACGATCTCGGCAGGCATCGTGTAGGGCCAGTTCCACGGCGTCACCACCGCGACCGGCCCGACCGGGCGGCGCAGCACCAGCACGCGCTTGCCCGGCGCGGCGCTCGGCGGGATCGAGCCCTCGACCCGCACGCCGTCCTCGGCGGCGCCGTGCCACATCGCGACCAGCTCGTCCACCTCGTCGTAGGACTCGGTCAGCGGCTTGCCCTGGTCGAGTGTCGCCGCACGCGCGAGCTCGTCGCGCCGCGCCGCGCATGCGTCGGCGATGCGGTGCAGGGCACGGGCCCGCGCAAAGGCCGTCTCGGCCGCCCAGCCGCCGAAGCCGCCGACGGCCGCGGCCACTGCCGCCGCGGCATCCGCCCGCGTACCCTCGGCAACCTCGCAGAGCTTCTCGCCGGTCGCCGGGCTGAACGCCGCGGACACCGCGCCGCCTTCCGCACCGCGCCACGTGCCGTCGATGAAGAGCTGTGTTGATTCTCTGACCGGCACAGTGATATATAAGTCTAATAACAGTGCCGTCAGGTGTTGTTGAGGAGAAGAGGGCCGCAGGATGGACAGTCGCAAAGCGGTGGTTGTTTGAGCGCAATCCTCCCCGACCTCGTGGAGGAGGGAGAGCGGCTGCTGGCGCTCGCCCACGACCAGGGCGCCACCTTCGCGCTGCTGGGTGGCGTGGCCGTCAGGGTGCGTGCCCCCGAGGTTCCCCCGGCGCTCGACCGCGAGTACAAGGACCTCGACTTCGCCGTGCCCAAGGGCTCGGGCGCCGCCGCCGGCAAGCTCCTGGCGGACGCCGGCTACGAGCCGCACATCGTCTTCAACGCGATGAACAGCAAGGAGCGCATGCTCTTCCATGACACGGTCAACGACCGCCAGGTCGACGTCTTCGTCGGCGCCTTCCGCATGTGCCATGAGATCCCGCTGTCCGAGCGGCTCGAGGCGGGTGAGAAGACAGTGCCGCTGGCGGAGCTGCTGCTGACGAAGCTGCAGATCGTGCAGCTCAACGAGAAGGACATCCGCGACACCGTGCTGCTGCTGCACGGCCATGAGGTCGCCGAGCACGATGGTGATGCGGTCAACGGTGCCCGCGTCGCGCAGCTGTGCGCCGATGACTGGGGCCTCTGGCGGACGATCACCAGGAACCTCGAGCGCTGCGCGAGCGATGTCGACCAGTACGCGCTGGGGGAGGGCCGCAAGGCACAGATCAAGCAGCGGCTGACCCAGTTGCTCTCCCACATCGAGGCGGCGCCCAAGAGTCGCGGCTGGAAGCTGCGGGACAGGATCGGTGAGCGCAAGCGCTGGTACGACCTGCCTGAGGAGGTGGAGCAGTGAGGATCTTCTTCGCGACCGACGTGCACGGCTCGGAGACGTGCTGGCGCAAGTTCCTGAACTCGGGCAAGCACTACAAGGCCGACGTCGTGATCCTCGGTGGCGACATGACCG